>NZ_CP024866.1:2134459-2486850 GCF_004136015.1 Pseudomonas sp. ACM7 | reverse complement strand
GTGCTGACCGGTGTTTTGTCGGCGACCAGGTTTTCGTAGTTACCGCCGCTGACGTTGGTGATGGCGTTGGTCAGCGGCGTGTGACCGTTCAGCGCATCGTTGGGTGCGAGGGTGGTCACGGTGCCGGTGGTTTTACCGATGTCGATGGTGATGGTCTGGCCGTTGGCCAACGACACCGTCACTGGTGAACCGGTGACCGGCGCGCCGACGGTGGCGGTGTAAGTGACGGTGCCACCTTCAGCTGCCGACTCAGTGGCTTTCAGGGTCACGGTCGAGGTATCGATGGTGTCAGTGACCGCGGTCACTGCCGGAACCGTGCTNGGTACCAGGTTCTCGAAGTTGCCACCAGTGGCCGTGCTGATCGTGGCGCTGACTTTGCCGGCGTCGATATAAGCGTCGTCCTTCGGCGCATCAACCGTCGCGGTGCCGGTGGTTTTGCCGGCGTCGATGGTGATCACGGCGCCGTTGCTCAACGTCACGGTCACGGGTGTGCCGGCAGCGTTGGTCAGGGTCGCGGTGTAGACGATCGAACCACCTTCAACAACCGACTCAGTCGCGCTCAGGCTAATCGTCGTGGTGTCAGCGGTGTCAGCGGTGTCAGTCACTTTTGTGACGACGGCCGAGCTATCGGTATCCAGTTTTTCGAAGTTGCCGGCAGTGCTGTCCGCGATCGCGGCCCTGACGGGCGCCGCACCGGTGAAGACGTCATTTGGCACGGTGTACGGCGCCGAACCGCTGGACTCGCCGGCCTTGATGTTGATCACCAGACCGTTGTTCAGCGTAACGGTCATGGCGGTGTCGGCCGGGTGGCTCAACGTGGCGGTGTAGGTGATCTGACCACCTTCGCCGACGGTGCTCACATCGGCACTGAGCTTCAGTGTGGTGGTGTCGGTGGTGTCATTGACGGTGGTGGTGTGAGTGGTTGTGCTGACGTCGAGCTTTTCGAAGTTGCCGCCGCTGGTGCTGGCGATACCAACGGTGATTTTGCTGCCGTCCTTGTAGACGTCATCGGCAGGTGCGGGAATGGTAATGAAGCCCGACTTGTCGCCGGCCTTGATCACGATGCTTTCGCCGTTGCTCAACTTGACCGTCATGTCGGTGCCGGCCGCATTCGTCAGGTTGGCGGTGTAGGTGATCGTGCCGCCTTCGAACACGCTACCGCTGGCGGTCATGGTCACTTTGGTGGTGTCCACGGTATCGCTGACAGAGGTGTCCGCCGATTTGCCGTCGATTGCCAGTTTTTCGAAGTTGCCGCCCTTGGCATCATCTATCTTCACGCTCAGCGAACCGCCGCCGGCGAGGGCATCGTTCGGCGTAACAAAGTTCACGCTCGCGCTGCTCGATCCAACCGGGATGGTGATGGTCTGGCCGTTGGATAAGGTCACGACCACTGGCGAATCGGTCACTGGCGCGGTGACGGATGCGGTGTAAACCACGGTGCCGCCTTCGGTCACAGTGCCGTTGGCCGTCAGGCTGACTGTCGACGTGTTGAGTGTGTCAGTCACTTCCGTGACCGCAGCTGCCGGATTGGTGACCAGGCTTTCGAAGTCGCCACCGCTGGCGTCCTTGATGGTCGCTTCGACTTTGCGGGCGTCTTTGTACACGTCGTCTTTCGGTGCATCGACAGTGACGGAGCCGCTGGTAGCATCGGCCGCGATGGTGATCACTGCGCCGTTGCTCAACGTGACGGTCACCGGAGTCCCGGCAGCATTGGTCAGGGTCGCGGTGTAGACGATTGAACCGCCTTCGGCGACTGAGTTGCTGGCACTCAGAGTCAGGTTGGTCGTGTCGACTGTGTCAGTCACGATGGTGCTGACCGGGGTTTTGTCGGCGACCAGGTTTTCGTAGTTGCCGCCGCTGACGCTGGTAATGGCGTTGGTCAGCGGAGTGTGACCGTTCAACGCATCGTTAGGTGCGAGGGTGGTTACGGTGCCGGTGGTTTTACCGATGTCGATGGTGATGGTCTGGCCGTTGGCCAAAGACACGGTGACCGGGCTGCCAGTGACTGCGGTGCCAACAGTGGCGGTGTAGGTGACGGTGCCACCTTCAGCGGCCGACTCAGTGGCTTTCAGGGTCACGGTCGAGGTATCGATGGTATCAGTGACGCTGGTCACTGCCGGAACCGTGCTTGGTACCAGGTTCTCGAAGTTGCCACCGGTCGCCGTGCTGATCATGGCGCTGACTTTGCCAGCGTCGATATAAGCATCGTCCTTCGGCGCATCGACGGTCGCGGTGCCGGTGGTTTTACCGGCATCGATGGTGATCACGGCGCCGTTGCTCAGCGTGACGGTGACCGGAGTGCCGGCAGCATTGGTCAGGGTCGCGGTGTAGACGATCGAACCGCCTTCGGCGACCGAGTTGCTGGCGCTCAGCGACAGGTTGGTGGTGTCGACTGTGTCAGTGACAGAAGTCGAAACCGGTGTTTTGTCGGCGACCAGGTTTTCGTAGTTGCCGCCGCTGACGTTGGTGATGGCGTTGGTCAGCGGCGTGTGACCGTTCAACGCATCGTTAGGTGCGAGGGTGGTCACGGTGCCGGTGGTTTTACCGATATCGATGGTGATCGTTTGGCCATTGGCCAACGACACCGTCACTGGCGAACCGGTGACCGGCGCGCCAACAGTGGCGGTGTAGGTGACGGCGCCCCCTTCAGCGGCCGACTCAGTGGCTTTCAGGGTCACGGTCGAAGTATCGATGGTGTCAGTGACGCTGGTCACTGCCGGAATCGTGCTTGGTACCAGGTTCTCGAAGTTGCCACCAGTGGCCGTGCTGATCGTGGCGCTGACTTTGCCGGCGTCGATATAAGCGTCGTCCTTCGGCGCATCAACCGTCGCGGTGCCGGTGGTTTTGCCGGCGTCGATGGTGATCACGGCGCCGTTGCTCAACGTCACGGTCACGGGTGTGCCGGCAGCGTTGGTCAGGGTCGCGGTGTAGACGATCGAACCGCCTTCGGCGACTGAGTTGCTCGCACTCAGCGACAGGTTTGTGGTGTCCGCAGAATCAGTGACCGAGGTGTCCGCCGACTTGGCGTCGATTGCCAGCTTCTCGTAATTACCGCCCTTGGCATCATCTATCTTGACGCTCAGCGAACCGCCGCCAGCCAAGGCATCGTTCGGCGCAACAAAGTTCACGCTACCGCTGCTCGATCCGACTGGAATGGTGATGCTCTGGCCATTGGACAAGGTCACAACCACCGGCGAACCGGTCACTGGCGCGGTGACGGACGCGGTGTAAACCACGGTCCCGCCTTCAGCCACAGTGCTGTTGGCCGTCAGACTGACCGTCGACGTGTTGATCGTGTCAGTCACCTCGGTCACTGCCGGGGCAGTACTCGGAACCAGGTTTTCGAAGTTGCCGCCGCTGGCGTCCTTGATGGTCGCTTCGATTTTGCCGGCGTCTTTATAGACGTCGTCTTTCGGTGCGGCCACGCTGACATGGCCGGACACCGCATCCTTGAGGATGGTGATGGTCGCGCCGTTGCTCAGCTTCACGGTCATGTCGCTGCCGGCGGCATGGGACAGCGTCGCGGTGTAGACGATCTGCCCACCTTCCTGAACCGAGCCTGTAGCGCTCAAGGTCAGGCTGGTGGTGTCGGCGGTGTCGGTGACTTTGGTGACGACGGGCGAGCGATCGGTGTCCAGCTTTTCGAAGTTGCCGCCGGTGGTTTCCTTGATCGCGGTACTGACGTCCGCTGCGCCGGTATAGACGTTATTCGGTACGGTATAAGGCGCGGAGCCGCTGGACTCGCCCGCTTTGATGTTGATCACCAGACCGTTGTTCAGGGTCACGGTCATCGCCGTGTCGGTTGGATGGTTCAGGGTCGCGGTGTAGGTAATCTGACCACCTTCGCCGACGGTGCTAACGTCTGCGCTGAGCTTCAGCGTGGTGGTGTCGACGGTGTCTTTGACGGTGGTGGTGTGAGTGGTTGTGCTGACGTCGAGCTTTTCGAAGTTGCCGCCGCTGGTGCTGGCGATACCAACGGTGATTTTGCTGCCGTCCTTGTAGACGTCATCGGCAGGTGCGGGAATGGTAATGAAGCCCGACTTGTCGCCGGCCTTGATCACGATGCTTTCGCCGTTGCTCAACTTGACCGTCATGTCGGTGCCGGCCGCATTCGTCAGGTTGGCGGTGTAGGTGATCGTGCCGCCTTCGAACACGCTGCCGCTGGCGGTCATCGACACCTTGGTGGTGTCCAGCGTGTCGCTGATGGCGGTCGAGGTCGGGGTCTTGTCGGCGACCAGGTGCTCGTAGTTGCCGCCGGCCACATCCTTGATGGCGTTGGTCAGCGGCTCGTGGCCGACCAGTGCATCGTTCGGGGCTTTTACGGTGATCGAAGCGGTGCTTTGACCGACCGGGATGGTGATTTTTTCACCGCTGGCCAGCATGACGACCACGTCCTTGCCGGTGACCGGTGAGGTCACGGACGCGGTGTACACCACGTTGCCGCCTTCAGCGGTGGCGGGCGTTGCGGTCAGACTGACCGTCGACGTATTGATCGTGTCAGTCACTTGTGTGACCGCCGCTGCCGGGCTGGTGACCAGGTTTTCGAAGTTACCGCCGCTGGCGTCCTTGATGGTCGCTTCGACTTTGCCCGCGTCTTTGTAGACGTCGTCTTTCGGTGCATCGACAGTGACAGTGCCACTGGTGGCGCCAGCCGCGATGTTGATCACGGCGCCGTTGCTCAATGTCACGGTGACCGGAGTCCCGGCAGCGTGGGTCAGGTTCGCCGTGTAAACGATCGAACCACCTTCGGCGACCGAGTGGGTAGCGGTCAGGCTCACGGTGGTGGTGTCGGCGGTGTCTGTAATCGAGGTGTTTGCCGACTTGCCGTCGACATCCAGCTTCTCGTAATTGCCGCCCTTGACGTCGTTGATTTTGACGCTTAGGGAACCGCCGCCAGCCAAGGCATCGTTCGGTGCGGTGAAATTCACGCTAGCGCTGCTGGCGCCGACCGGAATGGTGATGGTCTGGCCGTTGGACAAGGTCACAACAACCGGCGAGCTGGTCACTGGCGCGGTGACGGACGCGGTGTAAACCACCGTGCCGCCTTCAGCGACGGAGGATGTCGCGGTCAGACTGACCGTCGACGTATTGATCGTGTCAGTCACTTGCGTGACCGCCGGTGCCGGGCTGGTAACCAGGTTTTCGAAGTTGCCGCCGCTGGCGTCCTTGATCGTGGCTGCGACTTTGCCGGCATCTTTGTAGACGTCATCGGCTGGCGCCTTGACGGTCACGGAGCCGACCGTCGCACCCGCCGCGATGGTAATCACTGCGCCGTTCGACAGGTTCACGGTGACCGGGGTGCCGGCAGCGTGAGTCAGCGTCGCGGAGTAAACAATCGAACCGCCTTCAGCCACGGAATCGGAAGCGGTCAAGCTAACTGTGGTGGTGTCTTTGACGTCGGTCACCGAGGTAACCGCCGGGGTTTGATTCGCCACCAGGTTTTCGTAGTTGCCCCCGGTGGTGCCGTCGATTTTTACGCTCAGCGAACCGCCGCCAGCCAGGGCGTCGTTCGGTGCGGTGAAGTGCACGCTGGCGCTGCTCGATCCGACCGGAATGGTAATGCTCTGGCCGTTGGACAAAGTCACGACAACCGGCGAACCGGTCACTGGTGCGTTGACCGAAGCGGTGTACACCACGGTGCCGCCTTCAGCCACAGTGCTGTTGGCCGTCAGACTGACTGTCGACGTATTGAGGGTGTCGGTCACGTCGGTAACCGCTGGCGTCTTGTCGGCCACCAGGTTCTCGAAGTTGCCGCCGGCAGTCTTGGTGATGCTGGCTTCGACTTTGCCGGCGTCTTTGTAGACGTCATCCTTCGGTGCGGCGAAGTTCACCGAACCGGTGGTGGCGCCCTTGGCAATGTGGATCATCGCGCCGTTGTTCAACGTCACGGTCATGGCGGAGCCAGCGGCATTGGTCAGGGTCGCGGTGTAGACGATCGAACCGCCCTCGGCGACCGAGCCGGTGGCGCTCAGGCTCAGGCCGGTGGTGTCTGCCGAATCGGTGACGGTGGTAACCGCCGGCGAATGGTCGGTGACGACTTTTTCGAAGTTGCCGCCGCTCTGGCTGGCAATCGTAGCCTGGACTTTGCCGCCATCGATATACGGAGTGTTAGCCGGTGCGGCGAAGTTCACCGAACCGGTGGTGGCACCGGCGGCGATGTTGATCACGGCGCCGTTGCTCAACTTCACGGTCATGGCCGTGTCTGTCGGGTTGCTCAGGGTGGCGGTGTAGGTGATCTGGCCACCTTCGCTGACCGTGTGGCTGGCCGACAGCGACAGGGACGTGGAGTCGACCGTGTCTTTGACGGTGGTGGTCACTGACGCTTTGCTGATGTCGAGTTTTTCGAAGTTGCCACCGCTGGCATCCGTCATTGTCACAGCGAGCTTGCCGGCATCCTTGTAGACGTCGTCGCTTGGCGCCGCGATGGTGACCGAACCGGTGGTTTTGCCGGCGTCGATGGTGATGGTCTCGCCGTTGCTCAGCTTGACGGTTACCGGCGTTTGCGCGGCGTTGGTGAGGGTCGCGGTGTAGGTGATGTGCGAGCCTTCGAGCACCGACTTTTCAGCGCTGAGGGTCAGGTGTGTGGTGTTGGTGGTGTCCGCCACGTTGGTCACGGCCGGGGTCGGGCTGGTGACCAGGTTTTCAAAGTTGCCGCCAGCGGCGTCCTTGATGGTGACTTCCAGTTTGCCGGCGTCCTTGTAGACGTCGTCTTTCGGCGCATCGACTTTCACAGTGCCAGTGGTTTTACCGGCATCGATGGTGATGGTCGCTCCGTTGCTCAACGTCACGGTAACCGGGCTGCCGGCCGCGTGGGTCAGGGTGGCGGTGTAGGTGATCTGGCCGCCTTCTTTGACATTGCCAGTGGCGCTCAGCGACAGGGTGGTGGAGTCGACGGTGTCGGTCACACTGGTGCTGACCGGGGTTTTATCGGCGACCAGGTTTTCGTAGTTGCCGCCGCTGACTTTGGTGATCGAGTTGGTCACCGGCGCGTGGCCGCTGAGCACATCGTTCGAGACCACGGCATTGACTGTGCCGCTGCTTTGGCCAATGCCAATGGTGATGGTCTGACCGTTGGACAAGGTCACCACCACCGGCGAACCGGTGACCGGTGCGCCGACCGAGGCGGTGTAAACCACGGTGCCGCCCTCGGCCACTCTGCTGGTGGCGGTCAGGGTGACGGTCGAGGTGTCGAGGGTATCGGTGACGGTGGTGACGGCCGCAGCCGGGCTTTTGACCAGGTTCTCGAAGTTGCCGCCGGTGGCCGTGCTGATCGTGGCGCTGACCTTGCCGGCGTCAATGTAGGCATCGTCTTTCGGCGCGTCGACGGTGACGGAACCGCTGGTAGCGTTGGCGGCGATGGTGATCACTGCGCCGTTGCTCAGGGTCACAGTCACTGGCGTGCCGGCAGCGTTGGTCAGTGTTGCGGTGTAAACGATGGAGCCGCCTTCAGCAATCGAATCGGTAGCCGTAAGGCTCAGTGTGGTGGTGTCAGCCGTATCGGTAATCGAGGTGTCCGCAGGCTTGCCGTCGACTTCCAGCTTTTCGAAGTTGCCGCCCTTGGCGTCGTCGATTTTGACGCTCAGCGAACCGCCGCCGGCCAAAGCATCGTTCGGCGCAACAAAGTTCACGCTGGCGCTGCTCGAGCCGACCGGAATGGTGATGGTCTGGCCGTTGGAAAGGGTCACGACGACCGGCGAACCAGTGACTTCAGCAGACACGGACGCGGTGTAAACCACGGTGCCGCCTTCGGCCACAGAGCCGTTGGCGGTCAGGCTGACCGTCGAAATGTTGATTGTGTCAGTCACCTCAGTGACTGCCGCCGCCGGGCTGGTCACCAGGTTCTCGAAGTTGCCGCCGGTAGCGGTGGTAATCGTGGCGCTGACTTTGCCGGCGTCGATGTAGGCATCGTCTTTCGGCGCGTCGACGGTGACGGAACCGCTGGTAGCGTTGGCGGCGATGGTGATCACTGCGCCGTTGCTCAGGGTCACAGTGACCGGAGTGCCGGCCGCGTGGGTCAGGTTCGCGGTGTAAACGATCGAACCGCCCTCGGCCACTACGGTGGACGCCGACAGGCTCAGGCCGGTGTCATCCTTGGAGTCAGTGATAGTGGTCAGCGCCGGCTCGGTGCTCGGGGTCAGCTGCTCGAAATTGCCGCCGGTGGTTCCCGTGATGGTGGTGCTGACGGTGCTGCCATTGTTGTAGACGTCATTGGCTGCGGTATCGACGGTCACGCTGCCGGTGGTCTTGCCCGCTTCGATGGTGATGACCGAGCCATTGCTCAAAGTCACGGTCATCGGCGTGCCGGCCGGGTTGGTCAGGGTGGCGGTGTAGGTGATCTGACCGCCTTCGACGACGGTGCCGGTGGCGGTGAGGCTCAGGCCGGTATTGTCTTTCGAGTCGGTAATGGTGGTCAGCGCCGGCTCGGTGCTCGGGGTCAACTGCTCGAAATTGCCGCCGGTGGTTCCCGTGATGGTGGTGCTGACGATGCTGCCATTGTTGTAGACGTCATTGGCTGCGGTATCGACGGTCACGCTGCCGGTGGTCTTGCCCGCTTCGATGGTGATGACCGAGCCATTGCTCAAAGTCACGGTCATCGGCGTGCCGGCCGGGTTGGTCAGGGTGGCGGTGTAGGTGATCTGACCGCCTTCGACGACGGTGCCGGTGGCGGTGAGGCTCAGGCCGGTGTTGTCTTTCGAGTCGGTAATGGTGGTCAGCGCCGGCTCGGTGCTCGGGGTCAGCTGCTCGAAATTGCCACCGGTGGTCCCGGTGATGGTGGTGCTGACGGTGCTGCCGTTCTGATAAACGTCATTGGCCGGGGTGTCGACGTTCACGGAGCCGGTGGTTTTGCCGGCTTCGATGGTGATGGTCGAGCCGTTGGACAGGGTGACAGTGACCGGCGTTTGAGCAGGATTGGTCAGGGTCGCGGTGTAGGTGATCTGGCCGCCTTCGGTGACTGTAGATCCCGCCGTCAGTGTGACGGTGGTGGTGTCCGGCGAGTCGGTAATGGTGGTCACGGCCGGAGCCGGGTTTGGCACCAGGTTCTCGAAGTTGCCGCCGGTGGCGCCAGTGATCGTGGTGCTAACGGTGCTGCCGTTCTGATAAACGTCATTGGCCGGGGTGTCGACGTTCACGGAGCCGGTGGTTTTGCCAGCGTCGATGGTGATGATCGAGCCGTTGGACAACGTGATGGTGACCGGCGTCTGCGCCGGGTTGGTCAATGTCGCGGTGTAAGTGATCTGGCCGCCTTCGGTAACGTTGGCGCCAGCGGTCAAGGTGACCGTGGTGGTATCGACGGTGTCAGTGACCTGGGTCACGGCCGGGGTTGTCGGCGGGGTGACGATGATGCCGCTGCCGCCCGTGGTGCCGGTGACGGACACGTTGATTTGGGTCGGGTCGCTATAGACAGTGTCGTTCGGCGCGAGCGGGACGTTGACGGTACCGGTCAACTGGCCGGCCTGGATCACAATTACCGAGCCATTGGACAGGGTAATGGTCAGGTCGGTCAGCGGAGCCTGGGTCAACGTGGCGGTGTAAACCAGCACGCCACCGGCCTCGGTGATGGTCGGCGTGGCGCTCAAGGTCAGGGTCGACTCGCGCTGCACGTTGGCGCTGGTATCGGCAGTCTGGCCGCCGATGGTGTTCTGTGCAGCCAACGCGGCAGTGCCGATGCCCGCAGTCGGGAAACCAATGGTCGGGTCGACCCGGCCAGCGGTTGCATCCAGCAACACGAAGCTGTGGCCGCCACCCGCCGCGCCGCCTGTGCCGGCAGCTGTCGGACCGGCCGCGGTGGCTTCAAGATTGGTGGTCGGGTCGGCACCGGCAACGATGGCTTGCTGCAGCTCTTCAACCGATGGCGCGGCTTGTGCAGTGGCTTGTGCCAGGTCAGTGCTGGAATCCGGGTCGCTGCCGCTCCATTGAGTGTCGCGGCCCAGGTCCAGGGTCCGGCCGTCAGCCAGTTCGAGCGTAATGGCGCCAGCCGCACCGGTGTCTACCTGATCGCCGACAAACAACCGATCGCCTTCAACGAGTACGCGGCGCACGCCCTCTGGGGACACAGCGAAAACCTGACCGACAATGCTTTTGACGATGGCCACAACACTGCTCATTGAAGACTCTCCGGGTGTCACATTCAGTAGACTTCCATGGACCTGAGAGCGGTTGATCGCGCTCAGTCTGGATGTACTTTCAAGGTATTAGAGGCACAACTTTGACGCGGTTATTCGTCAACAAATTGGCTATATTTTTTCGCTATAAACTTTATGCCAAACTATTGACCTTGCGCATGTCATCCTAAACAATCGCTCCCGTAATGTCACATTGATATTTCGGTGCCGACCTGCCGCGCAGAGTGTGACGCAGTTCCAAAATTCAACTTTCCGACAAGCGGTAATTCCGGTTGTCATCATCCGATGCAGCGGCACGTTCTGCAGTGATTCAAGACAAGCAATTCCGGGAAACTCCAATAATGCGTTTGCACCTGCTCAAGGCTTTACCTTTCGCCGTAGCCGCCAGTTTTGTTCAGGCGCAGACCCTTCCGGAGGCCATGCAACAGGCACTGGATGTCCATCCGGAAATCCAGGCAGGCGTTAACAGTCGATTGGCCGCGGATTATCAGTTAAAGGCAGCGAAAGGGGGATACCTCCCACGGGTCGATCTGCTGGGCGGTTATGGTCGCGAAGGCACCGACAACGTCACCACGCGTGCCGCTGGCAACAACAATCACTGGGAAACCCTGAATCGCAGCGAATCGAGCGTGCGGTTGTCGCAAATGGTTTTTGACGGTTTTGCGACGTCGAGTGAAGTGGGGCGTCAACAAGCCACTGTTAATTCCCGCGCCTACTCCTTGCTGGGCACGTCCGAACGCACCGCGCTCACCGTCGCTCAGGTGTATCTCGACGTGTTGACCCGCCGCGAATTCGTACGCCTGGCAACCGAGAACCTGAAGAGCCACGAACGGATTTTCGACCAGATCAAACTGCGCACCCAGCGCGGCGTGGGCAGCGGCGCCGACCTCGATCAGGCCGAAGCGCGTATGGCTCAGGCCCGCAACAACCTGATCACCGAGCAGACCAACCTGGCTGACGCCGAGACCAACTTCCTCAGCGCCGTCGGCCAGATGCCCGATCAGTTGGAGCGTCCTGCCGATTTCATGGCGCTGTTGCCGGCCAACCTGAATGAAGCCCGGACGCAGATGCTGGAAAACAGCCCGATCTTGCGTTCCGCCGAATCTGACATCGCCGCTGCCGAGAAACAGTACGAAGCCGCCAAGTCGAGCTTCTACCCGCGCTTCGATGCCGAATTGGGTCGCACTGCCGACAACGATCTCGACGGCCAGAACGGTCACAGCAATGAATGGCAGGCCATGTTGCGCATGCGCTTCAATTTGTATGCCGGCGGCAGCAACAAGGCTGATCTGGAATCCAAGTCCTACCTGTCCACCCAGGCACTGGATATTCGCAACAACGCCTTGCGCGTATTGAACGAAGAGCTGGGTCTGGCCTGGAATGCCTTGAACAACGCCAATGCCCAAGTGCCGATCGCCCAGCAGTATGTCGATCACAGCACCAGCGTGCGCACCGCCTATCAGAAGCAGTTCGGTCTGGGCGAGCGCACGTTGCTCGACCTGCTCGACAGCGAAAACGAGCTGTTCTCGGCTTCTCGTCGCCTGGCGGAGATCAAAAACATTCAGTTATTTACTCAGTACCGAATCAAGGCGACCATGGGCGAGTTGCTCAAGAGCCAGGGAGTGGTCGCACCGTTGGCATCCGTTGTGCAGAACGACGTGAAGCCGAAGGTTCAACTGCCCGGTATGAATTGAGCAGAACCTTCATTGTTCAATTGTTAGCCAAGAGTGCCGAGCGTGGAATCAGAAGTCAGTCGAGTTCAACTCATCCATGATCCACGCGCGCTGCACGACGATCCGTTACTGGACGGCTTGCTGGCTCTCTGCACCCTGCATCAGAAACCGGCCAGCGCCGCGATGTTGACCACCGGCCTGCCGTTGCCCAAGCAGCGTCTGAGTGTTGAACTGCTACCCCGCGCGGCAGCTCGCGCCGGTCTGCAAGGGCGGGTGCTGGTACGCAAACTGGAGCAGATCCCGGCGATTGCCATGCCGGCGCTGTTGCTGCTCAAGGATGGTCGCAGTGCCGTCCTGCTGGGTTGGCTAGGTGACGACCAGGCGCGCCTGCTGCTCAGCGAAAGCGATGGCGGCGAAAGTGTCGTCAGCCGCGAACTGCTGGCCGATGACTACATCGGCAAAGTGTTCTTCGCTCAACCCCAGCACAAATTCGACGTCAATCACGGCACGCTGATCCCGCGCGCGCGCTCGTGGTTCCGCGACACCCTCAAGCGTTCGCGCTGGCTGTACGCCGACGCCATCGCCGCCAGCTTCCTGATCAACATCATTGCCATGGCCGCGCCGCTGTTCGTGATGAACGTCTACGACCGCGTCGTGCCGAACCAGGCCGAATCGACCCTGTGGGTGTTGGCCATCGGCATCACCGGGGCGTACCTGTTCGACCTGATCCTCAAGAGCCTGCGCAGCCTCTGCCTGGACCTGGCCGGGAAGAAAACCGACCTGATCATCTCGGCCACGTTGTTCGAGCGCATCGTCGGCATGGCCATGAAGTACCGCCCTGCACGGGTCGGCAGTTTTGCCCAGAACATCCATGAGTTTCAGAGCCTGCGGGACTTTCTTGCTTCGCTGACCCTCACCAGCCTGATCGACCTGCCGTTTACGCTGTTGATCTTCATGGTCATCGCGATTCTCGGCGGGCATCTGGTGTGGATTCCAGTGCTGGCGTTCCCGATTGCCCTGCTCATCGGCTATGCCTTGCAGAAGCCGCTGGTGGCGACCATGGAGCGAACCATGGCCCTGGGCGCGGAGCGGCAGTCGAGCCTGATCGAAACCCTCGCCGGCCTCGATGCAGTGAAGGTCAACAACGCCGAAAGCGAGCGCCAATATCAGTGGGAGCAGACCATCGGCACCCTCAGCCGCCTCGAGCTGCGGGTGAAAATGCTCTCCGGTCTGGCGATGAACATCACCTTGCTGATCCAGCAACTGGCCGGGGTGATCATGATCGTCTTCGGCGTGTACCAGATCATCGACGGTCACCTGAGCATGGGCGGTTTGATCGCCTGCTACATGCTCAGCGGCCGCGCTCTCAGCCCGCTGGCCTCGCTGTCTGGCCTGCTGACCCGTTACCAGCAAGCGCGGGTGACCATGACCTCGGTCGATCAGATGATGGAGCTGCCGCAAGAGCGCAACTTCGAGGAACGCCCACTGAGCCGCAAGGTGCTGCAAGGCGCCATCGAATGCCGGCAGATGAACTTCACCTACCCGAACCAACAGAACGCGGCATTGAAGAATATCAACCTGATCATCAAGCCTGGCGAGAAGATCGGCATCATCGGTCGCAGCGGCTCGGGGAAAAGCTCCCTGGCCAAACTGCTCGTAGGCCTCTACCAGCCGGACGATGGCGCCCTGTTGGTGGATGGCGTCGATATCCGTCAGATCGACGTCAGCGAATTGCGCCACAACATTGGCTACGTGGCTCAGGACATTCAGCTGCTGGCCGGCACCCTGCGCGACAACCTCGTGTCGGGCGCACGCTATGTCGAAGACGAAATGGTGCTGCAAGCGGCCGAGTTGGCCGGCGTCCACGAATTCGCCCGTCTGCACCCACAAGGTTATGAGCTGCAAGTCGGCGAGCGTGGGCAGAACCTGTCTGGCGGTCAGCGCCAGAACGTTGCCCTGGCCCGTGCGTTACTGCTCAACCCGCCGATCCTGCTGCTCGACGAACCGACCAGTGCCATGGACAACACCGGTGAAGAACGCCTAAAGCAACGCCTCGCGGCGGTGGTTGAAAACAAAACCGTGGTGCTGGTGACGCACCGGGCTTCGCTGTTGTCGCTGGTGGATCGTCTGATCGTCATCGACCGCGGGCAGGTTCTTGCCGACGGCCCGAAAGCCGCCGTGATGGAAGCGTTGAAGAAGGGGCAGATCAGTGTTGCTTAAGTCGGGTTTCAAGAATTCGATCGGCCGTTACTTCAAAGGCTCCGATTCGCTGCATGGCCAGCCACTTCCCGAGGTCAACAAAGCGCTGATCGAGGACGCCCCACGCGTGGTGCGACTGACCATCTGGGCGATCATCGGCTTCTTCGTGTTCCTGATGCTCTGGGCCAACTTCGCCGTGATCGACGAAGTCACAAAGGGCGACGGCAAAGCCATTCCGTCGTCCAAGATCCAGAAAATCCAGAACCTGGAGGGCGGCATCGTCTCCGAGTTGTACGTGACCGAAGGGCAGATCGTCGAAGCTGGCGCACCGCTGATTCGCCTGGACGACACGCGATTCGCCTCCAACGTCGGCGAAACCGAAGCCGATCGGCTGTCGATGCTGCTGCGAGTCGAACGCTTGAGCGCAGAAGTCGACGACCGTCCGCTGAACTTCCCGGCTGACGTGCTGAAGGCTGTTCCCGGTCAGGCGGCCAGCGAGGAGTCGCTGTACATCAGCCGCCGTCAGCAGCTGCACGATGAAATTGGCGGTTTGGAGGAGCAGTTGATCCAGCGTCAGCAAGAGCTGCGCGAGTTCACTTCCAAGCAGTCGCAGTACCGTAGCGGTCTCGCGTTGCAGCGTCAGGAAATCGACATGTCCGAGCCGTTGGTGGCCCAGGGCGCGGTATCGCCGGTTGAAGTGCTGCGACTCAAGCGCGCCGAGGTTGAAACCCGCGGGCAACTGGACGCTACCACTCTTGCCATTCCTCGCGCCCAATCGGCGATCAAGGAAGTGCAGCGCAAGATCGACGAGACTCGCGGCAAATTCCGCAGCGAAGCACTGACTCAACTCAATGAAGCACGCACTGACCTGAACAAGGCCCAGGCCACCGGCAAGGCGCTGGAAGACCGGGTCAGCCGGACGCTGGTGACATCGCCGGTGCGCGGCATCGTCAACAAGTTGCTGGTGAACACCATTGGCGGCGTGATCCAGCCGGGCAGCGACCTGGTGGAAATCGTGCCGCTGGACGATACCTTGCTGGTGGAAGCGAAGATTCGCCCGCAGGACATTGCGTTCCTGCATCCGGGGCAGGAAGCGACGGTGAAGTTCACGGCGTATGACTACACCATTTATGGTGGGCTGAAGGCCAAGCTTGAGCAGATCGGGGCTGACACCATCACCGACGAAGATAAGAAAACCACTTACTACATCATCAAGCTGCGCACTGATCGCAGCCACCTGGGGACGGATGAAAAGCCGTTGCTGATCATCCCGGGGATGGTGGCTTCGGTGGACATCATCACCGGCAAGAAGACCATTCTCAGCTACCTGCTCAAGCCGATTATTCGGGCGCGCGCCGAGGCGTTGCACGAGCGATAGTTCTCGGCTGGGGCTAATGGCCCCTTCGCGAGCAAGCCCGCTCCCACATTGGTTCTGTGATCAACACACATCCAATGTGGGAGCGGACTTGCTCGCGAAGAGGCCCAAAAGGCAACACACCTCAAAAGCCATATCGTTATTCGCTAACGGTATTTAAATTCACGTTCTTATACCTATAAAGTCATCCCCTGCGTACCTGCCGACCAATCGGCGCGCCGCACGACACGAACTAACACGGGACCTCCGTGAGTTTCTTGATCGACGCGCGCGCCTTTGAGCGTGCCGTGCGTGGGAGTGATTTATGTCTGCAGCAACGGCTTCCCCAAGCGCCGCGAACATCGCGCCGCAAACCTTCGACATCCGCCCGTTCAGTGGCGCTGTCGGTGTCGAAATCATCGGCCTCGACCTGTCCCGCCCGATCAATGATCAGGACTTTGCCCGCATTCACCGTGCGCACCTGGATCATCACGTCGTGGTGTTCCGCGATCAACGCATTACCCCCGAGCAGCAGATCGCTTTCAGCCGCCGTTTCGGCGTGTTGCAGATTCATGTGCTCAAGCAATTCCTGCTCGCCGGGCATCCGGAAATCCTCATCGTTTCCAACATCATCGAAAATGGCCAATCCATCGGCCTCGGCGATGCCGGCAAGTTCTGGCATTCCGACCTTTCCTATAAAGAGCTGCCAAGCCTGGGCTCGATGCTGCACGCCCAGGAGCTGCCATCCGAGGGCGGCGACACGCTCTTCGCCGACATGCATAAAGCCTGGGACAACCTGCCCGAAGCGCTGCGCAAAGCCGTCGAAGGTCGCTCGGCCGCGCACTCTTACACCGCGCGCTACAGCGAGACCAAATTCGAAGGCAACTGGCGCCCGACGCTGACGCCAGAGCAACTCGCTCAGGTCGCCGAAGTGGTTCATCCGATCGTCCGCACACACCCGGAAAACGGCCGTAAGGCGTTGTTCGTCAGTGAGGGTTTCACCACGCGCATCGTTGGTTTGCCGGAAGACGAAAGCAAGCAACTGCTCGACGAGCTCTACGCCCACAGCGTGCTGCCGCAAAACATCTACCGCCATCAATGGCAGGCCCACGACCTGGTGTTCTGGGACAACCGTTCGCTGATTCATCTCGCCGCCGGATGCCCGAGCTACCTGCGCCGCAAGTTGTATCGCACCACCATCCAGGGCGACGCGCCTTTCTGATTTTTCGGAGAAACTCTCATGTCCAAACGTCTTCCATTTGCACCGTTGGCCGCGGCCATCGGCCTGGGTTTCAGCTTGATCGCCGGCAGCCTGGTGGCGCCGACCGTGGCCCACGCCGAAGGTGAAATCCGCATCGCCGAGCAGTTCGGCATTGTTTATCTGTTGCTCAATGTGGTGCGCGATCAGAACCTGATCGAGAAGTACGGCAAGCAGGAAGGCATCGACATCAAGGTCGACTGGACCCAGCTCTCCGGTGGTGCGGCGGTCAACGATGCATTGCTCTCCGGTTCCATTGATATTGCCGGTGCGGGCGTCGGTCCGCTGCTGACCATCTGGGACCGCACCCACGGCAAGCAGAACGTCAAAGCCGTGGCTTCCCTTGGCAACTTCCCTTACTACCTGGTGAGCAACAATCCCAAGGTCAAAACCATCGCTGACTTCACCGAGAAGGACCGCATCGCGGTGCCGGCGGTCGGCGTGTCGGTGCAGTCGCGCATCCTGCAATACGCGGCCGCCAAGCAGTGGGGTGACAAGGAATTCAATCGCCTCGACAAGTACACCATCGCCGTTCCGCACCCCGACGCCACGGCGGCGCTGATTGCCGGCGGCACCGAGTTGACCGGGCACTTTTCCAACCCGCCGTTCCAGGATCAAGAGCTGGCTAACCCTAACGTCCACGTTGTGCTCAATTCCAATGACGTGCTCGGCCCGAACTCGCCGACGGTGCTGTTCGCCACCGAGAAATTCCGCGACGAGAACCCGAAAACCTATAAAGCGTTCGTCCAGGCGCTGACTGAAGCGGCCGAGTTTGCCCAGAACGATAAAGGCGCGGCGGCGGATACTTACATCCGCGTCACCAAGGCCAAAATCGACCGTGCCGCGCTGCTGAAAATCATCGATGACCCACAGTTCGAATTCAGCGTCACGCCGAAAAACACTTACCCGCTGGCCGAATTCCTCTACCGTGTCGGCGCGATCAAAAACAAACCGGACTCGTGGAAGGACTACTTCTTCCAGGACGCCAAACCGCTGCAAGGGAGCTGACCGAGATGAACGCCCCTTTGCAAGGCCACACGGTCAGCAAACCGATCGCGGCAGCCCAAGCGCTGCTGTCGGTCGACAACGTCAGCCTCGAATACCGCACGCCTCAGCGTGTGGTTCGTGCGACCCATCAGGTCAGTTTTGAAATCGATCCGGCAGACCGCTTTGTGCTGCTCGGTCCGTCCGGTTGCGGCAAATCAACGTTGCTCAAGGCGGTCGCCGGGTTCATTCAGCCCTGTGAAGGCGAGATTCGTCTTCAGGGGCAAACCGTTCATGCCCCGGGGCCGGACCGGATCGTGGTGTTCCAGGAATTCGATCAACTGCCGCCGTGGAAAACCGTCAAATAGAACGTGATGTTTCCGCTGCTGGCTTCCAGGACGCTCAAGCGCAAAGAGGCCGAGGAACGAGCGTTGCACTACCTGGACAAGGTCGGTCTGGCGGCGTTTGCCGACGCCTACCCGCATACCTTGTCCGGCGGCATGAAAGCGCGTGTGGCGATTGCTCGTGCGCTGGCCATGCAGCCGAAAATCCTCTTGATGGACGAACCCTTCGCCGCCCTGGACGCGCTGACCCGCCGCAAGATGCAGGAAGAATTGCTGCTGCTCTGGGAAGAAGTGCGCTTCACGCTGCTGTTCGTCACGCACTCCATCGAAGAAGCGCTGGTGGTGGGCAATCGAATCCTGCTGCTATCGCCGCATCCGGGGCGGGTGCGAGCCGAGGTCCACAGCCATCAATACGACTTGCACAGCCTCGGTGGCGTGGCCTTTCAGGAGTCGGCGCGGCGCATTCATCGGTTGTTGTTCGATGAAGGTCAGTCCCCGGAAGCCGAGCGTGAGCTGGATTTCTCCGACATCCGCATTGCTTATTGAGCCATTGAGAGGAGTGCCCGATGAGCCTTTTATCATCCCCGCGTGAAGAGTTTGAAACGGTGTTACAGCCGCTGACGAGCGTGCCGCTGGAGCGTGAATTACCGCTCGGTCAGCGCCTGTGGCAACAAGGCTGGTTACGCAAAAGCCTGATCCTGATTTTGCTCGCGGTCCTGTGGGAGGTGGTTGCCCGCGTTCAGAACAACGACCTGCTGCTGCCGAGCTTTCTGCAAACCGGGAGCGCGCTGTATGACGGCTTGCTCAGTGGCGAGTTGCTGGGCAAGGTGTGGATTTCGCTGGTGGTGCTGCTCAAGGGGTACTTGATCGGCATTGTGCTGGCGTTTGCCCTGACCACTTTGGCGGTGTCGACGCAGTTCGGTCGCGATCTATTGAGTACGTTGACCTCGATGTTCAACCCGCTGCCGGCGATTGCGCTGTTGCCGTTGGCGCTGCTGTGGTTCGGCCTGGGGCAGAACAGCCTGATTTTCGTATTGGTGCATTCGGTGCTCTGGGCCTTGGCGTTGAACACTTATGCCGGGTTCCTCGGTGTCTCGGAAACCCTGCGCATGGCCGGGCGCAATTACGGCCTCAAAGGCATGCGCTTCGTGCTGTTCATTCTGATTCCGGCAGCACTGCCATCGATTCTTGCGGGGCTGAAAATCGGCTGGGCTTTTGCCTGGCGCACATTGATCGCCGCTGAATTGGTGTTCGGTGCCACCAGTGGCAAGGGTGGCTTGGGCTGGTACATCTTCCAGAACCGCAATGAGCTGTACACCGACAAGGTGTTTGCCGGATTGGCGGTGGTGATCCTGATCGGCTTGCTGGTGGAAAACCTGGTGTTCAGCACGTTGGAGCGGGTCACGGTAAAGCGTTGGGGGATGCAGCGGTAAGATTTGCGGTGTTTGATCTGGCCCCTTCGCGAGCAGGCTCGCTCCCACATTGGAATTTCGTGTTCAATTGAACGCGATGTAAAAGTACCCCACGCCGGGGTCACGTCCCATGGCCGGCACTCGGGAGACAAAGATGGCTTGCACCTGACCCAACTCCGGCAACGCCAATGCGCACAACCCATCGACAAACTCTGTGGGGTTCAGGCTGTTGAACTCGACGCTGAACGGCATGCGCTCGCTCTTGGGCATCCGCGAGCGGGGCGTTTCTTCAAGGCTGTCGATGTGGATCGGCAATTCACTTCCATCCGGCAGTCGCAGGGTCCCTGTCTTGCTCAGCAGCGCCTGAAAGTGTTGGCTTTGAACCTGTTGCAGCATGGCGTCACTCCAAAATTGAAAGTGGCCGGGGGATTTGAACCCCCCGGCGGCTGCTCAGTTGCGCGAAGGGAGCAGCCCATTCAGGGCGATGCTGAAGTTGAGCACCAGGAAGGGGTTCATCGTTTCCATGGGCATCTCCGTGGTCAAGTCACGCCATGCAAGAGCGTAGACCCGGATCCGCATGGCCGCCGAATGTCGTTGGTCGCAAAGCCAGCATCGACGACGGCGCTGTGGCTGTCCTACAGTGATGGCAAGCTTCAAGGTTTTTTCACCGGCAGACTCGAGGGGAGGCAATGGAGGCGCGCAGAGAAACGCCGCTTGACGGCACCCAAGGCCCCCACGCGGCACCCGGCACCTGGGCGAGTGTTCAACGCTTGCTTCGATGGGTGCGCGAGCATTGGCTGCTGCCGATCCTGGCATTGGCCGCGCTGGTGCGTTTTTATGACCTGACCGCGGCGGCGGTCTGGGGCGATGAAGGTTCCAGTCTGCTGCTGAGCCAGTATTCGCTGGCCGGGATCTGGGTGCATGCTGCCCATGATGTGCATCCGCCGCTGTATTTCATGCTGCTGCATGGCTGGATCGAGCTGTTCGGCAATGGCATTTTTTCGATTCGAAGCCTGAGCGCGCTACCGGGGATTGCCACCGTGGCGCTTGGCGTCTGGCTGGTGGACTTGCTCGCCACTCGCCGCGCCGCGTTGTTGGCCGGCGTCCTGTTGGCGCTGCTGCCTACCGCCGTGCGTTACAGCCAGGAAGTGCGCATGTATTCGTTGCTGGGGCTGTGGCTGATCGGTGCCACGATTGCCCTGGTTTACTGGATCAAACACCCCGGGCGTAGGCGCTATCTGGTGATTTACGCACTGCTGATGAGCGCGGCGTTCTACACCCATTACTTCACGGCCCTGTGCGTGCTGTGTCACTGGCTGTATCTGGGGCTGCTCCGCGTACAGCCTGGCTATCGCTTGCGGCATATCCAGCAGCCCGGCTGGTGGTGGGCGAACGTGGCGATTGTGTTGGTGTACTTGCCGTGGGTGCCCAGCCTGATAGATCTGATGCAGCACATGGACCAACTCAAAGCCAATGGCGATGTAGGGTGGGAGACACCGGTCACCTTCGCCTCGTTACCTTCGATGATCTGGTCGTTCCTGACCCAGGACGATGGCGAGACCCTGGCCACACCGCTTTTCATGACGTTGCCCTTGGCGGTGCTGGCCTTGGTGTGTGTGGCGCTGGCGCGGGATCGCAGTGTCATTCGTGGCAGCGCGTTACTGGTGATCTACACCGTTTTGCCGTTGTTGCTGGTGTTTTCGGTGTCGTTCATCTCGCCGGTGTTCATCGAGCGTTACCTCACCGCGTATGCCCTCGGCCTGCCGATGATTGCCGCACTGGCCATTGACCGCGTGTACGCGGTCTTTCGGGTGGTGGCCCTGACGGTGCTGGTGTTGTTTGTCAGCGTCGAACTGGTAGGCCTGAACAACAACGCCACGGTCGATACCAACGATCAAATCAGCGTCATGGTGGACTACGTGAACCAGCACTTCGTTGCCGGTGACCGGATCGTCACCAGCGACATGCTCTGGTACCTCAGTTATGTCTATTACAACCGCACTGACGCCAAACCGCTGCTGTACACCCCGCCGTTGGCCAATGGCGCTTCGAGCCGGCCGAATGCCTATGGTTTCGGCACGCTGGTGACTCAGGATATTTACCTCGATAGCCTCAGTAATTTGCCCAAAGGCACCGGCCGGGTGTGGTTGATCGGCACCGTCGATTTGCCGAACGAATTCGCGCCGTTGCCCGCAGGCTGGCAGAGCGTTGGCGTAACGCAGGCGGGAGGCGCCAACGCACGCTTGTTCGTGTTGAAGTGAGTCTGTAACAAAAAACGCGTTTTCCAGAAGTCGTGTATCGACGGCACTGACGCCATCGCGAGCAAGCTCCACACACATTGGATCTCAGTCGTACACATAGGTTGTGTTCACCGACGATCAACTGTGGGAGCGAGCTTGCTCCGGGCGGCGTTCCGACGATGGCGGCGGTCAATTCACCACAAATCTATTCGGCTAAACCTTGACCCGAGCCTGCATGATCTCCGACTCCTCCCAATGATCCAGCGCTCGCTCTACGAGCAACTGCACGCCATCGGCCATGCGGCTGAGCGCCAAGGCTACCGAGCGCCGCGTCCCGTCCACATCGTCTGCCAGATTGGCAGCGATGGCGCTGATGGACAGCAGGTCTTCGGAAGCGTTGGCCAGAAGGGATTCGGTGTTGACATCGGGGGCGACGGTGAAGAGGTTACCTTTGCGGTGCCTGGGCGGTTTTTCGGTGGTCGGGGGGAAGTAGTGGGCGAAGGCGCGGTCGGCGGCTTCTTTGAGTTTTTCGTCTTCGAAGGATTCTTCGGACGGGGTGCCAGAGTTGTCTGGCGGATTTGGAGATACCTTGAACATATAAAATTCCCTAAACAGTAATTTGGAGCCGTCACCGTTCGTTTGCACGCGAATTGGGTGGCGGCCGTGCGCAGGTGTGCAAGACCGGGACTGTTTAGGACACCCAGCAGATCCGAGGATCTCCTGCGCGCAGCCGCCATAAAGCATGAGCCATGGCAATTGCGCCCTAAACAGTTTCGTCGGACTTGCACGTCCGTGTCACCGTTTATTCAGTGACAAAGCCAGACTAGACCTGGGCTTGGGCCGGAACAAGTTCACCAACACCACTACAACTTGAAGGAAATCTCCGACGCGGTTACCAGACGTTGGTGTCTATGGGGAAGGTCAAAAGATCGCAGCCTTCGGCAGCTCCTACATGGGCGCGGCGTACACCTGTAGGAGCTGCCGAAGGCTGCGATCTTTTGGGGCCATCAAGGTTTGGACGACAAATCCGCCATCCCCTTGAGCAACTCGATCGGCAGCGGAAAGACAATGGTCGAGCTCTTGTCCCCGGCAATCGAACTCAACGTCTGCATATACCGCAGCTGCATGGCCCCAGGCTGGCGCCCGAGCATTTCGGCGGCCTGCATGAGTTTTTCCGAGGCCTGCAATTCGCCTTCGGCGTGGATCACCTTGGCCCGGCGTTCCCGTTCGGCTTCGGCCTGTTTGGCGATGGCGCGGATCATCGATTCGTTAAGGTCTACGTGCTTGATCTCGACGTTGGCGACCTTGATGCCCCAGGCGTCGGTCTGGGCGTCGAGCACTTGCTGGATGTCGATGTTCAACCGCTCACGCTCGGCCAGCAGTTCATCGAGCTCATGTTTACCGAGCACCGCGCGCAACGTGGTTTGAGCCAGTTGGCTGGTGGCCATGAGAAAGTCTTCAACCTGAATAATCGCTTTCTGCGGATCGAGGACGCGGAAATACAGCACCGCGTTGACCTTGACCGAAACGTTGTCGCGGGTGATCACGTCTTGTGGCGGCACGTCGAGGACCACGGTACGCAAGTCGACGCGAACCATTTGCTGCACCACTGGAATCAGCAGGATCAGGCCGGGGCCTTTGACCTGCCAGAAGCGCCCGAGCTGGAAGACCACTCCGCGCTCGTATTCGCGCAGGATGCGGAAGGTCGACCCCGCCAGTGCAATCACCAGTAACAGCAGCGCGGCAAAACCCAGTTGCAGGCCCATGGTTATTCTCCACCCGGCGCCGCGTCAGCCGCGGCCACTTCCAGCAATAATCCCTTGCGTGCCACCACCCGGACCCTTTGCCCGGGTTGCAGCGGCGTGGCGCTGAGCACTTGCCACTTTTCTCCTTGCAGGTGCACCCAACCGTTGTAGGCATTGCCGGCCAGCGACATCACCGGAGCCACGCTACCCACCAGTCCTGCATCGCCACTGACGTTTTCGCGCGGTCGGGTTTTCAGTGCGTGGATCAGCAGGAAAATCAGCAACAGGGCACTGATCAGTCCCAGGCCGATCATCAACGGAACCGGCACCTCGGTGTTGCTCAGAATCACCGCACCGATCACGAACATCACAATGCCGCCCAGACCGATCACGCCGTAATTGGGCAAGGCCGCCTCGGCGATCAGAAACGCGATGCCGAACGTGATCAGCCAGATCCCGATGGGGTTTGGCACCAGCAGGACGACGGTGTCCGCCGCGAATACCGATCCGCTCAAGGCCAACAGCAGCGCAACTGCACAACAACGAGTGTTCACGTGACCCTCCGGGAGAGTCATAGATGGTTCTTTATACAGTCTAGCTGAGCTCTTGATTGTACGAATTTTGATCAGTTGTTGACGTTGTTCCGGCGGGCAGATTTCCCGCGCGATGGCGCCAGCGGGCCTAGACTTTTAGTGGAGAGAAAAAGTTTAACCATCGTCCGCGAAACGTTATTGCGGACTCCGAGGTGCATCATGCGTATGGCAAGAACTGTGCAGGACAGCCTCAATAAGGCTCACTGCGAATTTGACGTCGTCACCCATCCGCACTCGGCCAGCAGCCTTGAAACAGCTCGGGTCGCGGGCATTCCTGCCGAACGGGTGGCCAAATCGGTGATCCTCGACGACCACCACGGTCATTTCCTGATGGCTGTGCTGCCGGCGAGCCGTCACCTGGACCTGAGCAAAGTACGCGGCAGCGGCGAATGGCAGATCACCCGGGAAAGCACCCTGGCGCATCTGTTCCAGGATTGCGAACGCGGCGCGGTGCCTGCGTTGGGCGAATCCTATGGCATGGACATGGTCATCGACCCACTGCTGACCCGGCAAAAAGACATCTACCTGGAGGCTGGTAACCACAACAACCTGGTGCACATGAGCGTGCCGGAATACCTGAAAATGGTGCCGCATGCTGAAGTGTGTGAGTTGAGTCAGTAGTTTTTGCGGCGTCAGTGATGACGCCTTCGCGAGCAAGTCGGATCGCCGCACCGCCGCTCCCACATGGAAACGCGGTCAACTGTGGGAGCGGGCTTGCTCGCGAATGGCCGCGCCGCGGTCACCGATCCCATACGCGATGACGAAGGAGCCCGACATGGAATCCCCAACCCACAGCCTCCCCAACCTGTTCAAACAACTCGGCCTGCCCGATGACGCCGAAAGCATCGATAAATTCATCGCCACCCATTCACCGCTTAAACCCGAATTGCACCTGGCGGATGCGTTCTTCTGGAGCGAGAGCCAAGCGCAGTTTTTGCGCGACGACATTCTGGATGACGCCGATTGGGCGGAGGTGGTGGATCAGTTGGATGTGCTGTTGCGGAAGGGGCGGGGGGTGTAAAAAAATCTGAAAGAAAATGGCGAAATGTAAAAAAAACTGGTGAGCGGTAAAAAAATCTGGGCTTTAATCGCCCAAGTAAATTTTTTCTGTGGACGCTCGCCATGCCTGTTGTTGGATACGCCTATCTCCGTGATGCGCTGAGCCTTAAGGCTTTCGCACCCAAACGCGCGGCGATGATCAAGCCAGTCACTCGAATCACATTGATCGGTGATTGCTTGGCCGTTCCCCAGTCAGTCGCACCTGCTCAAGGCTCGATGCTTGAGCATATTCTCTTTGCCCTCAAGCACGAAGGCGTCAACCTCTGCATCCTTGCTCAGGCGCTTGAAGCTGTTTCTGCTGAGCAACTGCTGGATGAGTTGGCCAAATCCCCGAATGGCGTGTTCATCCGCAAAGCCTGCTTCTTGTGGGAGAGCTTCACCGGGCAACAACTTGAGTATTCGATGCCGGTTCGGGGCAGTGTTGTTCCACTATTTGATCCCAAGCGCTATGTAACTGGGCCAGCCCTGCGCAATAGCCGTTGGCGCGTCGATTTTAACGGCTTGGGTTCTATGCGCTACTGCGCCACCGTAAAGCGAACTCCTGAACTCGAAGCCTTGCTCAGTCTCGACATTCTCGGCCGAGCTAAAGCCTTTATGGCGACATTGCCGCCCGAAATGATGGACCGCGCCATCAACTGGGCTTACCTGCACGAAACCCGCGATTCCTTCGCCATCGAAAAAGAAGAACCCAGCGAAGAAAAGTCTCGCCGCTTTGTTCAATTGCTGCGCCAGGCCCATGAAGGGCGCGAGTTGAGTGAAGACTATCTGGTCGAACTGCAGAACAGCACGGTTTCCAACCCTTTCGACAAAGCTGTCCTGTTTCGCCACGAACAGAATCATCTGCATAACGGTTTGCGTGGCGCCGCTGGTGTCAGCTATGTCCCGCCCGCACCGGACCTGTGTCGTGAACTGATGGAAGAGTTGATGAACTTCGCCAATCAGTCTTCAAGGCAAGTCGACCCACTGGTGGCTGCTGCTGTGACTGCTTTTGGATTCGTCTTCGTTCATCCGTTCATGGATGGCAATGGTCGACTTTCACGTTTCTTGATTCATCAGACCCTTTGCCATTCCGGTGCCTTGGAAAATGGTTTGCTGCTGCCCGTCTCCGTGGCCATGAAACACGAAGAGGCGAACTACCTGGAAGCGCTGAAGGACTTCTCAAAACCTGCTCGTGATTTTTGGAATGTCACTTGGCTGGACGCTGACCAGATGGTTTTCGAGTTCATCGGCCACCCGTCCATTTATCGCTTCTGGGACGCCACCCGTTGCGTCGAATTCACATTGCAGATGGCGCGACGCGCGCTGGAAATCGAATTGCGTGAGGAAACTGAGTTTCTGGACCGTTACGACCGTGTGATCAAAGCGGTGAATGAGCGTTTCGATGTTCGCGGCAGCGATTTGTCGAAGCTGGTGATGATGTGTCTGGACAACGACGGCAAGGTCTCGAAGCACCGACGCAAGCAATTTCAGTACAGCGTGCCGGAAGAGGTTTTAGATTTTATTGAGGGAGAAGCAGGAAGATTGTTGAGTGATGTCTAAGGGGCAAGCATTCGTTGGATAATTGAATTGTTTCAAAACTTGACCAGCTTTCCCATCAAATGCCATATTGATAGTTAGCAAACTAACAGTGTGTGTTTCCCCTCGTGCCGAAGAACCTCGACGCTCTCCAGATGAACATCAGCAGCTCCATGGTGGTGGCCGCCAGGCATTGGCGCAGGATCTGCCAGACCACGCTGGTCAACTATGGAATCTCCGAAGCCTGCGCCGTTCCGTTGTTGATGATCGGGCGTTTGGGCGAGGGTGTGCGGCAGGTGACGGTGGCGCAGGCGGCCGGGATGGAGAGCCCGTCCCTGGTGCGCCTGCTGGATCAGTTGTGTCATGCCGGCTACGTCTGCCGTACCGAAGACGCCCATGACCGGCGCGCCAAATGCCTGAGCCTGACCGAGACGGGTCGTGAGTTGGTGCAAGCCGTCGAAATCGAGCTGGTGCGTTTGCGCCATGAAGTGCTCGAAGGGATCGATCAGCGTGATCTGGAAGCGGCGTTGCGGGTGCTGAGGGCTTTTGAATCGGCCAATCATCTGCCGGTGCTCAACCCTTGAACGGATTTTTTACCGGCATGCCCCCGGCGCGGGACTGGTTCTACGGTGTGCGAACGTTCGCGGCATCGATGATCGCGTTGTACATCGCCATGCTCATGCAAATGCCCCGGCCTTATTGGGCGATGGCCACGGTCTACATCGTTTCCAGTCCGTTTCTTGGCCCTACCAGTTCCAAGGCGTTGTACCGCGCTGTCGGCACCCTTCTCGGTGCCGCCGCCGCGGTTTTTTTCGTGCCGATGTTTGTCCAGAGCCCTTATGTGCTGGTGGTGGTCATCGCGCTGTGGACCGGGACTCTGCTGTTCCTCTCCCTGCACCTGCGCACCGCCAATAATTACGCGCTGATGCTCGCCGGGTACACCTTGCCGCTGATCGCTCTGCCGGTGGTGAATAACCCGTTGGGGGTGTGGGACGTGGCCGAAGCGCGGACGGAAGAAATCTTCCTCGGTATCGCGGTGGCGGCGGTGGTCGGCGCCATGTTTTGGCCTCGGCGGCTGGCGCCGGTGTTCAACGATTCGGTGAACAAATGGTTCGCCGATGCCTCGACTTACAGCCTGCGTTTCCTCAGCCGCAACGTGCAACCGGACGAAGTTAGCGCCCTGCGCTCGGCGATGGTGGCGACGTTCAACAGTCTGGAATTGATGATCGGACAGCTCCCCCACGAAGGCGCGCGGCCGCAAACGGTGCGCAACACCAAGGAACTGCGCGGTCGCATGATTCACCTGCTGCCAGTGATTGACGCCCTCGACGACGCGCTTTATGCCCTTGAGCGGCGCACGCCCGAGCTTGTGGATAAGTTCGCGCCGCTGCTGGCAGCGACCACTGAATGGCTCGGCCACAACGATGCCGACCTCGCCCGCTGGCAGACGCTGAAAGACCAACTCGAAGCCCTGCAACCGTCCGCCGAAGCGTTGGATGATCGCAAGCAGCTGCTGTTCTCAAACGCCCTGTATCGCCTCGGCGAGTGGATCGATGTGTGGCAAGACTGTCGCAGCCTGCAGTACGCCATCCAGTGCGAAAGCCAGGACAGTTGGCGCGCGGTTTATCGGCACTGGCGGCTTGGTCGGCTGTCGCCATTTCTCGACCGTGGGCTGATGCTCTATTCGGCGGCGTCCACCGTCACCGCCATCATCGTCGCTTCAGTGCTGTGGATTCTGCTCGGCTGGACCGACGGCGGCGCCGCGGTGATTCTGGCGGCGGTGGCGTGCAGCTTTTTCGCTTCGATGGACGACCCGGCACCGCAGATCTTCCGATTCTTTTTCTGGACGGCGATGTCGGTGTTGTTCGCCAGTCTTTATCTGTTTCTGGTCCTGCCCAACCTGCATGACTTCCCGATGCTGGTACTGGCGTTTGCCGTGCCGTTCATTTGCATAGGCACCCTGACGGTCAAACCGCAGTTCTATCTGGGCATGCTGCTGACCCTCGTCAACACCTCGTCCTTTATCAGTATTCAGGGCGCCTACGACGCGGATTTCCTCAGCTTCGCCAACTCCAACCTGGCCGGCCCCGTGGGCTTGCTGTTCGCCTTCGTCTGGACCCTGATCGCCCGGCCGTTCGGCGCCGAACTGGCGGCCAAGCGCCTGACCCGTTTCAGCTGGCGCGACATTGTCAGCCTGACCGAGCCGGCGACGTTGTCTGAGCACCGGCACTTGGGTGTGCAGATGCTCGATCGCCTGATGCAGCATTTGCCGCGCCTGGCCATGACCGGCCAGGACACGGGCATCGCCCTGCGGGAAGTGCGCGTGGCGCTGAACCTGCTGGATTTGCTCGCCTATACACCGCGAGTCCTCGGCGTACCGCAAGCGCTGCTGCGCCAGGTGGTGGCCGAGGTCGGTGAGTATTTCAAAGCCTGCCTCAAGGCTGGCGAACGGTTGCCGGCGCCGAGTCCGTTGCTGATGACCCTGGATCGCACCCGCCGTGCACTCAACACGGAGTGCGATGAAGGTGCGCGTCTGCATTTGCTGCACGCCTTGAGCGGCCTGCGCCTGTCGCTGCTGCCAGGGGTGGAATTCGTCGGCGCCGGCGAGCTCGAAGAACCGCTGCCCCATGGCATCGATGGAGCGCCTTTATGATCGGTGATCTGGATATCAGCGGGGTGTTTCTGCCCACGCTGCTGGTGCTGATGGGCATTACGTACGTGTTGTTCCTGCTGGTGCACGGGTTGCTGACGCGTCTGCACTTTTACCGTCTGGTCTGGCACCGGGCATTGTTTAACGTGGCTCTCTACGCTGTGCTGCTCGGCGCCGTGGACTCACTCAGTCGATACCTGATGACATGAAAAAACCTTTTTTGACCATCGGTCGCGTAGTGCTGACCCTGCTGATCGTGACCTTCGCCGTTGTCGTGGTCTGGCGCATGGTGATGTATTACATGTTCGCGCCCTGGACCCGGGACGGCCACATCCGTGCCGACATCGTGCAGATCGCGCCGGACGTGTCCGGGCTGATCCAGCGAGTCGACGTGCGTGACAACCAATTAGTCAAACGTGGCCAAGTGCTGTTCAGCATTGATCAGGACCGTTTCAAACTGGCCCTGCGTCAGGCCAAGGCGGCGGTCGCCGACCGTCAGGAAACCCTGGCGCAGGCGCAACGCGAAGCCAAGCGTAACCGCGGCCTCGGCAATTTGGTGCCGGGTGAGCAACTGGAAGAGAGCCAGTCCCGGGTGGCCCGCGCCGAAGTGGCGTTGATGGAAGCCCAAGTGGCGGTGGACAGCGCCCAGCTCAACCTCGACCGCTCGACCATTCGCAGCCCGGTGGACGGCTACGTCAACGACCGTGCACCGCGCAACCAGGAATTCGTCACCGCCGGGCGTCCGGTGTTGTCGGTGGTGGACAGCAATTCATTCCACATCGACGGTTATTTTGAAGAAACCAAACTGGACGGCATTCATGTCGGCCAGAGCGTCGATATTCGGGTGATCGGCGACCGTGCTCGCCTGCGCGGACACGTGGAAAGCATCGTCGCCGGCATCGAAGACCGCGACCGCAGCAGCGGCAGCAACTTGCTGCCCAACGTCAACCCGGCGTTCAGTTGGGTGCGGCTGGCGCAGCGGATTCCGGTGCGGATCGCCTTCGACGACGTGCCGGCGGATTTCCGCATGATCGCCGGTCGCACGGCGACGGTTTCTATTATGGATGACCACCAGCAGGAGCCCGCGAAATGAGCAGGGCCTCGGGTTTGGCTATCGCCGGGTTAGGCCTGTTGCTGTCGGCCTGCCAGGTGGTCGGGCCGGATTATCACTTGCCGGACGAGGCCGCCGTACACCGTGAAGACTTGCAGGGCAACTTGGCGGTGAACGGCAAAAATGTCGTTTCGGCACCGGTGCCCAGCGATTGGTGGCGCTTGTATCAAGATCCGCGCCTCGATCAATTGGTCGAGCAGGCTATGGCCTCCAATACCGATTTGCGCGTGGCGGCGGCGAACCTTTCCCGGGCGCGCGCGCAGGTCGATGAAGCTCAAGCCGCAGGTGGCTGGAGCGGCGGGGTGAAGATGGGCGCCCAGCGATTGCAGGAGTCCGGCGAAGCGTTCTTGCTACCGGAGAAAGTGCCGGTGGCCAACGTCGGCGACATTGGCATCACCACCTCGTATCAGTTCGACCTGTTTGGCACGTTGCAGCGCGGCATCGAATCGGCCAAGGCCAATGCCGATGCGACTCAAGCCGCGGCCGATACAGCGCGGATTACCTTGGTGGCTGATGTGGTTCGGGCCTACACCCAAGTCTGCGCGGCCAATGAAGAGCAGGAAATCGCCCAGCATTCCCTCGACCTGCAAGCCCAGAGCACCACGCTGATCCAGCGCTTGCGCGACGCCGGGCGCGGTGATGAAACCCAGGTCACCCGCTCGCAAACCCAATTCAAATCCCTGCGCGCCGACATGCCGCGTTATGAGGCGGCGCGTCAGGCCGGGTTGTTCCGGTTGTCGATGCTGTTGGCCAAACCTGTGGATCAACTGCCGGCCGGTACCGACCGCTGCGCCGAACTGCCAAAAATTGCGCAATTGTTGCCGGTGGGTGACGGCGCGACGTTGCTCAAGCGCCGTCCCGATGTGCGGCAGGCCGAGCGACGACTGGCTGCCGCGACCGCCGGCATCGGCATCGCCACCGGCGAGTTGTACCCGGACATCAGCATCGGCGCGACCGTCGGTACCGTCGGCATCCTGGAAAATCTCGGCAAACCGGCGACCAATCGCTGGGGTTTCGGGCCGTTGCTGACCTGGACCGTGCCGTCCAACGGCTCCCGGGCACGAATCCGCGAGGCCGAAGCCGCCACCCAAGGCGCGCTGGCACATTTCGATGGCGTGGTGCTCAACGCCATCCGCGAAACCCAAACCGGCCTGGCGCAGTACTCCGCGTTGCTGCAACGTCGCGACGCGCTGGCTGACGCCGAGCAATCGGCGCAACTGGCGGCAGATCAGACCCACCGCTTCTTCCAGGCTGGCCGCGCATCGTTCCTGGCGGACTTGCAAGCGACCCGCACCTACACCGACGTGCGGGCGCAACTGGCTTCCGCCAGCACGCAGGTTGCCATGAGCCAGATCGATTTGTTCCTGGCATTGGGTGGCGGTTGGGAAAGCGGACGAACGCAAGGCATGAACTCCGGCAAACCCTGAGGCCGTTGCTATGCTTTGATTTGATGAGGTCGCGCGTCGAACTCATCAATCAAGGCTCGCGTTGGTCATGGGGATTCCAATAATGAAAAACCCTTATGCTCCCGGCTTCTGGTGCGCTATTGCGGCATTGGTGTTGCTATCGGCCACTTATTTCTACGGCATCATGCTGGCCCACCAGATCGACAAGGCACTGGTGTTCCTCGACAGCGCCACGGCACTGATTGCCGTGATGGCAATCGTGGTGGTGGCCTGGGCTTCGGTCCAGGGTCAGCGCATCAAAAAAAGACAGCTCGAACAAGGCAAGACCCTGGTGCTGATCTGGGACACCAAGGTCGCGCTGCGCCGTGTCGAAACGGTGTTCGACCGGTATTTCTGGGGCAGTTACTGGCAACCGGGGCGTACGTTCCAGGAAGTCATGGGCGAACTCACCGGCACACCGCTGGAAAAAAGCCTCGAAACCCTGAAAAAACAATGCCAGGCGCTGGACAAGCAAGTGTCCGCGGAAGGCTGGCACTGGCTCAGCAACGCCCGTGAACTCTCCGATGTCGTCACCGCCATGGCCCGCGAACGTTATCAACTGGACTTCTGCGACCCGCGCTCGGAATCCCCAAGCGGCACGGCGGTGATCAATCGCGACTTCGAAGTGCTGGTCTATACATGGACTGCACGGCTCAAGAGCTTTGATCATCAATTGGATGAGATCGAGGTTCAGTATTCCTGAATGGGATGTTGCCTGACCTGACGCCTTCGCGAGCAAGTCGAATCGTCGCACCGCCGCTCCCACATTAGATCGGTGGTGGACACAGAATTTATGAACACCTGAGATTCAATGTGGGAGCGGCGGTGCGACGATTCGACTTGCTCGCGAAGGCGATCTAATGAGCACTGAAACTCTCGCCCCCTGCCAGTTGTCCACAAGCAGTGACACTCCATAGACACTCTTTAACCTTTAATCATTGGGTCGCCCCGTGCGCCTGATGCTAATCTCCATCGCACTTTTAGCGCAGTCGTGACCGCAACCCGTCATGGGTTCAGGGAAGACGACCACACCTTCAAACAACGGACATTGATCGGGTCATTCATGAATAAATCAGCAGGCGTGCTTCTTGGAATCGTCGTTGCCATCGGCGCAATCAGCGCTGGCGGTGCCTGGTACACCGGCACCAAACTCGAAGGTGTGCTGAACACCTCGATCGCCGACGCCAACAAAGAGCTGCAAGCCGCGCTGGTCGGTTCCAACGGCAAGGCGTCGCTGGAGCTGGTGTCGCTGGAACGCCATGTGTTCAGCAGCACTGCGCACTACCGCCTCAAGGGTGAAGGCGAGATGTTCGGTGAAGCACCGGTGGAGCTGCTGTTCGTCGATCACATCGAACACGGTCCGCTGCCGTTTTCGCGCCTGGTGTCGCTGAAGTGGCTGCCGGTCCTGGCCACCAGTCACTACGAACTGGAAAGAACGCCTAACACCGAGAAGTGGTTCGCCGCTGCCAAGGACAAATCCCCACTCACGGGCGTGGTCAACATCGGTTACGACAATGCCACCAACGGTACTCTGCAATTGCTGCCGCTGGACGTGGCGCTCGACGACAAGTCCAACCTGAAATTCTCCGGGCTGAACCTCGATGTCGCCGCCAGCGCTCAAGCGCAGAAGGTCAAGGCCGACGGTTACATGGACAGCCTGACACTGAGCACAGTGGCTGAAGATCAGACGCCGGTGAAGGTCGAACTGAACGGCCTGACCCTGGCCAGCAACCTGACAAAAAGTACCTACGGCTACTACACCGGCGACAACACCGTCGAGCTGACCGACAGCAAGACCACCTTCGGCGCCAAGCAGTCGGTCTTGGGTTTCAAGAAATTCGAAATGAAGAACCAGACCGAGGAATCGGGCACCAGCGCTTCGGGGCGTGCCGATTACAAGGTGGGTGAGGTGTCCTTGAACGGCAAGGCCGTCGGCTCTGCTCAGATGGTCATGAGCCTGAAGAACCTCGACATCCCGGCAACAATGTCGTTGATGCAGATTTACCAGACCAAACTGCAACCGTACGAGAGGGCCGCCGCTGAGGCCGTCGCTGCGGGTGAACCGGCGCCAGAGCTGATCCTGACCCCGGCCGAAGAGGCGCAGGTCAAAACCGGCCTGGAGAAACTGCTGGCCGCTGGCCCGCAGGTCGCCCTGGAAAATCTGTCGTTCAACACCCCCAATGGCGAAAGCCGCGCCCACCTGGTGCTCGACCTGACCAAACCACAATCCATGGACCTGCCGCCCGACCTACTGACCCAACAACTGATCGCGCTGCTGGACGTCAACGTGAAAGTGTCCAAGCCCATGCTCGTTGACCTGCTGAGCGTGCAGTCGCAAATCAACGGTCAGACCGACGCTAAACTCATCGCCGATCAGGCCACTGCTACCGCCGACATGTTTGGCAGCATGGCAGTCGGTACGCAGTTGGCAAAACTGGATGGCAACAACATCGTTTCCAAACTGCATTACGCCAGTAATCAGGTGGAATTCAACGGCCAGAAGATGACCGTCGAAGAGTTTGTCGGGTTTGTCATGAGCAAATTCGGCGGGAATGTCACCGTCCAGTAAAACCAGGGCTTACAGACCGACGCCCGGCCTCTGTGCAACGCAGACGCCGGGCGTTTTGCTGTCTGGCGTTTGAAACGGGGGAACAGCCGTTAATTCAGGTCCCGAATCAACCGCCACGCCTCATCCACCGTCAACGGCTGTTTCATCCGTTCGGCGAGCATCGCCATCGCACGTTCTTCATCGCAAGCCACCGCGGCGACTACCAACCCGTCCTTGCCGAACAGGCCGATAAAAGGGGGATGGTCAGGGTCGCCTTTGAACTCGACCTCATCCCAGGTCTCGGCGTGGCCGAGGTAGTCGTAGTTTTTACCGAAGTGCCAGGTCCAGAAATAGGGGACGTCGAGGTAATGCTCGTCGCCGCCGAGCATGTTCATCGCTGCGATCCGTGCCTGTTGCTGTGCCAGGCGCCAATGTTCGATTCGCTGGGGCTGACCGTTGAGCGGGAAGGTCGCGATATCGCCGGCGGCCCAAAGCCCATCGGTCACGCCCATCCCGCCGTCGACCTTCAGCGACTGGTCTTTTTCCAGGGGAAGGCCGATAAAGGCGCCGGTTGCCGGGCTGACGCCAATGCCGACCAACACCAGATCCGCCGGTAAACGTTGACCGTTGTCCAGGCGTACCGCTTCAACCTTGGTCGTTCCTTCGACGTGCGTGGCTTGGCCATCTGTATGAAACACCACGCCGTTGGCCTCGTGCAGGGCACGAATCGATTTGCCGACGGCATCGCCAAACTGTTTGGCAAAAGGCACTGCGTGGCGGGCCAGAACGGTGACGTCCAGACCGTATTGGCGCAGGGAGGACGCGGATTCCATGGCAATAAAACTGTCACCGATGATCACCGCTCGTTGGCCTGGTTTTGCCGAGCCCAGAATCCGCTGCGCCTGATCCTTCGAACGCAACACGAACACCTGCGGCAGATCGGCGCCAGGCAGCGTAAGCGGATTGGGTGTGCCCCCGGTGGCGAGCAGGGCAGCGTCGTAGCTCAGCGATTGACCATCAGCCAGGCGCAAGGTCTTGTTCGCGGCGTCCAGGCTCGTCACTTCAGCGTTTATTCGCTCAATGCGCTGCTCTTGGTAAAAGTGTTCATCACGCAGCGGCGGGACTTCTTCCGGCGGCATCTCCCCGGCAATCACGAATTTGCTTAATACCGTGCGGTCGTAACCGGCGTCGGTTTCACGGTCGATCAACAGCACCCGGCCACCGAAGCCCTTTTCGCGCAACGCCGCCGCGCACGCCGTGCCTGCCGCACCGGCACCGATGATCACAAAGGTTCGCGCGTCGTCCGCCGGTGGGGTGTGAGCGTCGGACATCGGCTGATCGTCGACCCAGACCTCGTCATCGCGCACTTCCAGCGGATAGCGCTTGAGGCTGTCCAGGGACGGCGGTTCGCACAGCGCACCGTCCTCGATCCGGTACGCAGCCTTGTGCCACGGGCAGATCAAACGTCCGTGGCACAGAGCACCGTCGGCCAGCGGCGCCCCGGCATGGGGGCATTCGCCCTGAAAGGCGCGTAGATGATCGCCCACCCGCAACAGGACAATTTTCGTGCCCTCTATCTGGACCTCAAGGCCCCGGTTTTCGGACACATCGGCGAAACGGGCGACGCGGTGCAGTGCCATGATCACTCTCCAGGCAAGCGTTTCACTTAAGAGTTTGGCGCTTATCTGGAGGTTCAGCCAATTCCCACTGCCACCGAATGAACCGTCCGGCTATAGTTTGCACGCCGACGACGGCCCCACCCGCACAAGGTGCTCCGGTATGACCCGATTGACCTCTCTGAACCCTTGGCTGGCGGCCGTTGCAGTCGCCCTTTGCGTGCAATTTCCGGCGCAGGCCCAGGAGCGTTTCACCCTGAACATCCCAGGTGTCACCGACGATCGACTGTTCACCTCGGCTGCCGCCAGCGATGCGCCCAATTGTGGTGGGCACAACCAGTCACCGGCATTGAATTGGAACGCCGGCCCGGCGGGCACCCTCAGTTACGCCATTGTCATGCACGATCCTGACGGCCAAAAAGGCCAAGGCGTTGATCACTGGGTGCATTACGGCATCAAAGCCACGACTCATCAGATTGCCGCCGGCGTCGGCGCAAAATCCGCCCTAGAAGGCGTCGGCGGCACCAACAGCAAAGGCACCACCGGTTATGTTGGCCCTTGCCCGCCGGTCGGCGACAGCGCGCACCACTACATCATCCAGCTCTACGCCCTGGACCTGGCGCCGGAAGCTTTGCCCGCCGGCCTGACGCGCGCGCAGCTACTGGAAAAAATCAAAGGCCATGTGCTGAAAAACAGCAGTGTGGTGCGGCGTTATCACCGCTGAAATTAATTTCGGCCGGTTTAACCCGAACCTGAAGAGGGGCTCGTCTCAGAGGATGAATGGATCAACTTCCTCCTGAGGTCAGCCCCCATGTCCCTCCCTCTGCATTTCCTCCGCCCGGCCGCCCAGGGTTTCGCCGCCGGGTTGCTGCTGGCGATTGCCGGTTGCGGCGTTTCATCCAAGCCTGATTCCGCCTCGGTTCCGCCACCGGCTCAAGGTGCGCTGTCGGCTGAAGCATTGGTGCGCAGCGAGGCTGTCATGGCGGACTCCTCGATGGCCAAGCGCAGCGTTCGCCCGGCACCGACGGCGAGCTATGCGCCGATGCCGGCGGGTGAGGCATCTGCGCAGGGATATCGGGATGAGCAGCGGGAGCAGTATCAAGCGCTGGCGGATAACCCGATTCACAGCGTGGCCGAAGCGCCCGTCTCGACCTTCAGCGCCGACGTCGATACCGGCGCTTACGCCAACGTCCGCCGCTTGCTCAATCAAGGGCGCCTGCCACCGGAAGGTGCGGTGCGACTGGAGGAGATGGTCAACTACTTCCCCTACGACTACGCATTGCCCACCGATGGCTCGCCCTTCGGCGTGACCACCGAGCTGGCGCCGTCGCCGTGGAACCCGCATACCCGATTGCTGCGCATCGGCATCAAGGCCTCGGACCGCGCGGTCGCGGAACTGGCCCCGGCGAACCTGGTGTTTCTGGTGGACGTGTCCGGCTCGATGGACCGACGCGAGGGGTTGCCGTTGGTCAAAAGCACCCTGAAATTGCTGGTCGATCAATTGCGCGAGCAGGACCGGGTTTCATTGGTCGTCTATGCCGGTGATTCGCGTGTGGTACTGGAGCCGACCTCCGGACGCGACAAAGCGAAGATTCATACAGCCATCGATCAATTAACCGCCGGCGGCTCCACCGCTGGGGCGTCAGGCATCGAACTGGCCTATCAGATGGCGCAGCAAGCGTTCATTCCCAAAGGCATCAACCGCATCCTGTTGGCCACTGACGGTGACTTCAACGTCGGCATCAGCGACTTCGACAGCCTCAAGCAAATGGCTGTGGATAAACGCAAGACCGGCGTTTCCCTGACCACATTGGGTTTTGGTGTGGATAACTACAATGAACACCTGATGGAACAGTTGGCCGATGCTGGCGACGGCAACTATGCCTACATCGACAACCTGCGCGAGGCGCGCAAGGTGCTGGTGGATCAACTCGGCTCGACCCTCGCGGTCGTGGCGAAGAACGTGAAGCTGCAAGTGGAGTTCAACCCGGCACAGGTCAGTGAATATCGGCTGTTGGGGTATGAAAATCGTACGTTGAAGCGTGAGGATTTCAGCAACGACAAGGTCGATGCCGGTGAAATCGGCGCAGGACATACGGTGACGGCGTTGTACGAAATTGTGCCCAAGGGTGAAAAGGGTTGGCTGGAGCCGCTGCGGTATGGCACTCCTGGGGCCGCTGTTTCCGAAAAGACTGGGGAATTGGCGATGTTGCGAGTGCGGTATCAGCGGCCTGAGGGTGGGAATAGTCGCTTGATCGAGCGGCCGATCGTCAGCGGTCAGGTCGGCAAAGCCAGTGAAGACCTGCGATTTGCGGCGGCAGTCGCGGCGTTTTCCCAGCAGCTCAAGGATGGGCGTTATACCGGTGATTTCAGCTTGAAGGACACCGAGGCTTTGGCTCGCGGTGCGCGGGGCGAGGATCGATTTGGTCTGCGGGCAGAGTTCGTGCAATTGGTGGAGTTGGCTCAAAGTCTGCGAACCACGACCGCATCCAATAGTGAGCCGCTTAAAGGAGGCTACAACTGAAATGTCAGCTCCTCAATCGAGCGACGAATCGCTGCTCGCCCGTTATCGCGCAGGCGACGGGCCGGCGTTCGAGATTTTGTACGCCCGTCACCGCCAAGGGCTCTACCGATTCCTGCTCGGCCTGAGCGGCAAGTCCGAGCTGGCCGAAGAGGTTTACCAGGACACTTGGCTGAGCCTGATCCGCAGCACCAGTCAGCCACAAGGCCGAGCGAATTTTCGCACCTGGCTCTACCAGATTGCCCGCAACCGCCTGATCGATCACTGGCGCAAACACGGAATCCACAACCCCTTGCACGACAGCTACGACGAACAGATCCACGCGCTGAGCGATGACGCTGCTGATCCCGAACAACTGCTGAGCCTGAGCCGCGACAGCCAGCGCCTCGAAGCGGCCCTGCAAAACCTGCCCGCTGACCAGCGCGAAGTGTTCCTGCTGCGCGCCCATGGCGATCTCGACCTGCCGCAGATCGCCACCCTCACCGAAACACCGCTGGAAACCGTCAAAAGCCGCTTGCGCTACGCCCAGCAAAAACTGCGTCGGCTGCTGGCCGAGGAGGTACTGACATGACTGACGCCCGTCCTACGCCAGAAGACGAAGTGTTGAAACACTATCGTGAACACGCGACCGGCGAACCGCCGGCCCATCTCGACGCGTTCCTCCTGACTGCCGCACACCGTGAAGTCCCTGTGCAGAAGCCAGGTCTGTGGAAACGCTGGGTCCAGGCCTGCCAGAAACCCCGTTGGCAAGTTGCATTTGCCAGCCTCGTCGGTGTGGCCCTGATGCTTGCACTGGTGCAACGCACGGAGGAGCAACCGCCGAGTTACGACTTCGCGCCTGCATCCAAAGCGTCTGCACCGGCCGCAAAAAAAGAAGTCGCAGAGGCACCCCCTTCGGTTGCTCGCTCGCTGACGGCCCCGGCCGGCGCGATGTCCGCGCCAGAGCTTGCGGCCCCAATGGCCGATCTTGCTGCCCCAGCGCAGAGCGAATCGATCAGCGCTGAAATGGCTGACGAAGCGAAGGTCAGCAAACGCCCGTCGATAGCTCCGGCAAAGTTTATCGACGATCAATTAAGGGAAGTGATCCGCCTGCAAAAGGCTGGTCAGGCTCAAGCGGCCGCTGACCTGATGGCGACATTGCACAAACGCTTTCCCAAGGAAAATCTCACGACCAGACTCAAGGATTTGCAGAAAAACTGAGAGGCGGAGCGGTCAGTCATTTGGCATCGACACCCGAAAGCGCGCACTATCGGCCTATAGCCGATGCGTTGGAGGAAGCCATGGCAAAAAAAATCGACCGCATCGCCCAAATGCTCAACTGCCCGGTGAAGGGTCAGGAATTACGACGGGCTGTTACTGAGAGTCGTAAGGAGTTTCTGCTGGCGAAGCAGGCAGAAGAAGCGCTTGAGGAAGACGTTCTTGATGAAGAAGAGGTTGAGGACGACGAGGATGATGAATACGACGAGTTTGATTGGACGACTGAATGAAAAAACCGCTTCGGCGGTTTTTTTCAGACTCAGTTGTTCGGTTAAACCGAACAGCTGCATCCAGCGCCCATCCTGAGGCTTTGACGACGGACACAAAAAAGCCCCAGACCCTAAGATCTGAGGCTTTCTCGTTTCTACGTATGGTGCACCAGGCGGGATTCGAACCCACGACCACTGCCTTCGGAGGGCAGTACTCTATCCAGCTGAGCTACTGGTGCAATGCGGGCGCCATGATACTCATATGCGCTGCGGGCGTCCATGCTGCTGAATCACCTGCGTTTTTCCAAAGCGTAACCTGCGGTTGCTACGTTGATCAGAAAAATTAGGCAAATGCGCCGTTTTCGTTCTTTTTTTCGAACGCCCTATTGTCCTTTCCCGGCATTGATCCTAGGATTCGTTCGAGATTTCAAACGCTCTTGTCTGGGTGCTGAACCGCACGAGTTTCAATCAGTGCGCTATTTATGTGCTTCAGCCCGGTGAATGATTTCCCTGACGGCAGCCTATAAGGCGCCTTTCAACAATCATAATTCGCTCCGCGCTTGCCGCGGTGCTGTTAAGGAAAGCCGACATGCAGCTTAAAGACACCCAGTTGTTCCGCCAGCAAGCCTTTATCGATGGCGCTTGGGTTGATGCGGACAATGGTCAGACGATCAAGGTCAACAACCCGGCAACGGGCGAAATTCTGGGCACCGTGCCGAAAATGGGTGCTGCCGAAACCCGCCGTGCAATCGAAGCCGCTGACAAAGCGCTGCCGGCCTGGCGTGCACTGACCGCCAAGGACCGTGCGAACAAGCTGCGTCGCTGGTTCGAACTGATCATCGAGAACCAGGACGACCTGGCTCGCCTGATGACCCTGGAACAAGGCAAGCCATTGGCCGAAGCCAAGGGCGAAATCGTTTACGCCGCTTCCTTTATCGAGTGGTTCGCCGAAGAAGCCAAGCGCGTCTACGGTGACGTGATTCCGGGTCACCAGCCAGACAAGCGCTTGATCGTGATCAAGCAGCCAATCGGCGTGACCGCTGCAATCACCCCGTGGAACTTCCCGGCCGCGATGATCACCCGTAAAGCCGGCCCGGCCCTGGCCGCCGGTTGCACCATGGTGCTCAAGCCTGCTTCGCAAACTCCGTTTTCCGCATTCGCTTTGGCTGAACTGGCCCAACGTGCCGGCATTCCTGCCGGTGTGTTCAGTGTTGTGTCCGGCAGCGCCGGCGACATCGGCAGCGAGCTGACCAGCAACCCGATCGTGCGTAAATTGTCCTTCACCGGCTCGACCGAGATCGGTCGTCAGCTGATGGCTGAATGCGCCAAGGACATCAAGAAAGTGTCCCTGGAATTGGGCGGCAACGCGCCGTTCATCGTGTTCGACGACGCGGACCTGGATAAGGCCGTCGAAGGCGCGATCATTTCCAAGTACCGCAACAACGGCCAGACCTGCGTCTGCGCCAACCGTCTGTACATTCAGGATTCGGTCTACGACGCGTTCGCCGAGAAGCTGAAAGTGGCTGTGGCCAAACTCAAGATCGGCAACGGTCTGGAAGAAGGCACCACCACTGGCCCGCTGATCGACGAAAAAGCCGTGGCCAAGGTTCAAGAGCACATTGCTGACGCGATCAGCAAAGGCGCAACCATCCTGGCAGGTGGCAAGGTCATGGAAGGCAACTTCTTCGAGCCGACCATCCTGACCAACGTGCCGAAAAACGCTGCCGTGGCCAAGGAAGAAACCTTCGGTCCATTGGCGCCGCTGTTCCGCTTCAAAGACGAAGCTGAAGTGATCGCGATGTCCAACGACACCGAGTTCGGTCTGGCTTCGTACTTCTATGCTCGCGACCTGGGTCGTGTGTTCCGTGTGGCTGAAGCCCTGGAATACGGCATGGTCGGCGTCAACACCGGGTTGATCTCCAACGAAGTCGCGCCGTTCGGCGGCATCAAGGCGTCGGGCCTGGGCCGTGAAGGCTCCAAGTACGGCATCGAAGATTACCTGGAAATCAAATACCTCTGCCTGGGCATCTAAGCCCGGCTGGGCATTGCTTCAAACGCAAAGGGCACGAGAGCGCTGTCCCTTTGCGTGCTTCAAACGGAATTTTCTCTGTGGTCCGGAAAGCTGTGGCAGTCGATCATCGCATGCTGCCGTAGTTGCCTCCCCGCCGCATTTTCCTTGAACCACGCCGCCCGATGAGCGGTGAATGAGGACTTTATGAGCAAGACTAACGCATCCCTGATGAAACGCCGCGAAGCCGCTGTACCACGCGGTGTTGGCCAGATTCACCCGATCTTCGCCGAGTCCGCGAAGAACGCCACCGTGACCGACGTTGAAGGTCGCGAGTTCATCGACTTCGCCGGCGGTATCGCTGTACTGAACACCGGCCACGTGCACCCGAAAATCATCGCCGCCGTGACCGAGCAGTTGAACAAGCTGACCCACACGTGCTTCCAGGTACTGGCTTACGAACCGTACGTAGAAGTGTGCGAAAAAATCAACGCCAAGGTGCCGGGTGATTTCGCCAAGAAAACCCTGCTGGTGACCACCGGCTCCGAAGCCGTGGAAAACGCCGTGAAAATCGCCCGTGCCGCCACTGGCCGTGCCGGCGTGATTGCCTTCACCGGCGCGTACCACGGTCGCACCATGATGACCCTGGGCCTGACCGGTAAAGTCGTGCCTTACTCGGCCGGCATGGGCCTGATGCCAGGCGGCATCTTCCGCGCGCTGTACCCGAACGAACTGCACGGTGTGAGCATCGACGATTCGATCGCCAGCATCGAACGCATCTTCAAGAACGACGCCGAGCCGCGTGACATCGCTGCAATCATCATCGAGCCGGTTCAGGGCGAAGGCGGTTTCTACGTCGCGCCTAAAGAGTTCATGAAGCGTCTGCGCGCGCTGTGCGACCAGCACGGCATCCTGCTGATCGCTGACGAAGTACAGACCGGCGCTGGTCGTACCGGTACTTTCTTCGCCATGGAACAGATGGGCGTTGCTGCCGACCTGACCACCTTCGCCAAATCCATCGCTGGCGGCTTCCCGCTGGCCGGTGTGTGCGGCAAGGCCGAATACATGGACGCCATTGCTCCAGGCGGCCTGGGTGGCACCTACGCCGGTAGCCCGATCGCTTGCGCCGCGGCCCTGGCCGTAATGGAAGTGTTCGAAGAAGAGCACCTGCTGGACCGTTGCAAAGCTGTCGGCGAGCGTCTGGTCACTGGCCTGAAAGCCATCCAGGCCAAATACCCGGTGATCGGCGAAGTCCGTGCCCTGGGCGCGATGATCGCGGTCGAGCTGTTCGTTGATGGCGACAGCCACAAGCCGAACGCTCCAGCGGTAGCCGCCGTTGTGGCCAAGGCTCGCGACAAGGGACTGATCCTGCTGTCCTGCGGCACATACGGCAACGTTCTGCGCGTCCTGGTACCACTGACTTCGCCGGACGAGCAACTGGACAAAGGTCTGGCAATCATCGAAGAGTGCTTCTCCGAGCTGTGATTTCCAAGCTCTGATCGATTTGTGAACTGATCGACAAAAAAACCCGCTTCGGCGGGTTTTTTTGTGTCCCTGGAACCCATCGATGGCAAATGCGCTGTATCGAATGGCCAGCATTGACTAAGGTGCAAGCACTACTTTGGAGTGTGTAAATGACTGCTGTGGTGTTACCCGCTGCACCGCGTGTGCTGATTGCCGAGGCCGATCCCTGGGCCCGCGACCTGCTCAAGCAGGTTTTGTTGAATGTGCGCTGCGACGCGCGGCTGGATCTGTGTGCCGATGGTCAGGAAGCGCTGCACCTGTTGGCGGAAAATCCTTACGACCTGGTGATCGTCGACTGGGAGTTGCCCGGCGTCGATGGTTTGAATGTCTTGCGCAATGTCCGCCAGCGCAAACGTAATCCCCCCCTGCCGTTCATTCTGATGAGCTGCCGCAATGACAGCGCCAGTGTGCGCGAAGTCTTGCCCCTGGCGCCTGCTGCGTACCTGACCAAACCCCTGAACATGGAAAGCCTGACCCTGCGTCTGCAGGATCTGCTGCTCAATGCCGGTGAGGAAGTGTCTTGCGAGGTGCCTTCATTGGCGCCGGGCATCACCTTGTCGGCGTACCTGGAGCGTCGTCGTGAGTCTGCGGACGGTGCGCCGCTGATGACTGACGTGCAGTTGGCGGTCAAACGCAGCCTCAATCCCAACGGCCTCGATTTGACCGTGCTGCATGACGAGATCCGCACCGATCCGCAAGTCACCGCTGTGCTGATCGCCGCCGCCAACAGCGCGGCCCAGCACCATGGCGCCGCCGTACAAACCCTGTCCCAGGCGCTGCACCACCTCGGCACCGGGCAAAGCATGAACCTGATTCTGGGGCTGGCGCTCAAACGCAGTGCCCGCCTCAGTGATCCGTTTCTGGCCGACTATGCCGAGCGCTATTGGGAGCTGTCGCTGCGCACTGCCGAGTATGGCCGGACCCTGGCGCGCTTGCTGGATCTGGATCAGGAGCGTTGTTATTGCGCCGGCATGCTGCATCGCCTCGGCGACCTTGCGTTGTTGCGGTGTTTGCAGGAATGGAAGCAGGCCGGTGGTGAGCTGGATGAATGGGAGGAGGTCGGCGAGGCGCTGGCCGAATTCGGCGCGGCTTATGGTTCGGCGCTTCGCACTCGCTGGCGCCTGCCGCTGGAGCTGCGAGAGCTGATTGCAGCGGTCTACCAGTTCGGTGGCGGGGTTTACTCCCGCGAAGCGCTGGTGATGAACATGGCTGCACAACTGGCGCGACTGACCGAGCATGAGGGCATTGAGGAACTGGCGAAGAGCCGGACGGCGCGGTTGCTCAAGATCGGGTTGCCGGAATTGATGCGGTTGCGCAAAAAGTAGCCATTGCCCAAACCCCCTGTGGGAGCGGGCTTGCTCGCGAAGGCCTCGTGTCAGTCGATATCAATGTTGCATGATACGGCGCCTTCGCGAGCAAGCCCGCTCCCACAGGGGGTTTGTGTTGAGCCTGTCAGGCCGAGATGATGCGGTTCTTGCCCTGGTGTTTGGCTTTGTACATTGCCGCATCCGCGCGGGCAAACAGGCTGTCGACGCTTTCGTCCTCGGCGGTGAGGCTGGTCAGACCCTGGCTGACGGTGATGCCGAACGTCTGGTCGCCATGGCTGAAACTTAAGCGCTGAATCTCCTGTTGCAGGCGTTCGGCCACTTGCATGGCCATGTCTGGCGCACAGCCGGGAAACACCGCTGCAAATTCCTCACCGCCAACTCGCCCGAACAAATCACCGCGACGCAAAGCCGCGCGACTGCTCTCGGCGATTCGTTGCAGCACGTTGTCGCCTTCCTGGTGGCCGTAGGTATCGTTGATCACTTTGAAGTCATCGATGTCCAGCAGCAGGAATGCCAGCGGCGTGCCTTGGTTCCGTGCCTGTTCGAATTCACGGTGGGCGCAGTCGAAGAAGTGTCGGCGGTTACTGCTCTGGGTCAGTACGTCGGTGGTGGCCAGGCGTTGCAGCTCGGTTTCCATCTGCTTCTTGTCAGTAATGTCTTCGGCAATGCCGACGATGATCACCGGTTGACCCGGCTCGGCCTGACGGTTGATGAAGCACTTGTCACTGAGCCAGCGGACCTGGCCGTCGGCGGCAATGATTCGGTATTCGCGGTCTTCATCGGCGCCTTTGACCAGTACTTCGGCCAGGCTGCGTTCGGCATAGTCCAGATCGTCGGGGTAAATGCTGTCGCGCCATTGGTTATAGTCGGACAGCAACAAGCCTGCGGAGCGGCCGAAAATCCGTTCATACGCGGGGCTGACATAGAGCACCCGACGGGATTCCCAGTCGAAGGCCCAAAGCACCGCGTTGACGCTCACCAGCAGAGCGCTGAACAGTTGTTCGCGTTCGCTCAGGCGCGCCACTTCGCCTTGTGCATGCATCAGCGCCAGCAAGGTTTGCGCGGCCTCGGGCCACTGCTGGAGGGATGAGTCTTGCAGGCTTTTATTGACCATCGACACTCTCAAAGGGCGTGTGCCGCTCGAGGTTCGAAAGCGACCAATACCATGGCCCGCCTGGATGGCGAAGTGTCTTTGAGATAGGGGATTTGGAGCTAAGTTCCGAAGGGTGCGCCCACGAACGAGGCGCACCGATCAACGGCGTCAGACAGCGGCGGGGCGCAGGGAGTAGGTTTTCAACTGATCGGCAAAGTCGCGCAGGGATTGAATCCCGCTGGCTTCGGCTTCGTGTACCCAATCCTTGATGGCGGCCAGCATGTCGTGACCATTTGAGCTGGTCTTGACCCAGATCTGCTGCAAGGCCAGGCGTTTCTCGTAAATTACCTTCAGCGCCTGACTGTGCTCGAGCATGGTCTGGATGCGAATGTGGTGTTTGTCATCCAGCAGGCTGGTTTCCCGCGAGAGCAGGCGCTTGGCGCGGTGGAACTGGTGACGGACCGAGTGATCGACCTTTTCCAGCTCTTGTTTGACCAGCGGTGCGATCACCAATTTGCGGTACTGGGCCATGATCTGGAAGCGGTTGTTGAGGATCGCCATGGCGGTGTCCATGTCCAGGTTGCCTTTGCCTTCGACCCGATGGGCGATGGGCGCGACCCGCTGAACCTTGGCCAGACGCAGGAAGCTGAAGACCTGGATCCAGGCCCAGCCGAGATCGAATTCCCACTTCTTCACCGACAGTTTTGCCGAATTAGGGTAGGTGTGATGGTTGTTATGCAGTTCTTCGCCGCCGATCAGGATGCCCCACGGCACCAGATTGGTCGCCGCATCGCGGCATTCGAAGTTGCGGTAGCCGATGGCATGGCCCAGGCCATTGACCACACCGGCGGCCCAGACCGGGATCCACATCATCTGGATCGCCCAGATGGTGATGCCGATGGTGCCGAACAGCAACAGGTCGATAACGCCCATGATCGCCACGCCCAGCAGGGGGAAACGGCTGTACAGGTTGCGTTCGATCCAGTCTTCGGGGCAGTTCTTGCCATAGATGCGCAGGGTCTCGGGGTTTTCCGCCTCGGCACGGTACAGCTCGGCGCCTTTGCGCAGAACGGTGGACAGGCCCTTGATGACCGGGCTGTGCGGGTCATCGACGGTTTCGCATTTGGCGTGGTGCTTGCGGTGGATAGCGGTCCACTCACGGGTGTTCTGTGCCGTGGTCAGCCACAGCCAGAAGCGGAAGAAATGTTTCAGGCCGGCATTGAGCTCAAGCGAGCGATGGGCTGAATAACGATGCAGATAGACCGTGACGCCGATGATCGTCACGTGGGTCATCAGCAGGGTGACTGCCACCAGTGACCAGGGCGACAAGCCGAGAAAACCTTCGTACCACATAGGCTATTGGGCCCTCGATAAATAAAAAAACAGCCGTTGCATTATCACTTAGCCCACAGATAAAACCAGTCGCCCTTTCAGATAAGAGTGGCTGGATGTTTCTTTAAACTATAATTCCATCCTTTTTGAAGGGACATGGACAGCCGAATGTCTGCCACCTATCGCGATGCTTTGCGTGCAGCGCTGCTTTACCTTCTGGTTTCTGTAGGTTGGCTGCTGTTTAGCGGTTATTTATTGAACAGTTTCTTCGATAGCTCCGCTGAGCTAATGCGATGGCAACTGATCAACGGTTACGCCTGGGTGGTATTCAGCGCCGGTTTGATTTTTCTCGCTCGGGCGCGATTGTTCCGTTGCCTGGGGATCGGCGCAAAATTGCGTGAACGCACTGAAGACCACGAGCGTTTGCGTCAAGCGGCCGCGGTGTTCGATTGCACACGTGAAGGGGTGCTGGTCACCGACAACAAAGGGTTGATCGTCCATGTAAACCGGGCCTTCATGGCAATTACCGGCTATCGGAGCGAGGAGGTGCTCGGCCAGCGCCCCAGCCTGTTCAAGTCCGGTCATCACCCGCCGGCTTTCTACCAGGCGATGTTCGCGACACTCACCAGCACCGGCGAGTGGAGCGGGGAAATCTGGAACCGCCGCAAAAGCGGCGAGATCTACCCGCAATGGCAGACAATCCGCGTCATTGACGACGAGAGAGGGCGGCGCAGCCATTACGTGGCAGTGTTTTCCGACATTAGCGCAATCAAGAACTCTGAACATGAGCTGACGCACCTGGCTCACTACGATCCGCTGACCGATCTGCCCAACCGTTTGCTGTTCACCGACCGCACCGAGCAGGCCCTGGCTTCGGCGCAGATCCACAAGCGCGGCTGCGCGTTACTGATGATCGATCTTGATCACTTCAAGATGATTAACGACAGCCTCGGGCATAGCATTGGGGACCAGTTGCTCAAGGGCGTGGCCGAGCGTTTGAAAGCGATGGTCGGTCCGGGAATCACGCTGGCACGCCTTGGCGGCGACGAGTTCGCCGTGCTGGCTGAAAGCTGTCCGCAAATGGTGCACGCGGCGGCGCTGGCTCAGCGGATCATCGATGGCCTCAAAGAGCCGTTCCAGATCGACGGGCATCAGTTGTTCGTCAATATCAGCGTCGGCATCAGCCTGTTCCCCGGCGACGCCTTGAGTGCCGAGCAGCTGTTGCGCAACTCCGACTCGGCGCTGTTCAAGGCCAAGGGTGCCGGCCGCAACGGCTACGCCCTCTATACCGAAGAATTGACCGCCCATGCCCAGCAACGGGTCGAGACTGCATTCGAATTGCGCCGTGCGCTGGAGCAGCAGGAGTTGCGGGTTTATTACCAGCCGGTTCACGACCTCAAGACCAGCCGCCTGATCGGCGTTGAGGCATTGGTGCGCTGGGAGCATCCACAGCGAGGGTTGGTGTCGCCGGCAGAATTCATTCCCATTGCCGAGCGCACCGGTCTGATCGCCGAAATTGATGCCTGGGTGATGCGCCAAGGGTGTGAGCAGATGTGCCGGTGGCAGCAGGCCGGGGTGGTGTTGTCGTTTGTCGCGGTGAATGTTTCTTCTCGATTGTTCGCCCGCCGTGAGTTGTTTGGGCAGGTGGCGAAGGTGCTGAACGAAACCGGGCTGGATCCTGCCTGTCTGGAGCTGGAAGTTACCGAGAGCGCTGTGATGGATGACCCGGAAGACGCACTGGAGCAGATGCACAGGTTGCGTGAATTAGGAGTTCGGCTGGCCATCGATGACTTCGGTACAGGCTATTCGTCGTTACTGCGCCTCAAGCGAATGCCGGTACAGAAACTCAAGATCGACCAGGGCTTCGTTGCCGGGTTGCCGTGGGATGAGGATGACGCGGCGATTGTGCGGGTGATCATCGCGCTGGCCCAGAGCATGGGAATGCAGGTTCATGCCGAGGGGATCGAGCAGGTCGAGCAGGCGGGCTTCCTGCTCGAACACGATTGCGATCTGGGGCAGGGCTACTGGTTTGGGCGGCCGGTGCCGGCCGGGCAGCTGGATTGGAAGCGTGCTCCACTGATTCTTCAGCACTGATCGGTCTTCGATTGGTCTTTTGGTTATATTAAAATTCTTAAATAGTCTTTTTAAGAATATCCGCGCTTATCTACTATTGGTCCCACGCCGCAAGCAGTCTCGCCACTGCCAGGCAACCTCTAGTTGAAGGAGCAGCACCATGAGCGCATCCCTGCGTAGCGTTGACGGCCAGGACGAAGCAACCATTTTGCGTGAGATCCAGAGCGCCTTGCGCGATCTGCGTTTTGGCGCAGTGGAAATCACCGTGCATAACGCCCAGGTGGTCCAGATCGAACGCAAAGAGAAATTCCGGTTGCAGAACCCGAGCAACAAACCGAGCTGAAACAAAGATCAAAAGATCGCAGCCTGCGGCAGCTCCTACGGGGGGCTTTGTGTAGGAGCTGCCGAAGGCTGCGATCTTTGACAGGCAACCCCGATTCCAGACCATAAAAAGCCATTACAAACAGAATTCCAGGAGCTTTCACCATGTCGTCGATTCGTCATTTCGCTTTGGCCGCCCTGGCCAGTGCCCTTTTTGCTGGTTCCGCGGTTGCCAAGGATTACGAGCTGCTTAACGTGTCGTACGACCCGACTCGCGAGCTGTATCAGGACTACAACGCCGAATTCGTCAAGTTCTGGCAGAAAGACCACGCCGGCGACAGCGTGAAAATCCAGCAGTCCCACGGTGGTTCGGGCAAGCAGGGCCGGGCAGTGATCGACGGTCTGCGTGCCGACGTGGTGACCTTGGCCCTGGCCGGTGACATCGATGAAATCGCCAAACTCGGCAAGACCCTGCCAGCGGATTGGCAGAAGCGTCTGCCGGAAGCGAGCACGCCTTACACCTCGACCATCGTGTTCCTTGTGCGCAAGGGCAACCCTAAAGGCATCAAGGACTGGGGCGACCTGACCAAAAACGGCGTGGAAGTTATCACCCCGAACCCGAAAACCTCCGGCGGAGCACGCTGGAACTTCCTCGCGGCGTGGGCCTATGGCCTGAAAGCCAATGGCGGTAACGAAGCGAAAGCCAAGGAATACGTGCAAACCCTGTTCAAGCACGTTCCTGTGCTGGACACCGGTGCTCGCGGTTCGACCATTACCTTCGTCAACAACGGTCAGGGCGACGTGTTGCTGGCCTGGGAAAACGAAGCCTTCCTGGCCCTGAAAGAAGACGGCGGCGCTGACAAGTTCGACATTGTCGTGCCTTCGCTGTCGATCCTCGCCGAACCTCCGGTAGCCGTGGTCGACAAGAACGCCGAGAAAAAGGGCAACACCGAGATCGCCGAAGCGTACCTCAAGCACCTGTACAGCCCGGCCGGCCAGGAAATCGCGGCAAAAAACTTCTATCGTCCACGTGACAAGGATGTTGCCGCCAAGTACGCCAAACAGTTCCCGACACTGGATCTGGTGACCATCGACAAGGATTTCGGCGGCTGGAAAACCGCTCAACCGAAATTCTTCAACGATGGTGGCGTGTTCGACCAGATTTATCAGGCGCAATAACCTGAAAACGATCAGTTAAACGCAATTCATGTGGGAGCGGGCTTGCTCGCGAAGACGGCGGCACAGTCAGTATCGATGTTGTCTGACACACCGCTTTCGCGAGCAAGCCCGCTCCCACAGGTTACGCACCAACGGGCCCCGATTTCACCGTCGGGGCTTAGCGCGTTCTCAACCAAGGACTTTTATGTCGCGTCGTATCTCCCCCGTCATACCCGGCTTCGGGCTGACGCTGGGCTACACCTTGGTGTACCTCAGCCTGATTGTGCTCATTCCACTGGCGGCGATGTTCGTGCATGCCGCTCAACTCACCTGGGACCAGTTCTGGGCGATTATCTCGGCGCCACGGGTGCTGGCGGCGTTGAAGCTCAGCTTCGGCACCGCGCTCTATGCCGCGATTATCAACGGTATCATCGGCACGCTGCTGGCCTGGGTGCTGGTGCGCTATACCTTCCCGGGACGCAAAGTCATCGACGCGATGATCGACTTGCCCTTCGCGTTGCCCACTGCCGTGGCCGGTATCGCACTGACTGCGTTGTACACCCCCACCGGTTTGGTGGGTCAGTTCGCAGCGGACCTGGGTTTCAAGATCGCATATACCCCTCTCGGCATCACCCTTGCCCTCACTTTTGTGACACTTCCATTCGTAGTACGTACCGTACAGCCAGTATTGGCTGATATCCCGCGTGAAGTGGAAGAAGCGGCGGCGTGCCTGGGTGCAAAACCGTTACAGGTTTTCCGCCATATTCTGGTGCCCGCGCTGCTGCCAGCCTGGCTGACCGGTTTCGCGTTGGCCTTTGCCCGCGGGGTCGGCGAGTACGGTTCGGTGATTTTCATCGCCGGCAACATGCCGATGAAAACCGAGATCCTGCCGCTGCTGATCATGGTCAAACTTGACCAGTACGATTACACCGGCGCCACGTCCATTGGTGTACTGATGCTGGTGGTTTCTTTCGTCCTGTTGCTGCTGATCAACTTGCTGCAGCGGCGCATCGAAACCCCATAAGGAGGCGCGAAAATGTCCCAATCGTCTATTAGCGCCGCTTCCTCGGCCAACGCTGCCCGCCGTGGCAGTGCCACTTCGCGGCGAATTCTGATCAGCCTTGGCTGGCTGATTTTTGCGCTGTTTCTGTTTCTGCCACTGTTCATCGTGGTGTCCCAGGGGCTGAAAAATGGCCTCGGTGCGTTCTTCACCGCGATCTTCGAACCCGACGCTCTGTCGGCCCTGAAACTCACGGTGATTGCCGTGCTGATTTCAGTGCCGCTGAACCTGGTGTTCGGTGTCAGCGCCGCGTGGTGCGTGAGTAAATACTCGTTCCGCGGCAAGAGCATGCTGGTGACCCTGATCGACTTGCCGTTCTCGGTATCGCCGGTGATCGCCGGTCTGGTCTACGTGCTGATGTTCGGTGCTCAGGGCCTGTTCGGGCCGTGGCTGCAGGACCACGACATCCAGATCGTCTTCGCCTTGCCGGGCATCGTGTTGGCGACGATCTTCGTCACCGTGCCGTTCGTGGCGCGTGAGCTGATCCCGCTGATGCAGGAACAAGGCACGCAGGAAGAAGAGGCCGCGCGTCTGCTCGGGGCCAATGGCTGGCAGATGTTCTGGCACGTCACCGTTCCCAACATCAAATGGGGCCTGATCTACGGCGTGGTGCTGTGTACGGCGCGGGCCATGGGTGAGTTCGGTGCGGTCTCGGTGGTTTCCGGGCACATTCGCGGGGTGACCAACACCCTGCCGCTGCACGTCGAGATCCTCTACAACGAATACAACCACGTGGCCGCATTCGCCGTGGCGAGCCTGTTGCTGATCCTGGCGCTCTTCATCCTGCTGCTCAAGCAGTGGAGCGAAAACCGTATTAACCGCCTGCGCGCCAGCGCCGCGGAGGAATAAGTCATGTCGATCGAAGTGCGTAACGTCAGCAAGAATTTTCACGCGTTCAAGGCGCTGGACAACATCAGCCTGGACATTCAAAGCGGCGAACTCGTGGCGCTGCTTGGCCCGTCCGGTTGCGGCAAGACCACACTGTTGCGGATCATCGCCGGTCTGGAAACCCCGGATAAGGGCAGCATCGTGTTCCACGGTGAAGACGTCTCCGGTCACGATGTGCGTGATCGCAACGTCGGTTTCGTGTTCCAGCACTACGCGCTGTTCCGCCACATGACCGTGTTCGACAACGTCGCGTTCGGTCTGCGCATGAAGCCGAAAAACCAGCGCCCGAGCGAAAGCCAGATCGCGGTGAAAGTCCACGAGCTGCTGAACATGGTGCAACTGGATTGGTTGTCGGATCGCTACCCGGAACAACTCTCCGGCGGTCAGCGTCAGCGTATCGCCTTGGCTCGTGCCTTGGCGGTTGAACCAAAAGTCCTGCTGCTCGACGAACCCTTCGGCGCCCTCGACGCCAAGGTCCGTAAAGAACTGCGTCGCTGGTTGGCGCGGCTGCACGAGGACATCAACCTGACCTCGGTGTTCGTGACTCACGACCAGGAAGAAGCGATGGAAGTCGCCGACCGCATCGTGGTGATGAACAAGGGCGTGATCGAGCAGATCGGCTCACCGGGCGACGTCTACGAAAACCCGGCCAGCGATTTCGTTTATCACTTCCTGGGCGATTCGAACCGGCTGCATCTGGGTGAAGACAACCATGTGCTGTTCCGTCCGCACGAAGTGTCGCTGTCGCGTCATGAGCTGGAGGATCACCACGCGGCCGAGGTGCGGGATATTCGTCCGTTGGGCGCGACGACACGGGTGACGCTGAAGGTCGAAGGCCAGAGCGAATTGATCGAAGCTGAAGTGGTGAAAGATCACGACAGCCTGACCGGGTTGGCGAAGGGCGAGACGCTGTTCTTCAAGCCGAAGGTCTGGCAGAAAGTCGCCAACATCTAAAGCAAAAGCTTCGCGAGCAAGCCCGCTCCCACACTGGATCTATGGTGGACACAAATCCAATGTGGGAGCGGGCTTGCTCGCGAAAGCGATCTACGCAGCGGCGCGATTCGGATTGACCCGCACACCACCCACCCGCGCCTCGATCTGCTCTTTGAGGTCATGCCGCAACCCAACCAAAAACGCCAGCTCAACCACCACAAACAACGGCCCGACAATCAACCCCGTCACATCATCGACAAACGCCGGTTTGCGTCCTTCGTAGTGATGACCGGCAAATTGAATCACCCAACCCACCACAAACATCCCGATGCCGCTCGCAAGCCAGACGAACGTGCTTTGCTGCGCGAGCACATGACCCAGCCAAACACAAAGGCCCAGCAACACCGTCATCAGCGCGCCCAGCCGTAACTCCAATCGCAGATAAAACCACGCCGAAGCCAGCGCCAAAAGCACTGCCGGTGACACCCAAACTCCGGCCAGCGACCACTCGGGCCGTGACAGCAGCACCGCAACGGCGACAACGATCAGCGGAATACCGATAAAGTGGGTGGCAATATTGCGCGGGTCACGGTGGTAGGCGGCGTATTGACTGAGATGGTCGACGAGGCTTTTCATTGTTGTTCCTCCTGTTGGGTGATGGATCATGCCCCGGGTCCACATTTCGCTCTGTCAGGCAGGCGACAATCTCCAGGAGTTTTCATGGACATGCAGGTTTGGCGTTCGCGGCTGGATAAAGGGCAGTGGTTCAGCCATCTACCTGTTCCTTTACAGGATAGTCTGCTGGCCGCCGCCAAGGTGCGGCGGTTGTCGCCGGGCCAGCGGCTGTTCAAGCGCGGCGATCCACCGTGCGGGCTGTACGCGGTGCTCGAAGGTTCGGTGCGGATCGGCGCGGTGAGCGAGCAGGGCAAGGAGGCGCTGTTGAGCCTGGTGGAGTCGCCCCACTGGTTCGGCGAAATCTGTCTGTTCGATGGTCAGCCGCGCACTCACGATGCGTTCGGTCTGGGCCATTGCACCCTGTTGCACATCCCGCAAACTGTGCTGCTGACATTGCTTGATGAGCAACCGGCGTACTGGCGGCAACTGGCATTGCTGATGAGCCAGAAACTGCGCCTGACCTTCATCAATCTCGAACAACTGAGCCTCATGCCAACCGCCGCTCGACTGGCTCATCGCTTGCTGATGATCGCCGAGGGTTACGGCGAAATCGACCCGCCGAGACGGGTGTTGCAACTGCCCCAGGAACAATTGGCGTCGATGCTTTCGCTGTCGCGCCAGACCACCAACCAGATTCTCAAGGACTTGCAGGGGCAGGGGATTGTGAATCTCAAGTACGGCGAGATCGAGATTCTGGATGCGCAACGATTGCGGATGTTGGCGATTATCTAAAACCCGGCGTTAGTGGTGGGCTTTGGACGCGAAGGCGCCTAGCCTGTGATGACGACAATCGAGGTGTGCCATGCGTGTGCTGTTAGTGGAAGACGAACCTGAGACCGCCAAACTCCTGGCTAAAGGTCTGAACGAGGCAAGTTACTCAGTCGATGTGGCGGTCAACGGTATGGACGGCCGTCGTTTCATCGAGTCTGGCGAATACGAGCTGATCATCCTCGACGTGATGCTGCCGGGGCTCAATGGCTGGCAGTTGCTGCAGCAGATCCGCAAGCTCGGCGAAACGCCGGTGCTGTTCCTGACCACCAAGGACGGCATCGAGGATCGCCTGCGCGATCTGGAGTTGCATGAGGATGATTACCTGCTCAAGCCGTTTGCCGTGAGTGAACTGGTGAAGCGGGTGCGTAAATTGTTGCGGCGGGATCGGGGGCGCTGAGGCGTTTCTGTAGTGTCTGGTCTGGCCTCATCGCGAGCAAGCTCGCTCCCACATTGGAATGCGGTCAACTGTGGGAGCGAGCTTGCTCGCGATGAGGCCGGACGAGGCAACACACTTCTCGGATCAGTTACCGCAACCCATCCCTAAACTGCCCCGGTGTCATCCCGGTCCAGCGCTTGAATGCGCGGCTGAAGCTGCTCGTGTCCGCAAATCCCAGCAGATAGCTGATCTCGCTCAACGAGCATTGCGGATCACGTAAATGCAGCAGCGCCAGGTTCTCGCGGCTTTCGTTGAGCAATGTATCAAAGCGGTAACCCTCGTCCGCCAGATGCCGTTGCAGGCTGCGCAAACTCAGGTGCAGAGCCTGGGCGATGTGTTCGGCGCTGGGCTCGCCTTCCGGCAATTGCTCCTCAATGGCGTCGCGAACCTTGCGTTCCCAAGTCAGGGGTTTGAGTTGTGCGAGGGTGCGTTTGAGCACGGCTTCGTTGTGCTCGGCCAGTTCCGGGTTGGCGTCGTCCAGGTGGCTGTCGAAGTCCGCGACGGCGAATTCCAGTCGGTCTTCATCGGCGGCGAAGTACACCGGTGAGCGGAAGACTTTGTGCCATTGATGCGGGTCCGCCGGTTCCGGGCGGCGCAGGTACACCGCCAGCGGGGCGTAATCGCGGCCCAGGCGATTGCGGCAGGTGCGTACGTAAATTGCCGTGAAGGCGTCGATGGCTTCGAAGGCCGGGGCCGGATTGCCTGGCGGGATTTTCAGGCGGAAGCGGTAGCGGTCCTCGGCGCGAGTCAGTTCCAGATCCAGGGCATCGCTGACCACTTGGTGATAACGCACGATGCGCTCGAACACTTCTCGCAGACTGCCGCTGGCGACCAGCGCATAACCGAGTGCGTGAAACGTGGTGGGGCTGACGAAGCGCGATACCCGCAAACCAATCGCCGGGTCGCCGCTGACTTGCACTGCGATTTCCCACAGGCGCGTGGTGCCGGACAACGGGTAACGGGCGTTCGGGTCGTCCATCAGTCGCGGGTCGAGCCCCGCCTGTTGGCACAGGGCGGTGCTGTCGAGGCCCAGCGCATCGAGTTGCTTGCGCAGGGCGCGGGTCCAGCTGGCGAGGGAGGTCGGTTCAGTCATGCTGATTGGCGCTTCCGGTCAACAGGTTGGCGTTCACGGCTACCGCGTTGCGAGGGTTCACAAGGCAGGATGCGAACATCAATAACCAGAGGATGGAAGCATGCACGGTACTTCTGCAAGTCCCCAGCGACTGAATGCAGCACAACGATCAGCGCATATTCGTGAAGTGGTGCTGGCCAAGGGGGTCGAACTGCGTCAGCGCTACCCGATTCTCAACCATCAGGACGCCTTGGGCGCGGGCATTCTGGCCTTCGCGCTGGTCGGCATGATTGGCTCGGCAACGCTCTACATGACCGGGCACATGGCGTGGTGGGCATGCCTGTTGCTCAACGCATTTTTTGCCTCGCTGACCCACGAGCTGGAACACGACCTGATTCATAGCATGTACTTCCGCAAACAACGCATGCCGCACAACCTGATGATGGGATTGGTGTGGCTGGCGCGGCCGAGCACGATCAATCCGTGGATTCGCCGGCATCTGCACCTCAATCATCACAAAGTCTCCGGCACGGAATCCGACATGGAAGAGCGCGCCATCACCAACGGCGAACCCTGGGGTTTTGCGCGGCTGTTGATGGTCGGCGACAACGTGATGTCGGCGTTCATTCGTATGCTGCGGGCCAAGACCTGGGCTCACAAGATCAGCATCATCAAGCGCACCCTGAGGGTCTACGCGCCACTGGCGCTGGTGCATTGGGGGGCTTGGTACATGTTCCTGGGCTTCCATGCGGCCAATGGCATCGCCTCTCTAATGGGAACGTCGATTGAATGGTCGGCCACTACTTTGTCGGTGATGCAGGTGATCGACATCGCTGCCGTGGTGATCATCGGCCCGAACGTGTTGCGTACCTTTTGCCTGCATTTCGTCAGCTCGAACATGCACTACTACGGTGACGTGGAGCCGGGCAACGTGATCCAGCAGACCCAGGTGCTGAACCCTTGGTGGATGTGGCCGTTGCAGGCGTTCTGCTTCAACTTCGGCAGCACTCACGGGATTCATCATTTTGTAGTGAAGGAACCGTTTTACATCCGTCAGATGACCGTGTCGGTGGCGCATAAAGCGATGCGCGAGATGGGTGTGCGATTCAATGATTTCGGGACGTTTGGGCGGGCGAATCGATTTGTGCGCAAGGAAGCAACAGAGGCGCAGGAGGTGCGTGCCGCTCAGGCTTGATCGATGTGTCCTGAAACTCGTCATCAATCTGACCCAATAGGGCGATACGTTATGACGCAAGCAGGGTTGCTTGGTGGCGACAGTATCGCTGATTGATATATGCATTTTGGATCTAATAAAATAATTAAATATTCCTTTATTGGATATGCATTTCAGCCAATCATCGCATTATCAAATTTTGAGTTTCCGGGGCCGTCTCCTTGGCAGGGTGCGGTCCCTTTTTTTGTCCATTCAAAACTGCCGCATATTCCTTATAGGTCTTAATAAATAGCTTCTTATTCCTTAACGAATATAACTCTCCTCCCTATACTTGCTCAGGAACAGACACGCAGCAGGAGAGCTCCCCCATGCGCAACGAATCAATTCGCTACCTGATTGTGCCGGGCTGGCAAGGATCGCCAGAAGATCATTGGCAAAGCCATTGGCAGAACAGCCTGCCGAACAGCGCGCGGGTGGAGCAGGCCGACTGGCTGACGCCGCGTCGTGAAGATTGGGTCGCGGCACTGGCTGAGGCGATTGCCGCCGACAGCACGCCGGTGATCCTGATCGCCCATAGCCTGGGTTGCATCACTGTCGCGCATTGGGCTGCCACGGCGCCCGGGCAGTTTTTGCGCCAGGTCCGCGGCGCCTTGCTGGTCGCCCCGGCGGACGTCGAGCGTGCGGCCTGTGCACCGGCCCTGCGCAACTTCGCACCGATTCCAACCCACCTGCTGCCGTTCCCGAGTCAGGTGGTCAGCTCCGACAACGACAGCGCCGTGAGCACACCGCGTGCGTTGGAACTGGCACGTCACTGGGGCGCCGAGGCGGGGATTTTGTCGGGTGCCGGACACATCAACGTGAAGTCCGGTCACCAACGCTGGGAGCAGGGTTTTGCCTATCTCTATCGCCTGCAAAACCGAATGGAACACCACGCCCTGCGCCGCGCTTGAACCTTTTCTTTTTTTGCTTTTGTTTTTTAAAACAACGCCCCCCGTCTCCCGGCGGTTTAGGGCGGGAGTCTGCCATGAGTTTTGAAGCCTTCGGTCAGCCGCTGCTGACCTTCCCCGACGCAGAAAAAAGTCCCCTGAGCATTCGCGCCAAGGCGCTGGTGTTTGTCGATCCGCGTTCCCGTCAGTTACGCCAGGAGCTGGAGCTATTGGCACCGCGCTCGATCTCGGTGTTGATCCGCGGCGAAACCGGCAGCGGCAAGGAATTGCTCGCACGGCACATCCATCGTGCGAGTGATCGTGGCGGGTTGTTCGTCTCGGTCAATTGCGGCGCGATCAGTCCGACCTACGCTGATGCTGAATTGTTCGGTTATGCCGCTGGCAGTTACAGCGGTTCGGCCAGCAGTCGCGCGGGTTGGTTCGGTTCTGCCAACGGCGGGACGCTCTACCTGGATGAGATCGGCGACTTGCCGCTACCGATCCAGATCAAATTGCTCGCGGCGCTGGAAAACCACGAAGTCACTCGTGTGGGCGCTCACCAACCAAGCCCGGTGGACGTGCGCCTGGTGGCGGCTACCAGCATCGATCTGGCCCAAGCGGTGGCCGCCGGAAAATTCCATGAGCGGCTCTACCACTACCTCAGCGAAGGCCAGCTCGAACTGCCGGCCTTGCGTGAACGGGTGGGCGATATTCTGTCGCTGTCCGAATATTTCCTCGGTATCTATAGCCAACGCCTGGACCTGCCGGTGCCGCTGATCAGCGAAGCCGCGCAGCATTTGTTAGAGCAACACAGTTGGCCGGGCAACACCCGGGAGCTGGAAAACGTCATTCACTTTGCGTTGTTGGTCAGCACCGGCGATGAGATTTTGCCCGAGCATTTGAATCTGCCCGAGGCACCGCCGTCATTGGTGCAGATCGAGCGGCAACTGAAGCAGATTCTCGGCAGCGGTTCCACCGCAGAGAAAGAAGCCTTGAAACAACTCCTCAAAAACACCGCGTTTGTGTAGGAGCTGGCGCAGCCTGCGATCTTTTGATCTTGGCAATGCTCTAGATTGCCGAAGATCAAGATCAAAAGATCGCAGCCTTCGGCAGCTCCTACGCCGTATGAACAAAATGGAATATGAAAGTGAATAAAAGATATTGTTCGGGAATAAAAAATCCCGGTATTGTCCGCGTCACGCCAGCGATAGCACTTCATTAGCACTTACAAAAACCACTCGTAATAAACAAGCCGTCGTCGATCACGACCGCGATTTTCGATAAGGACACTGCATGAAAAAGGTTCTGTTGTTCACCGCATTGGCGGCTGCCCTGACCGCGGGCCTGGCCCAGGCTGGCGAGAAACTGGTGGTTGCGGCGACCCCGGTTCCACACGCCGAGATTCTGGAACTGATCAAACCCACCCTCGCCAAAGAAGGCGTGGATCTGGAAATCAAAGTCTTCACCGACTACGTTCAGCCGAACGTACAAGTCGACCAGAAGCGTCTGGATGCCAACTACTTCCAGACCCTGCCGTACCTGAAGAGCTTCAATGAAGGCAAAGGCACCAACCTGGTGACCGTGNTCGGCGTGCACGTCGAACCGTTCGGCGGCTACTCGAAGAAAGTCAAAACCCTGGCTGAGCTGAAAGACGGCGCAACCATCGCTATCCCGAACGAAGGCAGCAACAGCGGCCGTGCCCTGATCCTGCTGCAGAAGGCTGGCCTGATCGAGTTGAAAGACCCGAAAAACGCTCTGGCCACCCCGAAAGACATCGCCAAGAATCCGCACAACTTCAAGTTCAAGGAACTGGAATCGGCCATGCTGCCGCGTGTTCTGGACCAAGTCGACCTGGACATGATCAACACCAACTACGCGCTGGAAGCCGGTCTGAACCCGGCTAAAGACGCGCTGGTGATCGAAGGTGCAGATTCACCTTACGTGAACTTCCTGGTAGCTCGTCCGGACAATAAGGACAGCGTTGCCATCCAGAAACTGGCCAAGGCCTTGACCAGTCCTGAAGTGAAAGCATTCATCGCCAAGAAGTACAGCGGCGCGGTACTGCCGGCGTTCTGATTCGACGCAGCATCAAACCCTTCAAGGTTTCAAACGCCGACGGCTGGTATAGCTTCGGCGTTTTTTATTGCGCCAAAATCAAAAGATCGCAGCCTCGTTTCACTCGACAGCTCCTACATTGAAATGCGCATTCCCTGTAGGAGCTGTCGAGTGAAACGAGGCTGCGATCTTTTGCTTTAAGGTTTAGGCCACCCTGGCCTTCAAAGCCCTGCGCAACGCCATCAACAACTTCACGATGTCCTGCGGATCCAGCCGCTGTGGCACTTTTACGTCAGCCATTTTCTCTTCCTTGTGATGGTTCGGCCGGGGAGTCTGGCCAAAAGCTGTGCATCCTTGGAGGGGGATTCTGAAAAAAAGATCCTTCCTACAGCGCAAAGAAAAATAGTCGTCTTCCGCTGCCGCAGCAAATGCGGAGGATAGTTTTTTGCGTGATATTAATATGCTTTAACGGTATTTAAATTCTTCTTTTTATACCTTTAAAGTCGGTGCCTGCCGGGTAGTTATCCACCGCCCATGGACTGCACCACCGTCGCTTACCCTGCGGCGTCCAGGATGTTCAATGAACTTCGATTACGCATTTATCCTCAGCACCTTGCCGGCGTTTCTTAAAGCCGTGGGCGTGACGCTGCAGGTCGGCTTTATCGCCATTGGCACGTCGTTGCTGGTGGCGCTGATCAACGCGACGATTCTGGTGTTCCGCACGCCTTACTTGCAGCGCCTGGTCGGGCTGTATGTGGAACTGGCGCGCAACACGCCACTGCTCATTCAACTGTTCTTCGTCTACTTCGCCTTGCCGGCGCTGGGCATCAAGGTCTCGGGCTTTGCGGCGGCGATCATCACCATGACCTTCCTCGGCGGCGCCTACCTCACCGAAGTGCTGCGTGCCGGCGTCGACGCGGTGCCTGCGGCGCAGCTCGAGTCCGGCCGCTCCGTCGGCCTGTCCCACGGACAATTGCTGCGCTACGTGATCCTGCCGCAAGCAGGCATTCTCAGCTTGCCGTCGCTGTTCGCCAATTTCATTTTCCTGCTTAAGGAAACCACCGTGGTCTCGGCGGTGGCGGTGCCGGAGATTCTCTACACCACCAAAAGCTACATCGCGCTCTACTACAAAACCTACGAAATGCTCGCCGTGCTGACGCTGATTTGCGTGTTGCTGTTCTTGCCGCTGTCGCTGCTGCTCAGCCGTCTGGAAAGGAGGCTCCAGCATGGCCAGTTCGGGTCTTGAGTTGCTCTGGGTGTCGTTGCCGCAACTGGGCAAGGGCGCTGCGCAAACCTTGTCGATCTCTTTCCTGAGCATCGTCATCAGCACCGTTGGCGGCGTGCTCTATGGCGTGCTGCGCACGCTGAACTCGAAATGGCTGAACGCAATCCTGCGCGTTTATCTGGAATTGTTCCGCGCAATTCCGGTGCTGGTCTGGCTGTATTTGCTGTTCTTTGGTCTGCCGATTTTCTTCGGTCTGAGCATTCCGAGTTTCTGGTGCGCAGTGCTGGTGTTGTCGTTGTGGGGCGCCAGCGAAGTCGGGGAAGTGGTTCGCGGCGCGCTGCATTCGCTGCCGCGCGGGCAGCGTGAAGCGGGGTTGTCGATTGGCCTGGACGGCCCGCAACTCTACGGATACGTGCTGCTGCCCCAAGCGCTGAAACGCATGACGCCACCGACCATCAACGTCTACGCGCGCATCATCAAGACCAGCTCCCTGGCGGTGCTGATTGGCGTGGTCGACGTGATCAAGGTCGGTCAGCAGATCATCGAACGCACCTACGAATCAGTGCTGATCTACGGCGCACTGTTCCTGTTTTTCTTTTTCATCTGCTACCCGCTGTCGGCCGCCTCGCGCGTGCTGGAGCGGCGCTGGACGCAAGCATGAGCGCATTGATCGAGTTCAAGGGTTTCAACAAGTTTTTCGGCGAGCAGCAGGTGCTCAAAGAGATCGACCTGCAAGTGAAGTCAGGCGAAGTGATCGTCATCCTCGGCCCCAGCGGTTGCGGTAAAAGCACCTTGCTGCGTTGCCTCAACGGTCTTGAAGTCGCCCACAGCGGCAGCTTGAAGTTTGCCGGACGTGAGTTGCTGGACAAAGGCACCGACTGGCGCGACGTGCGGCAGCAGATCGGCATGGTGTTCCAGAGTTACCACCTGTTTCCGCACATGAGCGTGCTCGACAACCTGCTGCTCGGCCCGGTCAAAGTGCAGAAGCGCGACCGCCGCGAGGCCCGTGCCCAGGCCGAAGCGTTGCTTGAGCGTGTGGGCCTTTCGGACAAGCGCGATGCCTTCCCGCGTCAGCTCTCCGGTGGCCAGCAGCAACGCATCGCCATCGTCCGTTCGCTGTGCATGAACCCGAAAGTCATGTTGTTCGATGAAGTCACCGCCGCCCTCGACCCGGAAATGGTCAAGGAAGTGCTGGAAGTTATCCAGGGCCTGGCCCGCGAGGGCATGACCCTGTTGATCGTCACCCACGAAATGGCTTTTGCCCGCGCCGTGGCTGACCGCATTGTGTTCATGGATACCGGGCGAATCCTCGAACAAAACCCTCCCGAGATTTTCTTTACGAACCCGCAAACCGCACGAGCGCAGCAGTTCCTGGAGAAGTTCTCCTACGTCGCCGCACTACCCAAAACGACTCAAACAAAGGAACTGGAACTGCTATGAAAACTGCCAAGTCTTCTCTGCTGCTACTCCCGCTGCTCGGCCTCGCGTTGCTGGCCGGTTGCAACAAAACCGAAGAACCCGCCAAACCGGCGGCCACCAGTGCCAGTTATCTGGAAAAAATCAAAGCCCGGGACAAGTTGATCGTCGGTGTCTTCACCGATAAACCGCCGTTTGGTTTCGTCAATGAAGCCGGGCGTTACGTCGGTTTCGATACTGACATCGGCCGTCAATTCGCCAAAGACCTGCTAGGCGATGAGAACAAGGTCGAGTTCGTCGCGGTAGAACCGGCGAGCCGGATTCCGTTCCTGCAAAGCGACAAGGTCGATTTGATTCTGGCCAACATGACCGTTACCCCCGAGCGTAAGGAAGCGGTGGAATTCACCAATCCGAATCTGAAAGTCGCGGTGCAGGCCTTGGTGCCACAGGCCAGTTCGGTGAAAAACCTTGATGACCTGGCAACTCGCACGACCATCGTCACCACCGGCACTACAGCCGATATCTGGCTGACCAAGAACCATCCGGACTGGAAACTGCTGAAGTTCGAGAAAAACTCTGAATCTCTGCAAGCGTTGGCCAATGGGCGCGGCGATGCGTATGCGCAGGACAATCTGGTGCTGTTCAGTTGGGCGAAGCAGAACCCTGGCTATCGCGTGCTGACCCAGACGTTGGGCGCTGAAGCACCGATTTCGCCGGCGGTGAAGAAGGGCAATATCGAGCTGCGCGATTGGGTGAATGCCGAGTTGGCGAAGCTGGGTGAAGAGAAGTTTTTGCTCAAGCTGTATGACCAATATGTGCGTAAAGAACTGAGCGATGACACCAAGGCTGAGAGTGTGATTGTCGAGGGTGGGAAGTGGCAGGGGTGATTCACTGAGCTATGCGGTGACTTTCCGATCACCATCGTCGGAACGCCGCCCGGAGCAAGCTCGCTCCCACAGTGGATCTTCGATAAACACAATATCTGTGCCGGTCACCGATCCAGTGTGGGAGCGAGCTTGCTCGCGATTCGGTTTAACAGGCGCGGATTAGTCCGGCCAATACCACGCCGGTTCATCCAGTATCCGCTGCCCGACAATCCCGGTCTGGCCCAGGTTCTTCTCCAGCACAATGCAATTACACTCCGGGTCCTCCTGCAACGCCGAAATCAACCGCCGTGCATGAGAAACCACCCACACCTGACACTGCTCCGACGCCCGGATAATCAACCGCGCCAACGCCGGCAACAGGTCCGGGTGCAAACTGGTTTCCGGCTCGTTCAACACCATCAGCGTCGGCGGCCGAGGCGTCAGCAGCGCTGCGACCAGCAGCAAATAGCGCAACGTCCCGTCCGACAACTCGGCCGCCGACAAGGGCCGCAACAATCCTTCCTGGTAAAACTCGATCGCAAACCGACCACCCTGAAGCGGCGCGATGTTCAATCGCGCGCCAGGGAAGGCGTCGCTGATGGCGGCCTGCAAGGCCTCGGGGTCGCCGATTTCGCGGATTGTCTGCAACGCGGCCGCCAGATCCCGACCGTCGTGATGCAGCACCGGCGTGCGGGTGCCCAATTGCGGTTGGCGCACCGGCGCGTCGGCGTCGCTGCGAAAGTGATCATAGAACCGCCAGCGGCGGATGAATTCACGCAGCTGCAAGACTTCCGGCGAGGTGCGAAAGCTGCCGACCTGATCGAACAGGCTGTCGAAATTCGGCGTGTGTTGGGCCAGCACGTCCCAAGCGCGACCGACCCGGGTGCGGATCATCGGGCCGTCGCGGTCCACCAGCAGGCTGGCCGGGCGGTAAAACGGGCCGGACCAGATGCATTCCTTCTTGATTTCCGGGTCCAGAGAAAACTCGGAAAGGCTCGGCTCCGGCAGACCCAGCGCGATCGAGTAGCTGAAATCTTCCCCGGCAAACCCCAGGCGCAGGCGTTTGGCACCGTGCCGAACGGTCGCCTCGATCGGGACTTCGCCATTACGCATCCGTCGGGTAATGTTTTCCGGCCCGGCCCAGAAGGTCGAATCCAGCCCACCCTCGCAGGCCAAGGCATTGACCACGCCGCCCTGTGCGGTCTCCGCCAGCAGGCGCAACGCGCGATAGAGGTTGGATTTGCCGCTGCCGTTGGGGCCGGTGATCAGGTTCAACCTGCCCAGCGGAATCACCAATTTATTGATCGAGCGGTAATTGGCCACCGCGAGGGTTTTGAGCATTAGGACTTTCTCTGTGGCCCCGAAACGGCATCAGGATAACCGCGTGGGCGAATTTACGTTGGAGCTGCCGCAGGCTGCGATCTTTTGACTTTAGCGGTCGCGATGTCGCCGGAAGATCAAAAGATCGCAGCCTTCGGCAGCTCCTACAGGGAAATGGTTATCTGCGCGGGCGAAGGTGGAACCCTGTTCTAAGCTCACAGTCGTATCGCCATTGGCACGTTCGTACAACGCAAAGGAGTCTGCATGGTGGGTCCCGGATTGAAAACAGTGGTTGGCCTGAGCCTCCTTGTCCTGCTGAGCGCCTGTGGCGATAAAAAACCGGTCGAAAAGGACCGTCCGCGGGTATTCGTGCAAGAGGTAAAACCTGCGGATTACGCGGCGACGGTGACCCTGACCGGTGATGTCCAGGCGCGGGTCCAGACCGACCTGTCGTTCCGCGTTGCCGGCAAGATCATCCAGCGTACAGTCGATGTCGGTGATCGGGTTTCGGCCAAACAGGTCCTGGCTAAACTCGATCCCAAGGACCTGCAAACCAACGTCGACTCAGCTCAGGCACAGGTCGTCGCCGAGCAGGCCCGAGTCAAACAGACCGCTGCCGCTTTCGTTCGCCAGCAAAAACTCCTGCCCAAGGGCTACACCAGCCAGAGCGAGTTCGATTCCGCCCAAGCCGCCTTGCGCAGCAGCCAAAGCGCCCTGACGGCTGCCCAGGCGCAACTGGCCAACGCCCGTGAACAACTGAGCTACACCGCGTTGGTCGCTGACGCGCCGGGGGTGATTACCGCGCGCCAGGCCGAGGTCGGCCAGGTGGTGCAGGCCACCGTGCCGATTTTCAGCCTGGCGCGTGATGGTGAACGTGACGCGGTGTTCAACGTCTACGAATCGCTGCTGACAGAGCCGCCAGAGGGGAAAACGGTGGTCGTCAGCCTGCTCGACAACCCCGCGATCAAAACCACTGGCACCGTTCGGGAAATCACCCCGGCCGTCTCCGCGCAGACCGGCACGGTGCAGGTCAAAGTCACTCTCAACGGACTACCGGAAGGCATGCAGCTCGGTTCGGTGGTGAGTGCCACGGCCAAGACACCAGGCAAATCGGCGGTCGAACTGCCTTGGTCGGCTCTGACGAAAAATCTCAGCGACCCGGCGGTGTGGCTGGTGGACGGCGAGGGCAAGGCGCAGCTGCACACGGTCACTGTCGGCCGCTACCTGACTGGCAAAGTGATCATCAGCGCCGGCCTGAAGGGTGGCGAAAAAGTCGTCATCGCCGGCGGCCAGTTGCTGCACCCCGGCGTGAAGGTGGAGATCGCCGAAAACACCTATAAGGATTTAGCGGCGGGAGCCCAGCCATGAAGCGTCTGTTACTGGTATGCGCCGGTGTGATGCTGGTGGCCTGCTCGAAAAAGGAACCGCCGCCGGAGCCTGTGCGTCCGGTGCTGTCCATCAAGGTCCAGTCCCTGGACGAAGAAAATCTGGGCCGTTTCGCCGGCAGCATCCAGGCCCGTTATGAAAGCAATGTCGGCTTCCGGGTGCCAGGACGCATCGCCAGCCGTAATGTCGATGTCGGTGCCGAAGTGGATAAAGGTGCATTGCTCGCCACGCTCGACCCCACCGATCAGCAGAACCAGTTGCGTTCCGCTCAGGGCAATCTGGCCAGCGTCCAGGCGCAACTCATCAACGCCCAGGCCAACGCCCGGCGTCAGCAAGAGTTGTTCGATCGTGGTGTGGGTGCCCAGGCACAACTCGACGTCGCACAGACCGACCTCAAAACCACCCAGGCCTCCCTTGATCAAGCGAAGGCTGCGGTCGATCAGGCCAAGGACCAGCTCAACTACGTCGAACTGCGTGCCGACCACAAAGCCATCGTCACAGCGTGGAACGCCGAAGCCGGGCAAGTTGTCAGCGCCGGCCAGCAAGTGGTGACCCTGGCGCAGCCGGACATCAAGGAGGCGGTGATCGACCTGCCGGACACCCTGGTCGACCAGTTGCCGGCGGACGTGGTGTTCCAGGTTGCCGTCCAGCTGGAGCCGAGCATCACCACCACTGCCATCGTTCGCGAAATCGAACCCCAGGCGCAAAGTGCGACCCGTACCCGTCGCGCCCGCCTGACACTGACCGACACGCCACCGGGTTTTCGCCTGGGTACGGCGATCAGCGTGACCCTCAGCTCCGCGATCAAACCGCGTATCGAACTGCCCCTGACCGCGCTACAGGAGGTCGATGGCAAATCGCGGATCTGGGTCATCGACCCGCAGACTCAAACCGTTTCCCCGCGAGACGTCAGCCTGGTCAGCCGCACTGACTCAACGATGGTCCTGGCGAGCGGCGTGAAGTCTGGCGAGCGGGTGGTCAGTGCCGGCGTGAATAGCCTGAAACCGGGGCAAAAAGTAAAAATCGATGAGGACAGCCCGCAATGAAAGGGAGTTTCAACTTATCCGAATGGGCCCTCAAGCATCAGTCGTTTGTCTGGTATTTGATGTTCATCGCGCTGCTGATGGGCGTGTTCTCGTACCTGAACCTGGGCCGCGAGGAAGACCCGTCGTTCACCATCAAAACCATGGTGATCCAGACCCGCTGGCCGGGCGCGACCCAGGAAGAAACCCTCAAGCAGGTCACTGACCGGATCGAGAAAAAACTCGAAGAGCTCGACTCGCTCGACTACGTGAAAAGCTATACGCGCCCCGGCGAGTCGACGGTTTTCGTAAACTTGCGTGATACCACCAGCGCCAAGGACATTCCGGAAATCTGGTATCAGGTGCGCAAGAAGATCAACGACATTCGCGGCGACTTCCCCCAAGGCCTGCAAGGGCCGGGGTTCAACGATGAATTCGGTGACGTGTTCGGCTCGGTGTACGCCTTTACCGCCGACGGTTTGTCGATGCGCCAATTGCGCGATTACGTCGAGCAGGTCCGCGCCGAGATCCGCGAAGTACCGGGGCTGGGCAAGGTCGAGATGGTCGGCGAGCAGGATGAAGTCCTCTACCTGAACTTCTCCACTCGCAAACTGGCGGCGCTGGGCATCGATCAGCGCCAGGTAGTGCAGAGCCTGCAATCGCAGAACGCGGTGACGCCGGCCGGTGTGATCGAGGCCGGTCCCGAGCGGATTTCCGTGCGTACGTCGGGGCAGTTTGCCTCTGAGAAGGACCTGGAAAACGTCAATCTGCGCCTCAACGACCGCTTCTACCGCCTGGCCGATATTGCCGACATCAGCCGTGGCTATGTCGACCCGGCGACACCGGAGTTCCGCTTTAACGGCCACCCTGCCATCGGCCTCGCCATTGCGATGAAGAAGGGCGGCAACATTCAGGTGTTCGGCAAGGCGTTGCACCAGCGCATGACCGACCTGACTGCCGACCTGCCGGTGGGCGTCGGCGTGCACAACGTTTCCGACCAGGCCGAAGTGGTGGAAAAAGCCGTCGGCGGCTTTACCAGCGCACTGTTCGAAGCGGTGGTGATCGTGCTGATCGTCAGCTTCATCAGCCTCGGCGTACGTGCCGGTCTGGTGGTGGCGTGCTCGATTCCGCTGGTGCTGGCGATGGTCTTCGTCTTCATGGAATACAGCGGCATCACCATGCAGCGGATTTCCCTCGGTGCGCTGATCATTGCGCTCGGGCTGCTGGTGGATGACGCGATGATCACCGTCGAAATGATGGTCACGCGCCTGGAAATGGGCGAGACCAAGGAGCAAGCGGCCACGTTCGCCTACACCTCGACGGCGTTCCCGATGCTCACTGGTACGCTGGTGACGGTGGCCGGTTTCGTGCCCATCGGCCTGAACGCCAGCTCGGCCGGCGAGTACACCTTCACGCTGTTCGCGGTGATCGCGGTGGCCATGATCGTGTCGTGGATTGTCGCGGTGCTGTTCGCCCCGGTGATCGGCGTGCACATCCTCAGCGCCAACGTGAAACCTCACGACGCAGAACCGGGACGCATCGGTCGGGCGTTCAATTACGGCATGTTCTGGTCCATGCGCAATCGCTGGTGGGCGATCGGCATCACCATCGCACTGTTTGTGGCGTCGGTGTTTTCCATGCAGTTCGTGCAGAACCAGTTCTTCCCGTCTTCGGACCGCCCGGAAATCCTCGTCGACCTGAACCTGCCACAAAACGCTTCGATCGCCGAAACCCGCAAGGCTGTGGACAAGCTCGAAGCGACCTTCAAGGGCGATCCGGACATCGTGCGCTGGAGCACCTACATCGGCGAAGGGGCGATCCGTTTCTACCTGCCCCTCGACCAGCAATTGCAGAACCCGTATTACGCGCAACTGGTGATCGTCAGCAAAGGGCTGGAATCGCGTAACGCGCTTAGCCAACGCTTGCGCGAGCGACTGCGTAAGGATTTTGTCGGTATCGGCAGCTACGTCCAGGCGTTGGAAATGGGCCCGCCGGTAGGGCGGCCGATTCAGTACCGGGTCAGCGGCAAGGACATCGATCAGGTGCGCAAACACGCCATCGCCCTGGCCACCGAACTGGATAAAAACTCGCACATCGGCGAGATCATTTACGACTGGAACGAACCGGGCAAAGTCCTGCGCATCGACATCGCGCAGGACAAGGCACGGCAATTGGGGCTGTCGTCGGAAGACGTGGCCAACCTGATGAACAGCATTGTGGTCGGTGCGCCGGTGACACAGGTCGATGACGATATCTACCTGATCAACGTGGTGGGTCGTGCCGAAGACGCCGAACGCGGCACCCCGGAAACCCTGCAGAACTTGCAGATCGTCACGCCGGGCGGCACGTCGATTCCGCTGCTGGCGTTCGCCTCCGTGCGCTATGAACTTGAGCAACCGCTGGTCTGGCGCCGCGACCGCAAACCGACCATCACCATCAAGGCTGCGGTGCGCGACGAAATTCAGCCGACCGACCTGGTGAAACAACTCCAACCCGACATCGACAAATTCGCCGCCAGTTTGCCGGTGGGCTACAAGGTCGCCACTGGCGGCACCGTCGAGGAAAGCGGCAAGGCCCAGGGGCCAATTGCCAAGGTTGTGCCGTTGATGCTGTTTTTGATGGCGACCTTTCTGATGATCCAGTTGCACAGCGTGCAGAAGCTGTTCCTGGTGGCCAGCGTCGCGCCGCTCGGCTTGATCGGCGTGGTGATAGCGCTGATCCCGACGGGCACGCCGATGGGCTTTGTTGCGATTCTGGGGATTCTGGCGCTGATCGGCATCATCATCCGCAACTCGGTGATTCTGGTGACGCAGATTGACGCCCTGGAGAAGGACGGTCATGCACCGTGGGATGCGGTGGTGCAAGCCACAGAGCATCGTCGCCGGCCGATTCTGCTGACGGCAGCGGCGGCGAGCCTGGGGATGATCCCGATCGCCCGAGAGGTGTTCTGGGGGCCGATGGCTTACGCGATGATTGGCGGGATTATTATTGCGACGTTGCTGACGTTGCTGTTTTTGCCGGCGCTTTATGTGGCCTGGTACAAGATTCGCGAACCGAAGAAAGAAGTGCAGTAACGGCGAGCGCTTCGCGCTCTATTCGCGAGCAAGCCCGCTCCCACATTCGGTCGCGTCAGTCTGGACAACTCGGTCAACTGTGGGAGCGGGCTTGCTCGCGAAGGCACCAGTACAGATACCGCAAGTCTTAAGGCTTTACACCTTGCGCCAAACACTCGCCAACCAAGCCTGCTGCTCGCGCGGCAACCCCGCCGGCCGGTAGTAATGCTCCAACTCTACAAACCCCGCCGCCGTCAGCAATTGCTGCCACGTCTCAAGATCGTGATACGCCCCATAACGCGGCCCATTCCACCCTTCCTGATTCTCGCCACGCGGATTGGAACTGAATAACACCCCGCCCGGCTTCAAAGCCCCGCGCAACTCCTTCAACACCCGAGGCAATTCCTGACGCGGAATATGAAACAGCACCGCATTGGCGAAGATCCCGTCAAAGCGCTCAGCCGGCAAATCCAGCTTCAGAAAATCCTGCTGCCAGACCTCACAACCACTGTCTTCGCGCGCCATCTGCGCAAACTTCTCCGAGCCATCAAGCCCGACAGCGGTGTGGCCCATGCGCGTGAAGGTTTGCAAATCACGACCCGGCCCACAGCCAAAGTCGAGAATGTCGAACGGTGCCTCCCCCTGAATATGCCGCAGCAGCGCATCAATGTTCTGGCTGACATCATGATCGCGAGTCCCTTCGCGAAAACTTTCAGCCACCGAGTTGTAATGGCCCAGGGTGGTGGAGGTGATCTGCTCGAGGTCGGTGGGAGTCTGTTTCATGGTCGGCTGCGCAGGCAATGTGAGTTCGCCGAATATACGCCATGAGGCAGAAGGCTGCTGCGCAGCCATTCGCGAGCAAGCCCGCTCCCACATTTGATCGCGTCCACCCGGGCAACGCGGTCGAATGTGGGAGCGGGCTTGCTCGCGAAAGCGGTATCACTGACAACCAATGACTTCAGCCAGGCTCAACGCTTATTGAGACCCCGCGCCAACCGATCCCCGCCCAATTGAATCGCCGCCACCAACACCACCAGCAATACAATCACCGTCAACATGATCTGGCTATCAAATCGCTGATACCCGTACCGATAAGCGATGTCGCCCAACCCGCCGGCACCAATCGCCCCCGCCATGGCCGACGAGTTGATCATCGTCACCAACGTAATCGTGAAACCGCCGACAATCCCCGGCAGCGACTCGGGCAACAACACATGCCAAACGATATGCCAGCGCCGGCAACCCATCGCCTGCGCCGCTTCGATCAACCCGTGATCAACCTCACGCAAACTGACTTCGGCAATGCGCGCAAAGAACGGCGTGGCGGCAATGGTCAGCGGTACCACAGCGGCCCAAACGCCGTACGTGGTGCCGACGATCAACCGCGTAAACGGAATCAGCGCCACCATCAAAATCAGAAACGGAATCGAGCGGAACAGGTTCACGAACGCGCCCAACGCACGGTTCAGCGCCGGCGCTTCATAGATCCCGCCCTTGGAGCTGGTGACCAGAATCACCGCCAGCGGAATGCCCGCCAGCAGCGCGATCAATGACGACACGCCGACCATCAGGAAGGTGTCGATGAAGCCTTGCAGCAAGCGATCAAACCACATAACCCAGCACCTCCACCTGTTGCGCCCAGTGGCCGGCGCGTTGACGCAAGTCCTCTGCGCCGAGGGAGGAACCGGTCACCGCCAGCAGCAATTGCCCGAGGGCATGGCCCTGAATCCGTTCCACGCCACCTTGCAGCAAGCGCACGCGACCGCCGAGGGCACTGAACAACGCGGCCAAGTCTGGCTCGTCGCTCGCACTGCCGGTGAACTGCAAACGCAGCACAACAGCGGCGTCCGAGGACTGTGGATGTGCCTGCAAGCGGCTTTGCAATTCTTCCGGCAAACCATGTTGCAACGGCGCCAGCAAGGTTTTGCTGACCTCGTGCTGCGGGTTGCCAAAGACTTCCCAGACCGGCCCTTGTTCGACGATTCGCCCGTGCTCCAGCACCACGACTCGGTCGCAGATATCGCGGATCACCGCCATCTCGTGGGTGATCAGCACGATGGTCAGGCCCAGGCGCTGATTGATCTCGCGCAGCAGGCCGAGGATTGATTGCGTGGTTTCCGGGTCCAGCGCCGAGGTGGCTTCGTCGCACAGCAGAATCGCCGGGTCATGCACCAAGGCGCGGGCGATGCCGACGCGCTGTTTCTGCCCGCCGGACAGCTGCGCCGGATAGGCCTTGTGTTTCTCTTGCAGGCCCACCAGTTCCAGCAATTCGCGGACTTTCTGCTCGCGTTTTTCCTTCGGCACACCGGCGACTTTCAACGGCAATTCGACGTTCTGCCAAACCGTCTTGGCCGACATCAGGTTGAAGTGCTGGAAGATCATGCCGATGCGCCGACGCAGCGCCACCAAGCGGTCTTCATCGAACTCGCCGATGTCGACCTGATCGATCAGCACGCGCCCCGTGCTCGGTTGTTCCAGACGGTTGATCGTGCGAATCAGCGACGACTTGCCGGCGCCGCTACGGCCGATGATGCCGAACACCTCGCCGCGCTGGATCGCCAGGTCGATGCCGTGCAGGGCCGCCACCGGACCTAGCTGGCCGTTGTAGGTTTTGCCCAGGCCGATGAAGCGCACGTGAGCGCGGTTGAGCGCTGGATGCAGTTCGGTCTGTTCGACTTTGTGGGGCTCTGGAGTTTCCAGTCGCAGTTGGGTGGCTGCCGTCATATTCAGCTTTCCCAGCCAGCTTGATAGAGCTTGCCATGGGCTTTATCCAGCGCTGCACGAACGGCCGGTGAATGCTGGTAGATGTCGACGAATTTGATCAGGCGCGGGTCGGTTTTGCTTTTCGGCTGGATCACGAACTGGATCACGTATTCCTTGTGATCGAGACCGTCGAACAGCAGGGCGGAGCCGGCATCGAAGGTCTTCGACAGGCGAATGTAGGCTGGGTAACCCTGGACCAGATCGGCGTCGTCATAGGCGCGCACCAGTTGCACGGCTTCGACCTGAAGGATTTTGATCTTCTTCGGGTTGGCGATGATGTCTTCTTCGGTGGCTTTGTAGCCGACACCCGGTTTGAGCGTGATCAGTCCGGCCTTGGCCAACAGTTGCAAACCACGACCGCTGTTGATCGGGTCATTGGCGATCGCCACGCTGGCGCCTTCTGGGAACTCGTCGAAGCTTTTGTATTTCTTCGAGTAGAGGCCGACGTTGTTGATGATCCCCGGCGCGAACGGCACCAGGTCAAAACCGGCGGCGGCCTTGGCGTTTTCCAGGAACGGGACGTGCTGGAAGTAGTTCACGTCAATGTCACCGGCAGCGAGGCTGACGTTGGGGGCGATCCAGTCGCTGAACTCCACCAGGTCGACTTGCAGGCCCTGTTTCTTGGCTTCTTCGACGGCAGCTTCCAGGGGAATGGCGAAAGCGGCGGTGGTGCCGACCTTCAGCGGCGCGTCGGCGGCGAAGGTGATGGAGCTGAAAAGGCCGAGGGCCAGGGCCAGTGCTTTGACTGGGTGAGAGAGGTAGGTCTTTTTCATGATGGGTTTTCCAGTCAGTGCATAGTTGTGTGGTGCTTGGTCGGGCCTCATCGTCGGAACGCCGCCCGGAACAAGCTCGCTCCCACAGGGATTGTGTGAACACCCGAGATCCAATGTGGGAGCGAGCTTGCTCGCGATGCTTTTAGCGGCGGAACGCGGACCCGGTATGTTGCTCAGGCAAATGCGCCTCCCCGTGAAACAGTTTTTCCCGCAGGCTGCCAGGGTCGTAAGCGGTCTTGTACGACCCTCGGCGTTGCAACTCCGGAATTACCAAATCGATGAAATCCAAATAGCTTTCCGGCGTGACAATCCGAGTCAGGTTGAAGCCATCCAGACCGGTTTCCGTGATCCACGATTCCAGCTCATCAGCCACTTGCTCAGGCGAACCCACCACGGTGATGTAGCGACCACCAAGCGCGTGTTGCTCGAGTAATTTGCGGCGGGTCCAGTCGTTGTTTTGCAAGTTCTTGGTGGCGGACTGGATCGCGTTGCTCTTCACGTACTGGATCGGTTCGTCGATTTCGTATTCGGAGAAATCGATCCCGGTGGAGGCCGAGAAATGCGCCACGCCGGCCTCGGCACTGGCGTAGCTCAAGTACTCGGCGTGCTTGGCCCAGGCCAGCTCTTCGGTTTCGCCGACAATCACGTTCAGCCCCATGAACACCTTGATGTCCTCGGGGTTGCGCCCGGCCTCGACGGCACTGGCGCGCACCTTGTCCACTTGAACCTTGGTCGACGGTTTGTTCTGGCCGCTGATGAACACGCACTCGGCATGTCGCCCGGCGAACAGCAAACCGCGATCCGAACTGCCGGCCTGGAACAGCACCGGTGTGCGCTGCGGCGACGGTTCGCAGAGGTGATAACCCTCGACCTGATAGAACTCGCCCTTGTGCTCGACCTTGTGCACTTTCTCGGGCTGCGCGTAGATCCGCTGCTGCGGATCGTTAAGCACCGCGCCGTTTTCCCAGCTGCCTTCCCAGAGTTTGTAGAGCACTTGCAGGTATTCATCGGCCTGGTCGTAACGACAGTCGTGTTCCACCTGTTCACTCAAACCCATGGCCTTGGCGGCGCTGTCGAGGTAGCCGGTGACGATATTCCAGCCGACCCGGCCACGGCTCAGGTGATCGAGCGTGGACATGCGTCGGGCGAACAGATAGGGCGGCTCGTACGTCAGGTTGGCGGTGAGGCCGAAGCCAAGGTTTTTTGTGACTGCGGCCATGGCCGAGACCAGCAGCAGCGGGTCGTTGACCGGAAGTTGGATCGACTCTTTGAGCGGCACGTCCACCGAGTTTTGGTAGACGTCGTACACGCCGACGATGTCGGCGATGAACAAACCGTCGAACAGGCCTCGCTCTAAAAGTTGTGCCAGTTCGGTCCAGTATTCGATCGTCTTGTATTGGGTTGAAGTGTCCCGTGGATGCGTCCACAGGCCATGGTTGATGTGCCCGATGCAGTTCATGTTGAACGCGTTGAGCAGGATCTTCTTTTTGGCATCGGCCATCAGATGGTCCCCCGCAGTGGCGGGTTTTCATCGTTGAGGTAGTAATTGCCGACCGCGTGATACTTCCAGCGCACAGGGTCGTGCAGCGTGTGTACCCGAGCGTTGCGCCAGTGGCGATCCAGACCATGTTCGATCAGGGTTGCCTGGCTGCCGGCCAGTTCAAACAGCGTGCTGCCAGCGGCGAGAGAAATCTCGGTGCTGATGGCGCGGGCTTCGGCGACGGCAATCGACGCGGCGGCGACGGTCTCGGCGTTGGTGTCGACCTGCGCCTTGTCGAGGAGTTCGCCCGAGCGTTCCAGCAAGGCTTCGGTGGCGTGCAGACGAATGCTCAAGTGGCCGAAGCTCTTGATGGTCAGCGGGTCCTCGGTGGCTTTGTCGTTGCCGGAATCGATCCACGGCCGGGTCTTGGTGCGCACGAAATGCAGGGCATCTTCATAGGCGGCGCGGGCGATACCGGTGTCGATGGCGGCGTGAAGAATCTGCGCCAACGGGCCGACGGTGGTCGGGCGCTCGAACGCGCTCTGAAACGGGATCACGTCTTCGGCGGCGACGTAGACATCTTCAAACACCACCGAACCGCTGCCGGTGGTGCGCTGGCCGAAGCCGCTCCAGTCGTCGATCACTGTCAGACCCTTGGCGTTACGAGGGACGAAAGCGAGTTGCTGAACACCGTTTTCGTCCACGACCGACGTCGGAATGCGTTGGGCATAAATCGCGCCCGTGGCGTAAAACTTGCGGCCGTTGATGCGGTAACCGTCACCGTTGCGGGTCAGGCTGGTGACGCGGTCATGGGCAGTTTTGGTGCCGAGTTCCGCGAGGGCATTGCCGAAGCGTTGGCCGGCCAGCACTTCCGCGTACAGGCGTTTTTTCTGCTCTTCGCTGCCGTTCACACGCAGCACTTCGAGCGCGTAGAAATGGTTCTGCGGGATCTGGCCGAGCGAGCCATCAGCCTGGGCGATCAGCGCGATCACCTTGGCCAGGGTGACGTTGGAAACCCCGGCGCCGCCGTATTCTTTTGGCACGCTGATGCCCCAAAGACCCGAGCGGGAAAACACTTCCAGTTCCGGGTGTGGCAAACGGCGTTCGCGGTCGCGCAGGGCGCTGTCGCGTTTGAAATCTTCGGCCAAGTCACTGGCGACGATCAGGGCTTGCTCATCGCTGGTTATGACCGCGACGTGGTGAGAAAGAGTCATGTGTTTCTCCAGAGATCTGGTCGTTAAATCCAGGAGTGGCGAGCGGGCAGCGTGCCGTTCAGGTGATAAGTCCCGACGGCGTGGTATTTCCAGCGCACCGGATCGTGCAGCGTGTGCACGCGGGCGTTGCGCCAATGGCGATCAAGGTTGAATTCGGCGAGGGTGGCGCGGCTGCCGGCCAGTTCGAAAAGCTTTTCGCTGGCCAGCAGCGAGATCTCGGTGGTCAGCACTTTGGCTTCGGCCACGGCAATCGACGCACGGGCGGCGGACTCGGCGGTAAGCGGCGCGGCGTTGACCTGATCGAGCACTTGCCCGGCCTTGCGCAACAGCGCTTCGGCGGCGTGCAGTTCGATCTTCAGCTTGCCGATGTCGGCGATCACATACAGGTCGTCGCTGGCCCGTTCGACCTTGGCGTCGATCCACGGCCGTGCACGGGTTTTCACGAAATCGATGGCGTCGTCGATGGCGCCCCGGGCGATGCCGGCGTCAATGGCTGCTTGAATCAGCTGCGACACGGCACCCTGAATGTTCGGGCTGTCGTTGATCTTCCAGTTATCCACCACCAGCTCGGCGTCGACTTGCACGTTGTTGAGCAAAAGGGTGCCGCTGGCGGTGGTGCGTTGACCGAACCCCGACCAGTCATCAACGATGCGCAGGCCCGGTGTACCGCGGCGGACGAAGGCCAGCACTTGTTTGCCGTCGTCGTTCAGCGCCTTGACGGCGACCCAGTGGGCGAACAGGGCGCCGGTGGAATAGAACTTCTGCCCGTTGAGGACGAAGCCGTCGCCGCTGGCGGTGATTCGCGCCTTGAGTTCAAGGGTGTTTTTGGTGCCGCGCTCAGGGCCCGCGTTACCGATCCGCCAGCCGTCGAGCACGCTTTTGAACAGCTGCTTTTTTTGCGATTCAGTGGCGCTGCCGAGCACCAGGTTGAGAATGCCGAACTGGTTCTGCGGGATCTGTCCCAGTGCCGGGTCGGCCGCGGAAATGATCGCGAAGACTTCGGCCAAAGTGACGAACGAAACCTGCGGGCCACCGTACTCACGCGGGATAGCAATGCTGCCCAAACCACTGCGGGTGAATTGTTCGATTTCCGACCACGGCAGCTTGCGCTGCTGGTCGCGTTTGGCCGCTTGCAGGCGGGCGACTTGCGCCAGCTCATGGGCGGCCTTGATGGCTTGTGCGTCGTTGCGCAAGACCTGCGCGGGCAACAACAGGGGGGCGATGTCCAGATCACTCTGAACGATTGCATCTGCCAGACTGGACATCAGTGCCGCTCCTTGGCTGCACGCAATGCCCTGGCGATCTGCACTGGGGTGATTGTGTTCCGGACCATACCTACCTCACATCTCATGGAAACGTCGCGAGGGTTGCGACGAACGAAAACAAGAATGTCCGGTGGTCCGGTGCATATACCCTAAGCGTGTATAAAAAATTAATAAACTAACTTTTAGGAATATGCATAGAAGGCGGTGCCACAGATTCATGTAGCAGCTGGCGAAGCCTGCGTTCGGCTGCGTTCGGCTGCGTAGCAGTCGTCAAAACCTGAGTTCGCGGTTTAACTGAATGACCGCAGTGTCTGATTTCACGACTGCTGCGCAGCCGAACGCAGGCTTCGCCAGCTGCTACAAGGGATCTCAGCGTTTGCGGGGTTCGGCGGCCATGAGCATTTCCTTCGGCCGGGCCTTCAAATAGGGATTGGCGCAACCAATCTTCAGCCGGCGCGGTGGTGCCCAGCGGGAGTTGTTACCCACCCGGTCGAGGATGCAGTAAGTCACTTCCAGCCGCAGGTCTTCGCCGGCTTCGAGAATGATCGCCGGCGGCACCCAGACCTGGATCGGCTGGCCGACATCGCTGGCCTTGAGTCGTGGCAGATCCATGCGCGCATCGCCCCAGCGCAGGGTGATTTCGTCGTCGGCGGCCATGTTCAGGTAAGGCTCGATGGTCAGCGGAACGCCGCGCTTGATCTGGTTCGGATTGACCCCCTGACGGCGAATGGTCTCGGGGATATTCACGGGCTCCAGACTCTGGTTTTCATCGCCGCACAGCGCCGACGGTTGGCCGCCGGGGCAGTCGAGTTTGATTTGCACTCGTCTGGTGGCTGAAAGGGTTGGTCCTTGCCCGATCTGCATGATCCGGTAGCGGATGCGTGAGGTGCCATTGGCGATGAAGCTCTCGGGTACACGCAGTTGGACCGGTTGACCGACATCGTCGGCCGTCAGCACTCTGGAGGCCACGTAGCAGTTGTCCCAGAACAATTCGATCAGGTCGCCTTCGTCCATGCCGGAGTAGGGCGCCACATCGATCAGCAAGTGCGCCGCCGAGGTGATGTTGATGCAGGTCTTGTGAGATTGCGCCAGGGTCGGGGCGGCAAGTTCGGGTTTGTTCGAAGTGCTTGTCATGGGGTTTCTCCTTGAAGCCTTGCAGCGAAAGTCCGTTTCTGAAAGTTCGAAAGGCGTGAATTACCGAGCAACAAAACTGTTCACTGTGTGTGAAATTAAATAGTGAATGAGTGCGAGGTTAAACGCCTGTTGGAGACTAGATAAGAGTGCGCTTGAATAGGTGTCAATAGAGCTGGCTAGTTAAGTATTGGATCTAGTGTTATTCAGAAAAATCCTACGCGTTGAAGTTAATAAGCTGCACCGCTCTGTCGAACTTGACGTTATTTTACGGGCTTCTAGTGCGTTGCTGACGGCGAAGACCGGCTTGGTGAGGGCGCTGGGTTTGGCGAATTTTAGGCGAGGTTATTCTGTTGCAGGACATATATATGTACCGCACGCAGCAATAAAAAATTATCTATTGTTCGGATGGATGAATAAGAGAAGAGAATATATCGAGAGGTTTTGTTAGTAGGGGTGATTGTCACTTCCGTCCATGGAAGTTGACAAGTAGTGAAGCGATGTTTCAGTGGTGAGCGTTATTCAGGAACTTGCTGAGAAACTGCTTCGTCCGCTCTTCTTTCGGATTGGCAAACAGCGCCTTGGCTTCGCCTTGTTCGACGATCACACCTTTGTCGAAAAACACCACGCGGTTCGCCACGTCCCGGGCAAAGCCCATTTCGTGGGTGACGATGACCATGGTGCGTCGCTCTTCGGCGAGGCTGCGGATGGTCGCCAGCACTTCACCCACCAGCTCCGGGTCGAGGGCTGAGGTGGGTTCGTCGAACAGAATCACTTCCGGCTCCATCGCCAGCGCGCGGGCAATCGCCACACGCTGTTGCTGACCACCGGACAGGCGTCGCGGGTAAGCGTCTTCCTTGCCCGCCAGGCCGACCCTGGCCATCAGCTTTTTACCCAGGGCAACGGCTTCGGCGTGCGGGATCTTCTTTACGATGATCGGGCCTTCGATAACGTTTTCCAGGGCGGTGCGATGAGGGAACAGGTTGAAGTTCTGGAACACGAAACCCACGTGCTGGCGCAAACGTCGCACCAGGCCTTGCTGCTGGTTCAGCGGACGGCTGCCATCGATCTCGATGTCACCGACCTTGATCCGGCCGCTGGTGGGTTCTTCCAGGAAATTCAGGCAACGCAGGAACGTGGTTTTACCCGAGCCGCTAGGCCCGATGATTGCCACCACCTCGCCTTCCTTCACTTGCAGATCGATGCCGTTGAGCACCACTTGACCCTTGAACTGCTTTGTCAGTTTTTCCACGACAATCATTGGGTCAGGACTCCAGGTCGTGCCGATTGACCCGTGCTTCCAACTGGTTCTGCAGGTGCGAAAGCACCGTGGCCAGAACCCAGTAGATCAGCGCGGCGGCAAGGTACATGGTGAAAATTTCAAAGGTTCGGGCGGTAATCAGCTGCGCCTGACGGAACAGTTCCGGCACCTGAATAGTGGCTGCCAGCGCGGTGTCCTTCACAAGCGAAATGAAGCTGTTGCCCAGCGGTGGCAGAGCCGTGCGCATCGCTTGCGGCAGGATGGCCCGGCGCAGGGTCTGCGCACGGGTCATGCCGATACTCGCGGCGGCTTCCCACTGACCGCGCTCGATGGAACTGATCGCGGCACGCAGGATTTCGCAGGCATAGGCCGCCATGTTCAGTGAGAAGCCGATCAGAGCTGCCGGTAGCGGATCAAGTTCGATGCCCAATTGCGGCAAGCCGTAATAGATCACGAACAGTTGCACCAACAACGGCGTGCCGCGAAAAAACGACACGTAGATGCGGGCGATCCAGCTCACCAGTTTGAAGCGCGACAGGCGCATCAACGCCAGACCAAACCCCATCACCAGGCCGAAGAACATCCCGCCCAGGCTCAAGATGACTGTGTAGTACGCGCCCTTCAGCAGAAAGGGCGCGGAATCCAGCGCGAGTTGGAAAGCTTCTTCCATTATTTAGTGACGTCAGCGCTGAAGTATTTTTCCGAAAGCTTTTTCAGCGTACCGTCGGCACGCAGCTTGTCGATGGCCTTGTTCACCGCGGCCAGCAGCTCAGGCTCGCCTTTGCGCAGGGCGATGCCGGCTTCCTGGCGGGAGAACGCTTCGCCGGCGGCGGTGGTGTCCTTGGCCTTCTTGGCGTATTCCAGCGCGGCGAGGCGGTCGATCAGAATGGCGTCGATGCGGCCGACGCGCAGATCCTGGAACTTGGTCGGATCATCGTCATAGGTCTTGATGATGGCTTTTGGCTGATTGTCCTTGAGCCACTGCTCGTAGTTGGTGCCCAGGCCTACACCGACTTTTTTGCCGGCCAGATCGGCGGCAGACTTGATGTTCAGCTCCGCAGCCTTCTTGGTCAGCACCAGCGCCTGAATCCCGGAAACGGTGTACGGCTCGGAGAAGTCATACTTCTTCTTGCGCTCTTCGGAGATGGTCACCTGGTTGATCACGGCGTCCAGACGTTTGGATTCCAGGGCTGCGAGGATGCCGTCCCATTTGGTTGGTTGCAGTTTGACCTTCACGCCCAGCTCTTTGGCCAGGGCTTCGGAGAACTCGACTTCGAAGCCGGCCAGCTTGCCGTCGGCGTCGACGAAACTGAACGGTGGGTAAGTGCCTTCCAGGCCAACGTTGATCACGCCAGCGTCTTTGATTTTTTGCAGCTGCTCACCGGCAACCGCTTGCCCCAGCAGACCGGCGCTCAGCGCCAGGCCCAGCGAACCTACCAGCAGATTTCGTCGTAGTGCGGAAAAATTCATGACAAGCCCCTGTGTTTTCTTATGAAGACGCTTTTAGGAATGTTGGCAAAATCGGGATTTGGACGACTGCGATATCCTGCCCTAAAGCAGCGTATGCGTCTCGCTGCAAATTCGCCTGCGGCGCGACTATATGACGGTGCTTTTAGATTGGAAAATAATAAATATCAAGTTTGTTATTCTTTTTTAGAATATAAGTAGCCTTCGAAAAGATCGCAGCCTGCGGCAGCTCCTACATGGATCATGCCCGGCGCAAATTCCGGATTAACGCCGATCAATGTAGGAGCTGCCGCAGGCTGCGATCTTTTAATCTTCGATCCTTACAAAAAACTTGTATAGGCAAACAACGCCGGCGCCCCGCCGGTGTGCAGGAAGATGATCGGGCCGTCATTGAAGCGCTGGCGGCCGATGCCATCGAGCAACCCGGCCATGGCCTTGCCAGTGTAGACCGGGTCCAGCAACAGCCCTTCCTGACTCGCCACCAGCTTCACGGCTGCCAACGTCCCGGCATTCGGTTCGCCGTAGCGCGGGCCGAAATACTCGTCCCACAACTCGACCTTGAAATTCTCTGGCAGGCTCACACCCAACAGCTCGGCAGTGCGCTCGGCGAGCCCCTGGACTTTCGGTCGCTGATCTTCATCGCTGCGAGAAACCGTGACACCAATCACTGGCAAATCCGGCAGTGCTTCACTCAACCCCAACGCCAGACCGCTATGGGTCCCGGCGCTGCCCGAAGCCAGAACCAAGGCCGCGAATGTCAGCCCGGTGTCCTTGATCTGCTCGGCCAATTCCAGCCCGGCGCGCACATAACCCAAAGCGCCCAATGCGTTGGAGCCACCAATCGGCACCAGATACGGCTTCTTGCCGTTGTTGCGTAGACGGTCGGCCAGAGCCTGCAATTGCTCGTCGGCGTTGTCGAGGTTTTCCACCAGCTCGACCTTGGCATCGAACAGGTCCAGCAACAGTCGATTGCCGTTACCGACATAGTTAGCGTCGTCGGTACCCAAGGGATTTTCCAGCAGGGCTACGCAGCCCAGGCCAAGCTTGGCCGCAATGGCGGCAGTCTGGCGCACGTGGTTGGACTGAAGCGCACCAGCGGTAATCAAGGTGTCGGCGCCTTGTGCCAGTGCATCGGCCGCCAGGTATTCGAGCTTGCGCAGCTTGTTGCCGCCCATCGCCAGCGGCGTCAGGTCATCACGCTTGACGTATACATCGCGGCCCAACCAGGCCGACAGGCGTTCGAGTTTTTCCAGGGCGGTAGGATGACCGAGCAGGTCGAGGCGGTTAAAGCGGGCAAGCTGTTGTTTGATCATGGGGTCCGTACTGGCGGAGGGAGATGACAGGACTATAGGCACGCCTATTTTGCGGGGCAACTGCCAATCGCCTTATGCCAAAAAGTGCTGAGCACAGCACAATCGGTTCTTAATTCGGCTTCCAGACCATGCCGTAAAGTAATCGCGGTTAACGCGGCCAGACAGTCCGGCCGCCCGTGAGGAGTTTTTACCGTGAGCGAGCGTTCCAGTCATTGGCAACTGCAGACCATCGTCAGCCAACTGCGTACGGCGCGTGACCAGTGGCGCTTACAAAATGGCCGCGCCAGCACCGAGCAGGGCGGTCGCGAGTTGCCTTCCCGAGCGGCCATGGCAGAGATTCTCGAAGCCCTCTGTGGCGCGTTGTTCCCGATGCGCCTGGGGCCGGTGGATTTGCGCGAGGAGAGTGAAGACTTCTACGTCGGCCACACGCTGGACGTTGCGTTGAACGCGTTGCTGGCTCAGGCGCGACTCGAACTGCGCTACGCCGCTCGCCACAGTGCCCAGGCCGACACTGAAGTCGAGGCCAAGACCATTCAGATCATTCAGGACTTCGCCCTCGCATTGCCGGGGCTGCGCAGTCTGCTCGACACCGACGTGCTGGCGGCCTATCACGGCGATCCGGCGGCTCGCAGTGTCGATGAAGTGTTGCTGTGCTATCCGGGGATTCTGGCGGTGATTCACCATCGCCTGGCCCATCACTTATACCGCGCCGGATTGCCGCTGCTGGCACGGATCAGCGCGGAAATCGCGCACTCGGCCACCGGCATCGACATTCACCCTGGCGCGCAGATTGGTCGCAGCTTCTTCATCGATCACGGGACGGGTGTGGTGATCGGCGAGACCGCCATCATCGGCGAGCGTGTGCGGATTTATCAGGCCGTGACGTTGGGCGCCAAGCGCTTCCCGGCGGATGAAGACGGTCAGTTGCAGAAGGGGCAACCGCGACATCCGATTGTCGAGGATGACGTGGTGATCTATGCCGGTGCGACGATTCTGGGGCGGATCACCATCGGCAAGGGCTCGACCATTGGCGGCAATGTCTGGCTGACCCGCAGCGTGCCGGCGGGGAGCAACCTGACTCAGGCGAATCTGCAGCATGATGACGGGACGCAGAAGTAAGCCCCCGGCTTTTTGGTGACTGATAAACAGTCTTCGTTGGCTGTAGGAGCTGTGTAGGAGCTGTCGAGTGAAACGAGGCTGCGATCTTTTGACTTTGCTTTTTTAAGATCAAGATCAAAAGATCGCAGCCTCGTTTCACTCGACAGCTCCTACAAAATCCTCCAAACCCCACGTCATACCCTTCCTTGAGCTAGCGTACGAACAGTACCGCCGAGCCTTGCGATTAGTCCTTAGCACCCTATTCATGTTTAACTTGAACGCTCATTCAAGTTAAACCGCCGGTTTGCTGCCCGCTCACAACAGGAGGCTTGCCTATGCCGAGTCCGTTACTGATTGCCCTGTTTCACCCCCTTGAGGTGCATCTTTCATGAGTGCATCGCCCACCCCCGCTAGCGGTCAGGTCCGCATGAATCCGCCGGTGTTTTACTTTTCGGCGACGTTCATTTTGCTGTTCGGCATCATCGTCATCGCCATGCCTGAACAGGCCGGCGCCTGGCTTCTGGAAGCGCAAAACTGGGCGGCCAATACGGTCGGCTGGTACTACATGCTCGCGATGACCCTGTATCTGGTCTTCGTGGTGGTCACCGCCTTGTCCGGCTACGGCAAGATCAAGCTCGGTGCCGACCACGACGAACCCGAATTCAGTTATCTGTCCTGGGCCGGCATGCTGTTCGCTGCCGGCATCAGCATCACGCTGTTTTTCTTTTGCGTATCCGAACCGCTGACCCACTTGGCGCAACCCCCGCAAGGCGAAGCGGGCACGGCGGATGCGGCGCGTCAGGCAATGCAGATTCTGTTTCTGCACTGGGGCCTGCACGGCTGGGGTGTGTTCGCTTTCGTCGGCATGGCGCTGGCTTATTTTGCCTACCGTCACAACCTGCCGCTGGCCCTGCGTTCGGCGCTCTATCCGCTGATCGGCAAGCGCATCAACGGCCCCATCGGTTACGCGGTGGACGGCTTCGGCATCATCGCCACAGTGTTCGGCCTCGGTGCTGACATGGGCTTTGGTGTGTTGCACCTCAACTCGGGTCTGGACTACCTGTTCGGCATCGCTCACACCCAGTGGATTCAGGTCGGCCTGATCACGCTGATGATGGGCGCGGCGATCATCGTTGCGGTGTCCGGTGTCGATAAAGGCGTGCGGGTGATGTCCGACATCAATATGCTGCTGGCCTGCGCGCTGCTGCTGTTCGTATTGTTCGCCGGCCCGACCCAGCACCTGCTCAACACTCTGATCCAGAACATCGGTGACTACCTCGGCGCCTTGCCGATGAAGAGTTTCGACCTGTACGCCTACGACAAACCGAGCGACTGGCTGGGCGGTTGGACGGTGTTCTACTGGGCTTGGTGGATCGCATGGTCGCCGTTCGTGGGCCTGTTCATCGCACGGATTTCCCGTGGCCGGACCATCCGCGAATTCGTCTTCGGCGTGCTGTTGATTCCGCTCGGCTTCACCCTCGCGTGGATGTCGATCTTCGGCAACAGCGCCATCGATCAAGTCCTCAATCACGGCATGAGCGCCCTCGGCATGTCGGCCATCGATAACCCGTCGATGACCCTCTACTTGCTGCTGGAAACCTACCCGTGGAGCAAAACCGTCATCGCGGTCACGGTGTTCATCAGTTTCGTGTTCTTCGTGACGTCTGCCGACTCCGGCACCGTGGTGCTGTCGACGCTGTCTGCCAAGGGCGGCAATCCCGATGAAGACGGGCCGAAATGGCTTCGGGTGTTCTGGGGCGCAATGACGGCGCTGGTGACCAGCGCGCTGCTGTTTTCCGGCAGCATCGATGCGCTGAAGTCCGCGGTGGTGCTGACCTCGTTGCCGTTCTCGATGATCTTGCTGCTGATGATGTGGGGGCTGCACAAGGCGTTCTACCTGGAGTCGCAGAAGCAGATCGCGCAACTGCATTCGCTGGCACCGGTATCCGGATCGCGGCGTGGCGGCTGGCGTCAACGCCTGAGTCAGGCCGTGCATTTCCCGTCACGGGATGAGGTCTATCGCTTCCTCGATACGACGGTGCGTCCGGCGATTGAAGAAGTCTCGGCGGTGTTCGTCGAGAAGGGCTTGAACGTGGTCACTCAGCCGGACCCGACCAACGACAACGTCAGCCTGGAAATCGGTCACGGCGAGGAGCATCCGTTTATCTATCAAGTGCAGATGCGTGGCTATTTCACGCCGTCGTTTGCCCGTGGCGGCATGGGTTCCAAGGAACTCAACAACCGTCGTTATTACCGGGCTGAAGTGCATCTTGCAGAGGGCAGTCAGGACTACGATCTGGTGGGTTACACCAAGGAGCAGATCATCAACGACATCCTCGATCAGTACGAACGGCACATGCAGTTTTTGCATTTGGTGCGTTGATCGAGAACCGGTGGCGCCGAGCCTTTTTCAGGTCTCGGCGCTCAACACCATGAACAGCACCAGCGCCGCCACCGGCACACCGAACACGGCGCTGCCGACCACCAGTTCGGTGCTCAACGGCTGACCGGCATTGACCATGCCGACCGCGCCGTTGATCAACGTCAGTGCCAGCCACAGCACGACAAAGCTGTAGGTCAGGGTCTGGCGGCTGAAGCCGATTTTCTCGCCGATGAACAGCATCAGCGCCAGGAGGACCAGGCCGAAGGTGATGATGATCGTGGTGTGCATGGTGTATCCGTCCTTTAGATGTGTGCTGCCTGTATAGCCGCCTTCGCGAGCAGGCTCGCTCCCACAGGGTTCTCGGTGATCTTTGTGGGAGCGAGCCTGCTCGCGATTGGGGTCACCTCGGTATCAGGTTGAGCATAGTTAAACCAACCCGCCATTGACCCGCAGGATTTGCCCGTTGACCCAGCCCGATTCCGGGCCCACCAGGAAGGACACAACACGGGAGATATCTTCCGGCTGAGCCAAACGTTCCAGCGGAGGCATCTTGGCGAAGGTCTGGATCTGCTCTTCGCTCTTGCCGTGCAGGAACAGGTCGGTAGCCACCGGACCGGGGGCCACGGCATTGACGGTGATACTGCGACCGCGCATTTCCTTGGCGAACACCTGGGTCAAGGACTCCACTGCCGCTTTGCTGGCGATGTACACCGCATAGCCCGGCAGGTTCATGCCGACGGTGCTGCTGGAGACGTTGATGATCCGCCCGCCAGCGTTCAGACGGGTGGCGGCTTCACGCAGGGCCGCGGGCGACGCTGACCCACACGCTGAATCAATTCGAAGCCTGGCTCGGTACGCGTTTACTGGAGCGAAGCACTCGTAAGGTGCGTCCTACGCTGGATGGCGAGGCGTATTACCTGCGTTGTGTGCAATTGCTGGCAGAGTTGGAAGAAGCTGAACTGGCGTTTCGCGGGGTGGCGCCGAAAGGGCGGTTACGCGTCGATCTGCACGGCACGCTGGCCAAGCACTTCGTCATCCCGGCATTGCCACAGTTCATGGCGCGCTACCCGGACATCGAACTGTCCATCAGCGAGGCCGACCGCTTTGTCGACCTGATCGCCGAAGGTGTCGACTGCGTGCTGCGGGCCGGCACCTTGGGCGACTCTGCGCTGATCGGCCGCCGCGTCGCCAACCTGCGCCAAATCACCTGCGCCAGTCCCGCGTACCTGCGCAAATACGGCGAACCGAAAAGCCTCGACGACCTGAAACATCATCGTGCCGTTAACTACGTTTCGCGCACGACTGCCAAGTTATTTCCTTTCGAATTCATGGTTGATGGCGAGCTGAAGGAAGTCGCCATCGATGGGGCGCTTTCAGTATTCGGCGCGGAAATTTATGCGGCGTCGGCGATTGCCGGGTTGGGGCTGATCCAATGTCCGTATTACCGAATGGAAACGCAGATTTCCCAGGGCTTGGTGCAGGAAGTCTTGATCGACACGCCGCCACCGCCGATGCCGGTTTCGGTGTTGTATCCGCACAACCGACACATGTCGCCACGGGTTCGGGTGTTTGTGGATTGGTTGGGGGACGTGTTTGCGGGGGCACAGTAGCCGCTGGTCTATAGGGAAATCAGGCCGATGCACGATAGGCTAATATTTATCAGGGTGTGTATGGTGTGTATTGACATGAAGCTTCGTCGCGTAGTGTGCGCAGCAGATGCTGCCCACAAGGACGAAGGTGATGCGAAGTCGGGAAATGATCAGGATGATCGAGGAGGATGGTTGGTATCTGGTGGCCGTGAAAGGCAGCCATCATCAGTACAAGCATCCGTGCAAGCCAGGCAGGGTGACGATAAAGCACCCGGACTCGGATCTTCCGAAAGGAACGATCAACAGCATATTGAAACAGGCGGGTCTGAAATGAGACCCGACACCGAATACGAAAGCCCCAAGCGGGCCACATCACAGGAAGGACTTACCGAAATGAAATTCCCGGTCGTTCTGCACAAGGATGCCGACTCAGAATACGGAGTAATTATCCCGGACGTGCCGGGTTGCTTCTCCGCAGGCGGTACTGTGGCGCAGGCATTTGAAAACGTGAAGGAAGCGCTGTCGTTGCACTACGAAGGCTTGGTGGCCGATGGCGATCCACTGCCGCAGGTGCGTGAGATTGACGCTCATCTTGATAACCCTGATTTCGCGGGCGGCGTGTGGGGGGTGGTCGAATTTGATATCACGCCTTACTTCGGAAAGTCGGTGCGCTTCAATGCCACACTGCCTGAGCAGTTGCTTGAACGTATCGATCAAACAGTCAGGCGGGATCAGCGGTACAGCTCAAGGTCTGGCTTTTTGGCTGCCGCCGCCCTGCGTGAGTTGTCGGCGTAAATGTTGTGAAACGTTTCAGCATTTTCTCGAGTCCAAGGTCCATCGGCGTTTGTCTGGGCGTATGCTGGGCAACTTGCGAAGCAGTCGATACCAACTTCAAGACAGACAAGAGAGGATTCGATGACCTACACCGCTGCCGAAAACCGCTACGACTCCATCCCTTACCGCCGCGTCGGTCGCAGCGGGCTGGTGCTGCCGGCACTGTCTCTGGGCCTGTGGCACAACTTCGGCGACAGCACGCCGATCGACACTCAGCGATCGTTGCTGCGTACCGCGTTTGATCTTGGCATCAACCATTTTGACCTGGCCAACAACTACGGCCCTCCGTATGGCAGCGCCGAGATCAATTTCGGTCGTTTGCTGCGTGAAGACTTCAAGCAGTATCGCGACGAGCTGATTATCTCCAGCAAGGCCGGTTGGGACATGTGGGCCGGCCCTTATGGTCAGGGCGGCGGTTCGCGCAAATACGTGCTGGCCAGCCTTGATCAGAGCCTGCAGCGCCTGGGCCTGGACTACGTGGACATCTTCTATTCCCACCGCTTCGACCCGGACACGCCGCTGGAAGAAACCGCCAGCGCACTGGCCACCGCGGTACAACAGGGCAAGGCGTTGTACATCGGTATCTCCTCGTACTCGGGGGTTAAAACCCGTGAAATGGCCGCGCTGCTGAAAGAGTGGAAAGTCCCGTTGCTGATTCACCAACCGGCTTACAACCTGCTCAATCGATGGGTGGAAAAAGACCTGCTGGATACGACGGACGAACTCGGGACGGGCGTGATTGCGTTTACGCCGCTGGCTCAGGGGTTGTTGACCGACAAGTACCTGAATGGTGTGCCGGCTGATGCGCGGGTCAATCGTCCGGGGGGTGGTTCGTTGCAGACGGCGCACCTGTCCGAAGCCAACATCGCTCATGTGCGTGCGCTGAATGAGATCGCCAAGCGTCGCGGTCAGAGCCTGGCGCAGCTGGCATTGGCGTGGACGCTACGCGATCCTCGCGTGACGTCGGCGCTGATCGGTGCGAGCCGGCCCGAGCAGATTATCGAGAACGTCGGGGCGTTGAAAAATTTGAGCTTTAGTGCCGAAGAGCTGGCGGAAATTGACCGGTTTGCCCAAGAGGGCGGGGTCAATCTTTGGGAGAAGCCGTCGACGGCTGAGTAAGTGTTCGGCGCTGGATCCTTTGGCGCCTGACAGACCGCTTTCGCGAGCAAGCCCGCTCCCACATTAGACCGAGTTGTTCAGTAAGAACGCGGTCTAATGTGGGAGCGGGCTTGCTCGCGAAGGGGCCATCAAAGTTAGTAAAAAAACTCCCTGGATTACCGAAAAAACGGCACATCCCCCAACACCGTCGCCCGCTGCATCACCCGCCGAGCCGGCCGGTAATCATCCACGGCGTAATGCTGTGTGACGCGGTTATCCCAAAACGCCACGTCGTCCTTCTGCCAGCGCCAGCGGATTGTAAATTCCGGCCGTGTCGCGTGGGCAAACAGAAACTTCAGAATCACCTCGCTTTCGGTCTCCGACAGCTCATTGATCTTCGACGTGAAGCCTTCATTGACGAACAACGACCGGCGTCCGCTCACCGGATGAGTGCGAATCACCGGGTGTGACAGCGGCGGATTTTTTCTGCGCGCTTCCTCCCACTGGGCCAAGGCTTGCGGCGTGTTGCCATAGCGCTCCAGCGGGAACGAGCGGGTGAAATCGTGGGTAGCCGTCAGCCCTTCGAGCAAGGTTTTCATCGGCGCGGACAACGCTTCATACGCCGCAATACCGCTGGCCCACAACGTGTCGCCACCAAACTCCGGCAACAACTTGGCGCTGAGCACCGCGCCCAGGGCCGGGGTCGGCAGGAAGGTCACGTCGGTGTGCCAGATCGCGTTGTCACGCACGTCGGTGACGGCTGTATCGAGGATCAGCACTTCGGGCTGTTCCGGCACATTTGGGTAAATCGGGTGAATGTGCAGGTCGCCGAAATTGGCGGCGAAACGCGCCTGTTGCTGCGGTGTGATCGGCTGATCGCGGAAGAACAACACTTGATGTTTGAGCAGCGCCTGCTCGATGGCGTCGCGCTGTTCCAGGTTCAGCGGCTGGCTGATGTCGACGCCGCTGATGTGTGCGCCGAGGGCGTAGCTTAAGGGGACGATGGTCAGGTTGCTCATGGTGTTCTCTTCAATTCTGGAGGCCGTACATGAATTTTGTGAACGACACCGCACCTGTAGGAGTTGCCGAAGGCTGCGATCTTTTGATGTTGTTTTTAGAGAGCAAGATCAAAAGATCGCAACCTCGTTTCACTCGACAGCTCCTACAGGGTTGATCCAAAAAAAGGGGGTATCAAGGCAGTTGCTCCTACATTCAAATGCTTCAGTGTGCCTGGCCATGCCACGGCACCAGTTTGCGTTGCAGGGCGCGCAAGCCCATCTCCATGGCGAAGGCGATCAGCGCGATCACCAGAATCCCCAGCACCACCACATCGGTGACCAGGAACTGCGCGGCCGACTGCACCATGAAGCCCAAACCGCTAGTGGCGGCGATCAATTCGGCGGCGACCAGTGTCGACCAACCCACACCCAGGCCAATCCGCACACCGGTCAAAATGTCCGGCAACGCGCTCGGCAGAATCACATGGCGAATCAATTGTGCCCGAGTCGCGCCCAACGATTGCGCGGCGCGCAATTTGGCCGGGTCGACGGTACGCACGCCGGTCGCCGTAGCGATGGCGATCGGGGCGAAGATCGCGAGGTAGATCAGCAAGACTTTCGACAGCTCACCGATGCCGCACCAGATCACGATCAGCGGCAGATAAGCCAGCGGTGGGATAGGGCGGTAGAACTCGATCAGCGGATCGAGAATGCCGCGGGCAATGCGGTTGTGGCCGATGGCGATTCCAACGGGCACGGCGGTCAGCACCGCGAAGCCCAGGCCCAGACCGATTCGGCTGAGACTCGCGCCAAGGTGCTGCCACAACGTTGAATCCATGTAGCCGGTGGTCACCAGCAGCCAGCCTTTTTGCAGTACGGCGGAGGGTGGCGGCAGGAACAGTGGTTCGATCATTCCTGTGGCGGTGACGGCCCACCAAATGACCACGAGCGCGACGAGTGTCAGCAGACTGATCCAGCGAGTACTGAGGCTGCGTCGAACAGGAATCACCGTAGAGTGCGGTTTGACCGTGACGGCCGGAATCTCATAGCTGCTCATACGGTCTCCTGCCGCTGGGCGGCGCTGCGTTGGGAGAACACTTTGGCAAGCACGTGTTCGCGGGTTTCGATAAAGCGCGGATCTGACTTGATCGATCGAGCCGACTCCCCAGCGGCATAACGCTGACCGAAATCCAGGCTCAGGCGCTCAACGATTTGCCCAGGATTCGGCGCCAGCAGAATCAGATCCGTGGCGAGAAACACCGCTTCTTCGATGTCATGAGTAATCAGAAAGACCGGTTTTGCGGTGCGCTGCCAGACTTGCAGCAGCAACTCCTGCATCTGTTCGCGGGTGAAGGCATCGAGGGCGCCGAAGGGTTCGTCCATCAGCAAAACGCGCGGATCAGCAGCAAGGGCACGGGCCAGACCGACACGTTGCTTCTGGCCGCCCGAGAGTTGCCAGATTCGACGGTTTTCGAAACCGGAAAGGTCCACCAAGGCGAGCATTTCCCGAGCGCGCAGTTCACGTTTTTCCCGCGCAATGCCAGCCAGTTCCAGGCCGAAACCGACGTTGGCCAGCACGTCCTGCCAGGGCAGCAGGGCATCGTCCTGGAACACCACGCCGCGCTCGGCGCTCGGGCCTTTGACCGGCACGCCATCGAGGGTGATGCGCCCGGCGCTGGGCTCGACGAAACCGGCAATCAGGTTCAACAGCGAGGTCTTGCCACTGCCGGACGGGCCGAGGGCGACCAGCAACTGCTGGGGCCCAAGACTCAGGGAAATATCCGCCAGTACCGGTTCGGGGCTGCCTGGGTACTGTGCGCTGATGCGCTCCAGCTGAAGCAAAGCCATCGCGGTTAACTCCGATCAGTTGGTGATGTATTTGGCGCTGACGTAGGGGGCGTAGTCCGGTAGCACGGCTTCAACCTTGCCTTGTTCTTTCAGGAACGCGGCGGTGTCGGTGATGGCCTTGGTGGTCGGCGCGCCGAGGGTGATCACCTGATCAGCCGCCAGCGGGAAGACGTTGCCTTGCAGCAGCAACGGAATGTCGCTGGCCTTGGCGCCGGAGAGTTTCACCAGCTTGTCGACATTGGATTGGTTGGCGAGCCAGGCTTTCGGGTCTTTGCGGTAGTCGGCGTAGGCATCGAGGGTCACTTTGGCGAACGCGGTGACGATTTCCGGGTGCTTCTCGGCGAAGTCTTTACGCACGATCCAGGCATCAAAGGTTGGTGCGCCGAACTTGGCCAGTTCACCGGAGGTGATCAGCACTTTGCCATTTTCCTTGGCCACGCCGAGGGCTGGGTCCCACACGTAAGTGGCGTCGATGTCACCGCGTTTCCAGGCGGCGACGATCGCCGGTGGTGCGAGGTTGAGGACGGTGACTTTCGACGGGTCGATGTTCCAGTGCTTCAGGGCGGCCAGCAGGCTGTAGTGGCCGGTGGAAACGAACGGCACGGCGATTTTCTTGCCGATCAGATCCTGCGGGGTGTTGATCCCGGAACCGTCGCGGGCAACCAGGGCTTCAGCGGCGCCGATCTGCGTGGCGATGAGGAAGGTTTCTACCGGGACTTTACGGGTGATCGCCGCCGTCAGGGGGCTGGAACCGAGGTAACCGATCTGCACGTCGCCGGAAGCGATGGCGGCGATGATGTCGGCGCCGTTGTCGAATTTGCGCCAGTCGATCTTGGCGTTGGTGGCTTTCTCGTACGCGCCGTCGGCCTGGGCGACTTTCGCCGGGTCTACGGTGGTCTGGTAGGCGACGGTGACGTCAGCCGCCTGGGCAAAGAAACTCACCGCAGCCAGAGACGCGGCCGCCAGCAGGCGAAGGGGGAAAGTCAGTTTCATTGAGAAGCTCCTTGTCAGGCGACCGAGAGTCGGCGTGAAAAGGAGACTAAATGATATAAGAATCGGAAAATAAATAACTTTTTCGAATGAGCTTATGAGCGGAAAATTCTAAAGGATCAAAAGATCGCAGCCTGCGGCAGCTCCTACAAAGGTAGCGTGCGAATTCAAAATTGCGTGGTGCGGGCAAAAAAAAATCGCAACCCTGGCACCGTCCCGTAGGAGCTGCCGAAGGCTGCGATCTTTTGACAGGCGCCGCTTAGTTGCTGATTGCCAAAATACTCGCCTGATACGACCCGACAAACACATCGAAATCGCCCACCTCGTTCTGCTCCAGCTCGACCTGTTCAGCCAGCGACGAACCTGCCCGGTCTTCAAATTTCGCCTGGTCTTCGCTTGAAAGCGGCTCGCTGCGGAAAAACTCCGCATGCGCGCGGCTCTGACGCAGGGAGAACTGAGCAAAGCTTTCCTTATGCTCAGCCATCGCCGCCAATACTTGGGCCGACGGTGTGCGGGACGGATCCTTGATCTTCTCCAATTGCACGTCCAGCGCCTTGCTATGCGCATCGCCGCCATGACTCTGATCCAGCATCGCCGCCAGTGGTGCAATCTTCTCCAGCAACTCGCCGGCCCACTCTTTCAGGTCCACCGGATGACCGTCGCGTTGCAGTTGCAGGCCCGGGCGGCGACCTTCCTTGACCACGCTGAGGAAGTTCGAGGTCGCGTTGCCGCACGAGGTGTTGGTCAGCAGCGGGCTGTCGTTCAGCGCGCAATACAGCAGGAACGCATCGAGGAACCGCGACTCCGGCAGGTCGATGCCCATCGGCAGGAACGGGTTGATGTCCAGGCAACGCACTTCAACGTACTGAATGCCACGGGCCACCAGCGCCTGAATCGGCCGTTCGCCGGTGTACGTCACGCGTTTCGGGCGAATGTTGGAGTAGTACTCGTTTTCGATCTGCAGGATGTTGGTGTTGAGCTGAACCCACTCACCGTCCTGATGCGTGCCGATTTCGACGTACGGCGAATACGGTGTGGCGACCGCTTTGCGCAGGCTGTCGGTGTAGCTCGCCAAGTCGTTGTAGCACGGCGTCAAACCGGCCTGGGCGTTGCTCTGGTAACCCAGGTCACTCATGCGCAGGCTGGTGGCGTACGGCAAGTACAAGGTGTCCGGGTCCAGTTGTTCCAACTGATGCGAGCGGCCACGCAGGAAACCGGCGTCCAGCGCTGGCGAAGCACCGAACAGGTACATCAGCAGCCAGCTGTAGCGACGGAAGTTACGGATCAGCGCGATGTAGGCCGACGACTGATAGTCACGGTCGGTGCCGACAAAGCCTTCAGCTTCCTTGAGCAGCGGCCAGAGCTTTTCCGGCAAGGAAAAGTTGTAGTGGATCCCGGCGATGCACTGCATGGTCTTGCCGTACCGCAGGGCCAGGCCCTTGCGGTAGACGTACTTGAGCTGACCGATGTTGGAGGTGCCGTAATAGGCAATCGGGATGTCTTCCTCGGCCGGCAACGGGCACGGCATCGATGGACTCCACAGGTACTCGTTGCCGAGCTTGCTGTAGGCAAAACGGTGGATCTTGTCCAGGCTCGCCAGCGTCTCCGCCGGGTCGGGCAGGGCGGGCGTGATGAACTCCAGCAGCGACTCGGAATAGTCGGTGGTGATTTGTTCGTTGGTCAGCGCGGAACCCAATTCTTCCGGGTGCGGCGTTTGCGCCAGGCGACCTTCGCCGGTCACGCGCAGGCATTCACGTTCGATGCCGTGAAGGCACTGTTCGAGCAGAGAGAGGTTAGCGCGCTCGCCGAGCAGAGCCAGGCGGCGGTTGAGAAGTTCGCTCAAGTTGGATTCCTTCACGCGTCAGTCGCCCCAATATGGGGGTGGGCAAGACGGTCTACAAGGGTGAAGTTGAAACTGGCGTTGTCGCCTGGTTTTGGATCGCCACAATCCCTGTGGGAGCGGGCTTGCTCGCGAAGAGGGCGTGTCAGTCGGCACTTAAGTCGTCTGGCACACCGCCTTCGCGAGCAAGCCCGCTCCCACAGGAAACTCCGACGCTGCGGTCACAGCGCCGAAATTAACTCAAATTGATGGCATTCATCTACAGGACAGCGAACGTGCCTTGTGCTTTTGCGACGAGTTTGTCGCCTTGCATCACGTCAGCTTCGACCACCAGCGTGCGGCGGCCCGGGTGGATCACCCGCGCGGTGCACATCACTTCACCGTCTGCGACGGCGCGAATGTAATTGATCTTGCACTCGATGGTCGCGCTCTGCTGGTCAAAACCATGGGTGCTGGAACAGGCCAGCCCCATGGCAATGTCCACCAGACTGAACAAGGCCCCGCCGTGCAGCTTGCCACCGCGATTGCGCAGTTCTGGTGCAAGCCCGAGGGCGACTTGCGCCACCCCGGTCTCCAGACTGTGCAAGCGACACCCCAGCAACTTGAAAAAAGCGCTTTCGGTCAGCCCGGCCGGGATGTCCATCAGCGTTTCTTCAACTGCTTGGCGTTGGCGAACAGCGAAGCCATGGCGTTGTTGGCCGGAGCCGCCGCCGTGGTTTCCTTACGCGGTGCGGTGTTCTGGGACTGGCGTGGCGCCGAACCCGGACGTGCACCACGGGCACCGTCGATTTTCTCGCCCGGCGTGTCGCTCATGCGCATCGACAGGCCAACGCGTTTACGCGGGATGTCGACTTCCATGACCTTCACTTTCACCACGTCACCGGCCTTCACCGCTTCACGCGGATCCTTGATGAACTTCTCCGAAAGCGCAGAGATGTGCACCAAACCGTCCTGATGCACGCCGATGTCGACGAAAGCACCGAAGTTGGTCACGTTGGTCACCACGCCTTCGAGGATCATGCCCAGCTGCAGGTCCTTGAGGTCTTCGACGCCTTCCTGGAACTCGGCGGTCTTGAATTCGGGACGTGGATCGCGGCCAGGTTTTTCCAGTTCTTGCAGAATGTCGGTGACTGTTGGCAGACCGAAGGTTTCGTCGGTGTACTTTTTCGGATCAAGACGCTTGAGGAAGCTGGCGTCGCCGATCAGTGAGCGAATGTCGCGGTCGGTCTCAGCGGCGATGCGCTGGACCAGCGGATAGGCTTCCGGGTGAACCGCAGACGAATCCAGCGGGTTGTCGCCGTTCATGACGCGCAGGAAGCCAGCGGCCTGTTCAAAGGTTTTCTCGCCCAGACGAGCGACTTTCTTCAACGCCGCACGGGTTTTGAACGCGCCGTGTTCGTCGCGGTGGCTGACGATGTTTTGCGCCAGGGTCGCGTTGAGGCCGGAGATGCGGGCCAGCAGCGCCACGGAGGCGGTGTTCACGTCGACGCCCACGGCGTTCACGCAGTCTTCGACCACGGCGTCCAGGCCGCGCGCCAGTTTCAGCTGCGACACGTCGTGCTGGTACTGGCCGACGCCGATGGATTTCGGGTCGATCTTCACCAGCTCAGCCAGTGGATCCTGCAGGCGACGGGCAATCGACACCGCGCCACGGATCGACACGTCGAGGTCCGGGAATTCCTTGGAAGCCAGTTCCGACGCCGAGTAAACCGATGCGCCGGCCTCGGAGACCATGACTTTGGTCATCTTCATGGCTGGGTATTTTTTGATCAGCTCAGCGGCCAGCTTGTCGGTTTCACGGCTGGCGGTGCCGTTGCCGATGGCGATCAGGTCCACTGCATGCTTGGCGCACAGGGCAGCCAGCACGGCGATGGTCTGATCCCACTTGTTGTGCGGCACGTGCGGGTAAACCGTGGCGTGATCCAGCAGCTTGCCGGTGGAATCGACCACGGCCACCTTGCAACCAGTGCGCAGGCCCGGGTCGAGGCCTAGCGTGGCACGCGGGCCAGCCGGCGCCGACAGCAGCAAGTCGTGCAGGTTGTGAGCGAACACGTTGATCGCTTCGGTTTCCGCGCCATCGCGCAGTTCGCCCAGCAAGTCGGTTTCCAGGTGGGTGTAGAGCTTGACCTTCCAGGTCCAGCGCACCACTTCGCCCAGCCATTTGTCGGCGGCGCGGTTCTGGTTCTGAATGCCGAATTGCTGACCGATCATGCCTTCGCACGGGTGCATGGTGCCCGGCAGTTCGTCGCCGACTTTCAGCGCCGAACTCAGAATGCCTTCGTTGCGGCCACGGAAAATGGCGAGCGCGCGGTGCGACGGCATGCTTTTCAGCGGTTCATCGTGTTCGAAGTAGTCGCGGAACTTGGCGCCTTCCTCTTCTTTGCCGGCGATGACGCGGGCGCTGAGGGTGGCTTCCTGCTTGAGGTAGCTGCGCAGCTTGTCCAGCAGGCCGGCGTCTTCGGCGAAACGTTCCATCAGGATGTATTTGGCGCCTTCGAGGGCCGCCTTCACATCGGCGACGCCTTTTTCGGTATCGATGAAGCGCGCGGCTTCAGCGTCTGGCGTCAGGGTCGGGTCGTTGAACAGGCCGTCGGCCAGCTCGCCGAGGCCGGCTTCCAGGGCGATCTGGCCCTTGGTGCGGCGCTTCTGCTTGTACGGCAGGTACAAGTCTTCGAGGCGGGTTTTGGTGTCGGCGAGTTTAATGTCGCGTTCAAGTTGCGGGGTCAGCTTGCCTTGTTCGTGGATGCTGGCAAGGATGCTGATACGCCGTTCGTCGAGTTCTCGCAGGTAGCGCAGGCGCTCTTCCAGATGACGCAACTGGATGTCATCGAGGCTGCCGGTCACTTCTTTCCGGTAGCGGGCGATGAAGGGCACCGTGGAGCCTTCATCGAGTAGCGCGACGGCCGCTTCGACCTGTTGTGGGCGTACACCGAGTTCCTGGGCGATGCGGCTGTTGATGCTGTCCATAAAACCACCTGACAAATTGTGAAAGCAGGCTCGCAGGCGCAGAGATAAAGGCTCGGCGAGTCTGGTTGAGCGGCCTGGCCTGCGCCGCTACCTGGATCAACAGGTATCCCGTTGACCCGTGAAATCGAACAATTACTGCCCGTGCCATGAAAATAAAAAACGGCCACCTACAGTAATGATCAGACGTTGCCTGACACAAAAGGCCGCGCATTATAACCAGCGTTCTGTCATTCGGGGGCATCGCAGGCTGTAGGCATAAAGACCGGATTTCTGGCGATGAAGGAAAAATCTGCTAACAATGCACACGGTGCGTATAACGGCAGCTACGCCATAATGCGCGCCGAGATCAAAGGAGCATCTAATGAGCAGCACTGCAAACATTGCTGAAGGCGAAAAAATTCTTATTGTTGACGACGATCCAGGGCTGAGCAGCCTGCTGGAACGTTTTTTCGTCAGCAAGGGCTACCGCGCCCGCGCCGTACCGAACACTGAACAAATGGATCGCCTGCTGGCGCGTGAAGTGTTCAACCTGGTCGTCCTCGACCTGATGCTGCCCGGCGAAGACGGCTTGACCGCTTGCCGTCGCCTGCGCACCTCGAACAACCAGATCCCCATCATCATGCTGACCGCCAAGGGCGATGAGCTGAGCCGCATCAAGGGCCTGGAGCTGGGCGCCGACGATTACCTGGCCAAGCCATTCAACCCGGACGAGCTCATGGCTCGTGTCAAAGCGGTCCTGCGTCGTCAATCAACTCCTGTGCCGGGCGCACCGGGCAGCGAAGACGAAAGCGTGACCTTCGGTGACTACGAACTGTCCCTGGCCACCCGCGAGCTCAAACGCGGCGACGAAGTGCACATGCTCACCACCGGTGAGTTTGCGGTGCTCAAGGCGTTGGTCATGAACGCCCGTCAGCCACTGACCCGCGACAAGCTGATGAATCTGGCCCGTGGCCGCGAGTGGGACGCGCTGGAGCGCTCCATCGACGTACAGATTTCTCGTCTGCGCCGGATGATCGAGCCCGATCCGTCCAAACCGCGTTACATCCAGACAGTCTGGGGCGTGGGTTACGTGTTCGTTCCGGATGGCGCCGCCACCAAGTGATCGGTGATTTGTAGGAGCGGGTCTTGCGGGCAACGGGTCAGATGACCTTGCTCGCAGACTCGCGATCCGCAATATGCGAGCATCGCTCGCTCCTGCAAGTGTGTAGCGGTTATCCATGAAAACCCCCGTTTGGTTCCCCCAGAGTTTCTTCTCCCGCACCCTTTGGCTGGTGCTGATCGTCGTGCTGTTTTCCAAGGCGCTGACCCTGGTTTATCTGTTGATGAACGAAGACGTGCTGGTGGACCGCCAATACAGCCACGGCGTCGCCCTGACGCTACGCGCCTATTGGGCGGCCGATGAAGAAAACCGTACGAAGATTGCCGATGCCGCGACCCTGATCCGGGTAGTGGGCGCTGGCGTGCCGGAAGGTGAGCAACACTGGCCTTACAGCGAGATCTATCAGCGGCAGATGCAAGCGGAGCTGGGTGCCGACACTGAAGTCCGATTGCGAATGCATTCGCCGCCAGCCCTGTGGGTTCGGGCGCCAAGCCTGGGTGACGGCTGGCTGAAAGTGCCGCTTTACCCGCATCCATTGCGCGGCCAGAAAATCTGGAACGTGCTCGGCTGGTTCCTCGCTATCGGTCTGCTGTCCACTGCCTCGGCGTGGATCTTCGTCAGCCAGCTCAATCAACCATTGAAACGTCTGGTCTATGCCGCGAGGCAACTCGGCCAGGGTCGCAGTGTGCGCCTGCCGATCAGCGACACGCCGAGTGAAATGACCGAGGTCTATCGCGCCTTCAACCAGATGGCCGAAGACGTCGAACAGGCGGGGCGTGAGCGCGAATTGATGCTGGCGGGGGTATCCCACGACCTGCGCACACCGTTGACCCGGTTACGGCTATCTCTGGAACTCATGGGTGACCACAGCGACCTGAGCGACGACATGGTCCGCGACATCGAAGACATGGACGCGATTCTCGATCAGTTCCTGGCGTTCATTCGCGATGGTCGCGACGAGTCGGTGGAAGAGGTGGACCTGAGCGATCTGGTGCGCGAAGTCGCAGCGCCCTACAACCAGAACGAAGAGAAAGTGCGCCTGCGCCTGGAGCCGATTCAGCCGTTTCCGTTGCGTCGGGTGTCAATGAAGCGGCTGCTGAACAACCTGATTGGCAACGCCTTGCATCACGCGGGCAGCGGGGTTGAGGTGGCGGCTTATGTGTCCGGCGATACCAGCGCGCCGTATGTGGTGCTGAGTGTCATGGACCGGGGGGCGGGGATTGATCCGTCGGAGCTGGAGGCGATCTTTAACCCGTTCACCCGTGGCGACCGTGCCCGAGGTGGTAAAGGCACCGGGTTGGGGTTGGCGATCGTGAAGCGGATTGCTTCGATGCATGGCGGGAATGTAGAGCTGCGCAATCGGTCTGGTGGCGGGCTGGAAGCGCGGGTGCGATTGCCGCTTGGGTTGATGCTGCCGCGGGATGCGGTTTAAGAGATCAGCATTGTCGTTGGGGCTCAAGGCCTCTTCGCGAGCAAGCCCGCTCCCACAGTAGATCGTGTCAGACACTGATATTGTGTTCGCCACAGATCAAATGTGTGTGCGGGCTTGCTCGCGAAGGCGGCCTGCCCGTCACCACAAAAGCCGGCTTTTGTACCCTTAACCCTTGCCTTTGGTGCGCGTCATATTCGGCCCACCATTCTTCTCCAGATGCTCAATGATGATCCCCGCCACATTCTTGTTGGTGGTGGTTTCAATCCCTTCCAACCCCGGCGACGAATTCACTTCCATCACCAGCGGGCCGTGATTGGAACGAAGGATGTCCACACCCGCCACCGCCAAACCCATCACCTTCGCCGCACGCAATGCTGTCATGCGTTCTTCCGGCGTGATCTTGATCAGGCTGGCAGTGCCACCCCGATGCAGGTTGGAGCGAAACTCCCCAGGCTTGGCCTGACGCTTCATCGCCGCGATCACTTTGTCGCCCACCACGAAGCAGCGAATGTCCGCCCCGCCGGCTTCCTTGATGTATTCCTGAACCATGATGTTCTGCTTCAGGCCCATGAACGCCTCGATCACCGACTCCGCCGCCGTCGCCGTTTCACACATCACCACGCCGATGCCCTGAGTGCCTTCCAGCACCTTGATCACCAGCGGCGCGCCGTTGACCATCTCGATCAAGTCGGGAATGTCGTCCGGGGAGTGCGCAAAACCAGTGACCGGCAAACCGATCCCTCTGCGTGACAGCAATTGCAGGGACCGCAGTTTGTCCCGCGAGCGGGCGATGGCCACCGATTCATTGAGCGGGAACACGCCCATCATTTCGAACTGGCGCAACACCGCGCAGCCATAAAACGTCACCGACGCGCCAATCCGCGGGATCACCGCATCGAAACCCTCCAACGGCTTGCCGCGGTAGTGGATCTGCGGCTTGTGGCTGGCGATGTTCATGTAGGCGCGCAGGGTGTCGATCACCACCATTTCATGGCCACGTTCGGTACCGGCTTCGACCAGACGACGAGTGGAATACAGACGCGGGTTCCGCGACAGCACAGCGATCTTCATGCAACACCTGTGGAGGAGGTAGATACCGGGAACACCGGCTTGTCTTGTACGTACTTAATGCCTGGATTGACCACCAACTGGCCGTCGATCAAGGCTTTTGAACCGAGTAACAGGCGATAACGCATGGACTTGCGGCAGGCGAGAGTGAACTCGACCCGCCAGACCCGATCACCGAGGGCCAGAGTGGTGCTGACCACGTAACGCATCTGCGCGTGGCCGTTGGAGCTTTTGATGGTCTTCATCGTCACCAGGGGGGCTTCGCAGCGCCGGTGACGCAGTTGCACCACCGTGCCCAAGTGAGCAGTAAAGCGCACCCACTGTTCCCCGTCGCGCTCGAACGGTTCGATATCGGTGGCATGCAGGCTGGAGGTGCTGGCGCCGGTGTCGATTTTTGCGCGCAGGCCCGCGACTCCCAAATCCGGGAGCGCTACCCACTCGCGCAGACCGACAACGGTCAAATGGTCAAATGTCTTCAATAGGAAAAACCGGCGATTAACGCGTCCAGGTCCCAGGTGTTACCTGGGCCAACGCTTTGAATGCGGGCTTGGCGAACCAGTAACCCTGCATCAGAAAAATTCCACAGTCCGCCAGGAAATCCCGTTCTCCGGCGCTTTCGATCCCTTCGGCAATGACTGTAACGTTCAGCTCCGCACAGATTGTGACAATCCCTCGAACGATAGCCTGACGAGCACGATCACGGTCGACATCGCGGATCAGTGCCATGTCGAGTTTGATCAGGTCCGGTTGGAAATCAGCGAGCAGATTGAGCCCCGAGTAGCCCGCGCCGAAATCGTCGATGGCGGTCTTGAAGCCGAATTCGCGGTATTCACGCAGAATATTGGTCAAATGGCGATAGTTATCTACGTGCTGGCTTTCCAGGGTTTCGAAAATCAACCGGTCGATGGGGAAGTTGTGTTTTTTCGCGGCTTCCAGCGTGCTGCGAATACACAGTTCCGGGCGGTACACGGCGTTGGGCATGAAGTTGATCGACAGATGCGTCTGCATCCCCAGATTCGCTGCGCCTTCAATGGCTCGGGTCCGGCAGAGCTGATCGAAGCGGTAGCGGTTGTCCTCGGTGATCTGATCGAGAATCGACAGCGCACCCTCACCCTTTACGCCGCGCACGAGTGCCTCATGGGCGAAAATCGACTGATCTCGCAAATCGACGATCGGTTGGTAAGCAAAGGCAAAATCGAAGCCCAGCGGCTCGCTTTGCTGGCAACCCTGGCAACCGCCCTGGGGCGAGGTCAATGAAGACGGAAATATTGTCACTCGATCACTCCATGCCGGTGAGCCGGCCAAGACCACATTCTATCTGGAGGGCCGAGTTCTTGCGCCCGACAGAAACGGTAGTACAGTTCCGAGTATTCACCGAGAGAGGAATTCCAGTGGCACAAAAACAGGAAGAGGACGACAAAGTCCGTCTCGATAAATGGTTGTGGGCCGCGCGTTTTTATAAAACACGTGCCTTGGCCAAGGCGGCGATTGAAAGCGGCAAGGTGCATTGCCGGGGCGAGCGCTGCAAACCGGGCAAGGAACCGAGGATCGGCGATGAGTTTCAGATTCGCGCAGGGTTCGAGGAACGCACGGTGGTGGTTCAGGCGCTGTCGATCGTACGCCGTGGCGCGCCAGAGGCTCAGGCGCTCTACGCTGAAACCGACGCCAGCATCGCCAAGCGCGAGGCGGCTGCGGCCATGCGTAAGGCCGGTTCGCTGGGTGTGAGCACCGATGGCAAACCGAGCAAGAAGCAGCGACGGGATTTGTTCAAGTTCCGTGGAAGCAGTAACGACGAGTAAGACAATTGTTTCTGTGTTGCCTGTGAGGCAGCCTTCGTCGGATCGCCGCCCGGAGCAAGCCCGCTCCCACAGGTATTGCGCAGTCCTTGTGGGAGCGAGCTTGCTCGCGATCGAGTGCGAAGCACTCGCCAGGCGTGCCTGACTATCAGGCGCTACGCACCACCCACCACCGCATCGACGGAACGCAGACTTGCAATTGCTTAAACGTGTAGCCATATCGGGTTAATCGCCAGCAGCGCGTTGGATGGGTGAAAGCGCCACTCGTCGCAAACCACACGCAGCCTCTGACCCGTAGGCCATAACCAGAAGGCCAGCAGCGCCAGAGGTAAGGAATTGCATAAAGCCATCCGGCGAAGGTTCCACCTTGCTTGGAACAAACCCGGATTGTTCATAAAATGCCTCCCATGGCTGAACATTGCGCACCAAAATGGTGCCGAAGAGGCGCAATTTCTCGCTGTTTGAAATCATTTTGTCATTACTTCAGATACCCAGACCTATGACCGATTTACCGGATACCGACTACACCCAACGCTTCATCTTCGATGACAGCGACACCCGCGGCGAGCTGGTTGCGTTGGAGCGTAGCTACGCCGAAGTCCTCGCTAAACACCCGTACCCGGAGCCGGTTGCACAACTGCTCGGCGAGCTGATGGCGGCGGCGTCGTTGTTGGTCGGCACCTTGAAGTTCGATGGCTTGCTGATTCTCCAGGCCCGTTCCGAAGGTCCGATCCCGCTGCTGATGATCGAGTGCTCCAGCGAGCGCGAAATCCGTGGCCTGGCCCGATACGAGGCCGACCAGATCGCGCCGGATGCGACCCTCGCCGACCTGATGCCCAACGGCGTATTGGCGCTGACCGTCGACCCGACTCAGGGCCAGCGTTACCAGGGCATCGTCGACCTCGATGGCGAAACCCTGTCGGAGTGCTTCACTAACTACTTCGTGATGTCCCAACAAGTCGGTACGCGTTTCTGGTTGTACGCCGATGGTCGTCGCGCCCGTGGCCTGTTGTTGCAGCAGCTGCCTGCTGATCGATTGAAAGATGAAGAAGAACGCGCCGCCAGCTGGCAGCACATCACCGCGCTGGGCAGCACCCTGACCGCCGATGAATTGCTGAGCCTGGATAACGAAACCATTCTCCATCGCCTCTACCACGAAGAGCAGGTTCGACTGTTCGATGTGCAGAAACTGCGCTTCCGTTGCAGCTGCTCGCGCGAACGTTCTGCCAATGCGCTGGTCAGTTTGGGTCTGGAAGATGCCCAGTCGCTCGTGATCGAACATGGCGGCAACATTGAGATTGATTGCCAGTTTTGCAATGAGCGCTACCTGTTCGACGCCGCCGATATCGCTCAATTATTCGCAGGTGCGGGTGTTGATACGCCGTCAGATACCCGGCACTAAAACGGTTCAGCGCAGGTAAATTCACTGCTTAACGCCGGAATAACGCCGTTACGACGGGAGGGCCCTACTATTTTTGGGCTTTTCTGGCATAATCCGGCCCACTTTTTGTCGCGGTAGTAGTGCACGACTTTCTACTACAAAACGTTTGGAGCACACTCGGCCACTGGCCGACGGGGAATCTCATGACGCAAGCCAATAACGCCGTGTACACCGATCTGAGTGTTGATGATCTGGTAAAAGAAGCTCTGAGTCGCGGTGAGGGCGAGCTTGCCGATACCGGCGCGCTGACTGTTCGCACCGGTCACCGCACCGGCCGCTCACCAGTCGATCGTTTCATCGTTGACGAGCCGTCCACTTCGGCTTCCATCGCCTGGGGCCCGATCAACCGCAAGTTCCCGGCCGACAAGTTCGATGCCCTGTGGGACCGCGTTGAAGCGTTCAACAACGCACAAGAGCATTTCGTTTCCCACGTGCATGTAGGTGCGTCTGAAGACCACTACCTGGCCGTGAAGATGACCACCCAAACTGCCTGGCAGAACCTGTTCGGCCGTTGCCTGTTCATCAACCCGGAAAAATACAACCCGGCTGGCCGTGATGAGTGGCAAGTGCTCAACGTTGCCAACTTCGAGTGCGTGCCAGAGCGTGACGGCACCAACTCCGACGGTTGCGTGATCCTCAACTTCGCTCAGAAGAAAGTGCTGATCGCCGGCATGCGTTACGCCGGTGAAATGAAGAAAGCCATGTTCTCGGTGCAGAACTACCTGCTGCCGGCTGCCGACGTACTGCCAATGCACTGCGCCGCCAACATCGGCGAAGCGGGCGACGTGACCCTGTTCTTCGGTCTGTCCGGCACCGGCAAAACCACCCTGTCCGCCGATGAAAGCCGTTACCTGATCGGTGACGACGAGCACGGCTGGGGTGAAGGCGTTGTCTTCAACATCGAAGGCGGCTGCTACGCCAAGTGCATCGACCTGTCCGAGAAGAACGAGCCGGTCATCTGGAAAGCCATCAAGCACGGCGCAGTCCTGGAAAACGTCGTTATCGATGACGCCAAGCACGCCGACTACACCGATGTCAGCCTGACCCAGAACAGCCGCGCCGCCTACCCGCTGGAGCACGTCGCCAAGCGTTCCGAGAAAAACCTCGGTGGCGAGCCAAACGCTGTGATCTTCCTGACCTGCGACCTGACCGGCGTACTGCCGCCAGTGTCGATCCTCAGCGAAGAACAAGCGGCCTACCACTTCCTGTCCGGCTACACCGCACTGGTGGGCTCGACCGAAATGGGTTCCGGCAGCGGCATCAAGTCGACCTTCTCCACCTGTTTCGGCGCACCGTTCTTCCCGCGTCCGGCTGGCGAATACGCAGAACTGCTGATCAAGCGCATCCGCGGCTTCGGCTCCAAGGTCTACCTGGTCAACACCGGCTGGACCGGCGGCGGCTACGGCGTCGGTAAACGCTTCAACATCCCGACCACTCGCGGCGTGATCGCAGCGATCCAGAGCGGCGCGTTGATCGGTGCTGAAACCGAACACCTCGACACCATCAACCTCGACGTGCCGTTGGCTGTGCCGGGCGTTGAGACTGGACTGTTGAACCCACGTAATACCTGGGCTGACAAGGCTGCTTATGATGAAGCCGCTAAAGCACTGGCTGGGTTGTTTGTTGAGAACTTCAAGAAGTTTGAAGTGAGCGACGCGATCAAGGCTGCTGGGCCGAAGCTGTAAGGCTTGGATTTAGCGAATGAAAAAGCCGCCCTTTGAGGGCGGCTTTTTTGTGCGTGCAATTCAGGCCGTCAGGGACACCTTAAGTGCCATTATTCCAGCCGAAAAGGCGCTAAACGACCAGAATAATGGCACTTACGCGTTCAGCTAGATTCCTTCCAATTCCTGTGTGTCCCACCGTTGCAACTTGATCGCTTGGTAAATCATTCCGATAGTCAGAGGGATCTTGTCGCCACGCCCCTTGGCCCGGCGCTTGAGGAATACGTCAAAGCCTTCGGGCTGGAAGTAGCGATAGGCGTCGTAATCGATGAAGTCGATGGCGAACTGTTCTTCCAGCGTCTCCATCAGGTGGCGCGCATCGGTGCCGTTGCAGCCAAAGTCGAAGTTAATCGAGGTGGTGAGGCTGATGGTTTTGCGTTCTGGCAGACCGAGCTCTTCGTGCAGCAGCTGCATGAGCAGATGCATGGTTTGGTCGTCGGGGAAGTCGGGGGCGAAGTTCATTGCGGAGTGTCCGATTGGGCTTGGGTGGAGCTTATTGATCGTCGGGCCCTGGGGGAAGGACCGACTAACTTGAGGCATTCCCACGCAGAGCGTGGGAACGATCTTCGCTCGGCGTCAGGTTGGTGCTTTCCAGCCCATCATGCGTTGTTGCGCGACTTTCAGCAGGTCGCAGCCGTCCTGAGTCAACAGGTAGAGGGCGTGGGTGATATGCGGGATGTCTTCCACGTCACCGTTTTTGAAGCATTGGCAATGTAGGGTTTTGAGTAGGTCGCCGGAGGCTCTGATTCGCTGGAGGGCAGCTTCGAGAATGTCCTGGGGGTTGGCCTCTGTGTCGATGATCAGGGGTGGGGAATCGGTGAGGTTTGTTTGGAGGGGGCGGTAGCGATCGGGGAACGGGTTCAATTTGTTCATTTTATGTATTCTCAAATGCATCAGATGAAACCACCACCATCGTGACCAAGCGATGGAGGCGGACTGTGTTCGGGTTGGTCAACCGGAGGAATACATAAGACCGGCACGCCATAAGGCGTCCCAAACACAGCCACCATATAGCGTGCAGACACTTGAGGTGCCGGCAGCATACAACGGACGCGTTTATGTATTCCATCGAGTGACCAAGCCCGAGACGCTGATTTGGCAGCGACAGCCCGACTATAGGTGTGAGCAGCCGGGCAGCGATAGACGACAAAGAGTCCCCGCATGTAGGAACGGGATGAACCTTGGCTAGGCCGTTTCTATAGGAGTTTTCGCGAGGATTTTCTCGTGCTTTTCCGCCACGCCGCGTCCTACCACCTCAACGAATATGCTGATACGCCGCCACATCCAGCAGGCCAGTAGTCAGCCCGGTCGCCGGCGCGTAGATCGTGCCTTTCACTGCCGAGAACTTGACCCCATTACTACCCAGCGAAACGTAACGCTCACCCTGGTCCAGCTCGGTGAAGTAGGTGTATGAGCACTTTTCCATCGCTTTGTATTTCGCGGCGGTACTGACCATGGTGTTGTGGTGGTTCTGCAGGGCGGCCGGGGTCAGGTTGAGGGTTTTGTTCAGCGGCACGCCCCAGCGCTTCAGGCACACTTCGGCAAAGTGGCGGACGATCAGACCGGGTTCGGCCAGTGCTTTAGGGCCGCTGACACCGTCTGCTGCGGCGTTGCCAACCAGCGTGCCATGGCGGCCGGGCATCGGGTAGATGTGGGTTCGGGTGCCGGTGGCCGTTTGCGGGATGACGCAGCTGAAGCCTTTGGAGCGCTCGTCCCGTGCGTAGAAGCCGACGTATTCTTTTACATTGGCATTCAGTTTTACTTTGTCTTCCTGAAAGTTGCCGATGCCCGGTACCGGATCAATCGCAAAGATATTTACCGGGATGTTCTTCAGTGTGCTGTCCTTGAACATGGCATTGGCCAGCATATGACAACTAATACCGCCGCGGCTCCAGCCTACCAAGTTTACCTTGGTAGGAATAATGCCGTCCTTGCGAAACGTTTTAATGATTTGTTCTTGTAACTTCTGCTGGGTCACACTGCGGTCGCCGTAGTTATATTTACGCCACAGCCAGGAGCCTTCGACGATCACGTCTTCGATTGGAATGCCAGCAGCCTTCAGGCGGTTGTATTCGGTCTCGGTCAGTTTTTCACGCTGCCAGTCACACTGACCTTTGATGATGTTGATGGCGTGCTTTACGTTCTCCTCCCAGCCCTTGCCGAACAGCGTGCCGCTCAGGCCGTAGTCCTTGGATTTAGTGAACAGCTCATCAGCTTGCAGGTTGCTGGTGCCAGGGCCGTCAATGACGATCCATTCGGCAAACTCTCGGCCAGCATGATGGGAGGCCAGTGCCGAAACCAGTTCGCCATTCCAGTAAGTTGGGTTTTGGTTGTCAAATTTAGTCGAGCCGGTACCGCAAAAGAAAATAGTTAATGTAGTCATTGTTGTGCTCTTGTTTGGTTTAAGAGCGTGCAGACTAGTTTGAGTTATTTAAATAATGAAGTGGTTAGTTGTTGCCGGGGTTGTAGTGTGTGTTTGAAGTTTTAGTGTTCTATTCTTTGTTTGGCAACTTCTAGTAGCTCGCAACCATCCTGCGTTAGTAAGTAAAGCGCATTCACTATATGAGGGATGTCTTTAACGTCGGCCTGTTTGAAGCACAGGCAATAAAGCGTTTCGAGCAAATCGCTGGCTGCGCGCAGGCGTTGGTGCGCTGCGTCGAGGACGGCACCGGTGCTGGCCGTGGTGTCGATGACGAGGACGGGTGTTTCGCTGTAGCTGGTTTTGAGTGGACGGTAGCGGTCTTGCATTTAGGTCAGTCCTGTAGGAAGTCGGGCAGTCTCGCCGGCAGGTCGACACCCTGTTTTCAGCCGCGCCGCAAACTATGAAGGTGGCGACGCAGCGCGGCAATACGGCCGCAATGGACAGGGTTTGTAGGGGTTTTTCCTGCCTTTTCGGACCAAACCTACGCGTTTCCCGAGGTTTTTTACGCCTAAACCCTTAGATGGCAAATTTCCTACGGGTTTGTCAGGCGTAACGCATCAAGCCTCTGTATGGTGCGCGCCAGAATCAGTAGGACGTTTCGAAACGTCCGTCCAACGCTTAAAGGGAATTAAGTATGCAATGGCTACGTATGGCCTCGATTTTGTTGCTGTGGGGCGGGTTTTGTCGCGCGGCGGGTGCTGCTGATGCAGGTAGCTCGATGGTCCTGGCCAATATGGACCGCACTGGTTGGCCGGATGCGCTGACCAGTCAGGCGAGCATGGACACCGCTTTGCGCGCTGATTTGCGTCAGTTGGCGGCGGCGTTCACCGGCGAAATCAGTCCGGCCCATGCCATTTGGGCGAGCAAGAGCCAGGTGTTTCACGAGCAGGCATTGAATGAACAGCTGCGCGTGGCGGTGTTGGCGCCTTAGCCTCCTCTCCTGACTGATCTTCCCACGCACCCGAGTGGGAATGCCTCAAGGGACGCTCCGCGTCCAGTAACGCGAAGCGTCACGGGCTGCATTCCTTTGCGGCGCATGGGAACGATCGCCGACAACACGCTGTATCATCCCGTATCGTTTTGGTCCCCGACCTTTTCTCGACTCGCTGCGTTTGCCGGCTAGGCTTTGGGCTTCGCAGCGGTCAACGGAGTGACAGCTTATGCACAACACCCTGGAACAGGTTTTCGGTTATCCACAGTTTCGGCCCGGCCAGGAAGCGGCGGTCAGCGCGGTGTTGGCCGGGCGCTCGGCGGCGGCGATTTTCCCCACCGGCTCGGGTAAGTCCCTTTGTTATCAATTGCCGGCCTTGCTACTGCCGCACCTGACGCTGGTGGTCTCGCCACTGCTGGCGTTGATGCAGGATCAGTTGGCGTTCCTGCAGCGCCATGGCATTGCGGCGGGCAGTATCGATTCGGCCCAGAGCCGCGATGACGCCAGCGACGTGATGGCTCGGGCCAAGTCTGGCGAGCTGAAAATTTTGATGATCTCCGTGGAGCGCCTGAAGAACGAGCGTTTCCGCAATTTCTTGCAGCAGGTGCCGATCTCGTTGCTGGTGGTGGACGAGGCGCACTGCATCTCGGAATGGGGCCACAACTTTCGCCCCGACTACCTCAAGCTCCCCGACTATCAGCGCCAGTTCAACATCCCTCAGGCCTTGCTGCTGACCGCCACTGCGACCCCCAAAGTGATCGCGGACATGGAGGCAAAATTCGCCATCGCCCCTGAGGACGTGGTGACCACCGGTTTCTACCGGCCGAACCTCAATCTGTTGGTGGAGCCGGTGCGCGGTCAGGACAAGCGACGACGCCTTGTCGAATGGATGAGCCAGCGTCCCGACCAGCCGAGCATTGTCTACGTCACCCTGCAGAAAACCGCCGAGCACATTGCCGAACATCTGACCCGCAACGGCATTCAGGCCGAGGCCTATCACGCTGGTCTGCCCCACGAACAGCGCGAAGCAATCCAGCGCCGGTTCATGGGCGGGCAGTCCAATTGCATCGTTGCCACCATCGCGTTCGGCATGGGCATCGACAAGAGCGACATCCGCAACGTGGTGCATTTCGACCTGCCCAAATCCATCGAAAACTACAGCCAGGAAATCGGCCGTGCCGGGCGTGACGGGCAGCCGTCCGACTGCCTGGTATTGGCCAACCGCGACAGCCTCAACGTGCTGGAAAACTTCGTCTACGGCGATACGCCTGAGCTGGATGGCATCCGCTATGTGCTCGACGAGTTGCAAGCCGCCGCGCCCGAGGGGCAGTGGGAGTTTCTGTTGGGGCCGCTGGCCGATCAGAGCAACATCCGTCAGCTGCCGCTCAAGACTTTGCTGGTGCAGTTGGAACTGCGTGGAATCATTGCGCCGCGTTACGCCTATTACGCCGAATACCGTTTCAAGTATTTGCAGGAGCCGGAAGCTTTACTCGCCCGTTTCGAGGGTGAGCGCAAGGACTTCGTCGCGGCGATTATCCAGACCTCCAGTCGCGCACGGACCTGGGCCACGGTGAATTTCGATGCGCTGTATGAACAGCATCAGGCCGAACGCAATCGAGTGGTCAAGGCGCTGGATTATTTCCAGGAAAAGGGCTGGGTCGAGCTCGAAAGCAAACAGATGACCGAGGTCTACAGCCTGTTGCAAACGGATTTCAACAGCCAGGCCCTGAGCGCCGAGTTACACGCCTATTTCACCCGGCACGAGCGCACCGAGGTCGCGCGGATTCACGCCATGCTGGAACTGTTCGCCACCGACCATTGCCTGGGTTATCGCCTGGCCGAGTACTTCGGCGATGAAAACGCACCGCAGCAGTGCGGGCATTGTTCGGTGTGTCACGGGGATGTGGCGCGATTGCCGACGCCACCGGAATTACCGGCGCTTGTGGATAAAAACTTCGAGGCGTTGTGCGGTGACTTTATCCACAGGCACGAGCAGTACACCGGCAACACTCCATCGGCGGAACGCGTTACGCGGTTTTTATGCGGCATCGGCGTGCCGCTGTTCACCAAGCTCAAGGCACGGTCGATTCCCGGGTTTGCGGCGCTGGAGGATTATCCGTATGCCGAAGTCCGGACGTGGGCCGAGGCACATTTGCCGGCGTAGATCCATCCGCTGAATGTTGCTCATCACAGGAATAAATTTCAAAAATGCGCGCCGCCTGACTATGGTGAAGGCTGTCTTTGGATCGCCAACAAGAGAACAACTATGAGCCAGACACCGTTCACTATTCAGCGCGCCGCCGTCATTGGCGCGGGCACCATGGGCCGTGGCATTGTCATGTGTCTGGCCAACGCCGGCGTCCCGGTGCAGTGGGTCGATAACAATCCACAGATGCTTGAACAGGCGCTGGCTACCGTGGCGGACACCTACGCCCACAACGTGCGTCAGGGACGGATCGATCAGGCCGAAGCGGACGCTCGCATAGCACGGGTAACGGCGGCTGCTGACTACGCGGCGATCTGCGATGTCGATCTGGTCATCGAAGCGGTGTACGAAAACCTTGAGCTCAAGCAGAAAATCTTCCGTGAGCTGGACGATCTGCTCAAACCTGAAGCGATTCTGGCCAGCAATACCTCGGCGCTGGATATTGATGCCATCGCCGCGGCCACTCGCCGTCCGCAACAGGTCCTGGGCCTGCACTTCTTCAGCCCGGCGCACATCATGAAGTTGCTGGAAGTCGTTCGCGGTGCGCAGACTTTACCGGTGGTGCTTGAGGCTGCTCTGGCACTGGGCAAGCGCATGGACAAAGTCAGCGTGGTGTCGGGCAACTGCCATGGTTTCATCGGTAACCGCATGCTGCATCCGTATGTGCTAGAAGCGCGCAAGATGCTGCTCGAAGGCGCTTATCCACATCAGGTCGATGCGGCACTGCAAGGTTTTGGTTTCGCCATGGGGCCGTTCCGCATGTACGACGTGGTCGGCATTGATCTGGAGTGGCGCGCCCGGCAGTTGGCCGGCAAAGGGCAGGATGCGCCTGAGGTTCAGGTGGACAATCGTCTGTGCGAATTGGGTCGTTTCGGCCAGAAAAGTGGCAATGGCTATTACCACTATGAGCCGGGCAGTCGCCAGGCTGAGCACGATGTTGAAGTCGATGCGCTGGTGTTGAAGGTCAGCGAAGAGCTGGGGTTCCAGCGTCGCGAGATAAGCCCCGAGGAGATTCTTGAGCGCTGCTTGCTGGCACTGGTCAACGAGGGTGCGAAGATCCTTCAGGAAGGGATTGCCGGATCGGCGCACGACATCGATCTGGTGTACCTCAATGGCTACGGCTTCCCGGCGGACAAGGGTGGGCCGATGGCTTGGGCGGATCAGCAAGGGCTGGCGGATATTCACCAACGGTTGCTGGCGCTGGAGACGAAGCAGGGTGATCAGTGGAATCCGGCACGGTTGATTGGGGAGTTGGCGGCGGTGGGCAAGGGGTTTTCTGAGCGCTGATTGAAGTAGTGCCTCTGATGGCCTCATCGCGAGCAAGCTCGCTCCCACATTAGTTTGATCTTCAGTGAGCACAGATTTTGTGTACGACTGAGATTCACTGTGGGAGCGAGCTTGCTCGCGATGAGTACGACGCGGTTTTCGCCTTAGACTGGCAATCCAACTCCAGGAATCGACGCTGATGTCCAACCCGATGCCCCAACGCACCGACTACCCCCACTTCCAGCCCATCACCACCCGCTGGCACGACAACGACGCCTATGGTCACGTCAACAACGTCACCTACTACAGCTTCTTCGATACTGCAGTGAACACCTACCTGATCGAAGTCGGCGGCCTGGATATCCATGACGGCGAGGTGGTGGGTTTTGTCGTGAGTTCGGCCTGCGATTACTTTGCTTCCATTGCCTTCCCCGATCGGATCGAGATTGGTTTGCGGGTGGGCAAGTTGGGCAACAGTTCGGTGCAATACGAGCTGGCAGTGTTCAAGGCCGGGGAAGACGAAGCCTGCGCAGCAGGGCGCTTTGTGCATGTGTTTGTGGATCGGGCTTCTAATCAGCCGGTGGCGATTCCTGCCGGGTTGCGCGGGGCGCTGGAGCGGTTGGTGGTTTGACGGACAAAAAAAATCGCAGCCCTTGGGCTGCGATTTTTTGATGCATCGGCAAGCGAGGCGATTCAAGCCTCAGTCGCGATAGCGATGGTGATGCTTGCGGTGGCCATAGGCATGACCGCGCCCCGGGTGGCCGTCACGGTAGTAGCGACGATCATCATCATAACCACGACGATAGGAGCGACGATCATCGTCGTCATCGCTCTTGTTGCCCATGTAGTTACCCAGCGCGCCACCGGCGCCGCCGCCTGCTGCGGAGCCGATCAGACTGCCGGAGGTGCCGCCCATGCTGCGACCGACCACGTTACCGCCTGCCGCGCCCAACGCACCGCCAATGGCGGCTTCGCCACGGCTGCGTCTGTCTGCGCCAACGGCGCTACCACCCGCGCCGCCCAGGGCCGCGCCGATGGTGGAACCTGTATTGCCGCCTAGTGACTGACCGACGACTGAGCCCAGAACCCCGCCCAATGCGCCGCCCACACCTGCTTCAGCGGTGCCGCCAGCAGAAGCGATGCCACTAGCCAGGCTAAGGGACAACAAGAGAATCGAGGAGAACTTCATAGAGGAACCTCAAGGGGATGACGGCGCGATCCTGAGGCTGTGTCATGGTCGTGACAATCGAAATCCGACGAGTAGCACGACTTGAGCACATTTCTATAAGTTACTGTTTTTTAGCCGGAACTTAAGTATTTTTCGCCTGTCTTTAGCTACTTCGGATAGGCCGTTTTCATGCAAAACGGCCTTTTTTGTGGGCGAAAGGAAAAGCAGTCAATTCGGAAATTCGTTGAATGTTCCACCGCTATCGCGAGCAAGCTCGCTCCCACATTAGATCTTCAGTGGGCATAGTATTTGTGTTCAACCAGGATCCACTGTGGGAGCGAGCTTGCTCGCGAAGGGGCCAGACCTGCTGCCGCGTTACGCCGACTTCGCCATAATCAACCCAGTCGCACTCGCCGCTTCCAGCCGGATTGCCACAAACTTCGATGTCGGCGTATGGCTGCCATCCCCGATGCTTTCCAGCGGCACCAGCGGATTCACTTCCGGGTAGTAAGCCGCCGCTTGCCCGGCAGGGATATCAAACGCCAGCAGCGTAAAGCCCTTCACCCGACGCTCACGTCCATCATCCCAGATCGAAACGATGTCAGCCTTTTGCCCTGGCTTGAACCCCAGGCGAATGATGTCGGCTTCGTTGACGAACAACACATCACGCTGACCTTTCACGCCGCGATATCGGTCATCAAGTCCATAAATCGTGGTGTTGTACTGATCGTGAGAGCGCATCGACTGCATGATCAGGTCTGGCAATACGCCGGTGGCGCGAGTGCGCTCGTGCACCAGATCTTTAGGCAGGATGTTCGGACGGAAATTGGCGCGCCCCGACGCGGTATTCCAGCGGCGAGCACCGGCGCTGTTGCCGAGGTAGAACCCGCCCGGGTTCTGGATCTTCTCGTTGAAGTCCTTGAAACCAACAATGGTGTCGGCGATCAGGTCGCGGATGCGCCGGTAATCGGCCACCAGCCAGTTCCAGTCCACCGGTTTGCTGCCCAGGGTCGCGGCGGCGATGCCGGCAATGATCGACGGCTCGGAGCGCATCTGGTTCGACAGCGGCTGCAACTGGCCGTTGGAGGCGTGAACCATGCTGAACGAGTCTTCGACGGTCACCGCTTGCGGGCCTTCGGTCTGGATGTCGATGTCGGTGCGACCCAGGCACGGCAGGATCAACGCGTCTTTACCGTGCGCCAAATGGCTGCGGTTGAGCTTGGTGCTGATTTGCACGGTCAGGTCGCAGTTGCTCAGGGCTTGGAAGGTCCGTGAGCTGTCCGGGGTGGCTTGGGCGAAGTTACCGCCCAGCCCGATAAAGACTTTCGCGCGGCCGTCAGCCATGGCATGGATCGCCTCGACCACGTTGTGACCGTTTTCACGCGGCACCTTGAACTTGAAGCGACGCTCCAGGGAGTCGAGGAACGCCCCCGGCGGACGCTCGTTGATGCCCATGGTCCGGTCGCCCTGCACGTTACTGTGGCCGCGCACCGGGCACAGACCGGCGCCGGGGCGGCCGATGTTGCCGCGCAGCAACATCAGGTTGGCGATTTCCTGGATGGTCGCCACCGAATGGCGATGCTGTGTGATGCCCATCGCCCAGCACATGATCACGTTCTTGCCTTTGGCGTACATCCGCGCCGCTTGCTCGATTTCAACCAGCGTCAGTCCGGATTGTTCGACGATCTGCTCCCACGAGGTGTCGTCGACGATGCCCAGGTATTCCAGCACGTTGACACTGTGTTCATTGAGGAAGTCGTGGTCGAATACGGCAGGCTCACCCGCCTTCTGTGCGTCACGCTCCCACTGCAGCAGGAACTTGGCCATGCCGCGCATGATCGCCATGTCGCCGCCCAATGCCGGACGGAAGTACGCGGTGTTGGTCGGCTTGTCGCCGTTGGTGAGCATTTCGATCGGGTGTTGCGGGTGCTGGAAGCGTTCCAGGCCGCGCTCCTTCAAAGGGTTGATGCATACCACCTGAGCGCCGCGTTTCACCGCTTCGCGCAACAGTTCGAGCATCCGTGGGTGGTTGGTGCCAGGGTTCTGACCCCAGACAAAAATCGCGTCGGCGTGTTCGAAGTCGTCGAAGGTGACGGTGCCTTTGCCGACGCCGACACTTTGCGACATGGCCACACCGCTGGCCTCGTGGCACATGTTCGAGCAATCGGGGAAGTTATTGGTGCCGTAGGCACGCACGAACAATTGATACAGGTACGCCGCTTCGTTGCTGGCGCGGCCCGAGGTGTAGAACTCGGCCTGATCCGGGCTCGACAGCCCTTGCAGGTGTTTGCCGATCAGCGCGAAGGCCGCTTCCCAGCTGATGGGTTTGTAGCGATCGGTCTCGGCGTCGTAGCGCAGTGGCTCGGTCAGACGCCCCTGATATTCCAGCCAATAGTCACTTTGTTCCAGCAACGAACTGACGCTGTGTTTGGCAAAGAACGCACCGTCGACACGGCGTTTGGTCGCTTCCCAGTTCACTGCTTTGGCGCCGTTCTCGCAGAACGCCACCATGCCGGCTTCGTTGGAGTCGCCCCAGGCGCAACCGGGGCAGTCGAACCCGCCGTTCTTGTTGGTCTTGAGCATCATGCGCAGGTTTTTCAGCGCGTTGTCGCTGGTCAACCAGGCCCGGGCAACGCTGGCCAGCGCGCCCCAGCCACCGGCTGGGCCTTTGTAGGGCTTGTAGCGAGGGACGGGTTTCTGGTCGGCTTGACGATGTTGACTCACGCTTGGTTCTCCGTCGCAGGGCTGTAGACCCGCGGCGCACTTTTCTGCGGCAGGTGGATGAGATTAAGGTTGTGGCGACGGGCCCATTGCACGGCAAGGCCCGTGGGCGACGACAGGCTGACCAGGGTCTGGATACCTGCGCGCAATACTTTCTGGATCAATTCGAGGCTGCAACGGCTGGTGACAATCACCAGCCCGCCGGTGGTCGGGATTTTCTGACGGATCAGTCCGCCTATCAGCTTATCGAGGGCGTTGTGTCGGCCGATGTCTTCGCGGCCCAGCAGCAATTGGCCCTGACTGTTCATAAACACGGCGGCGTGCACCGCGCCGGAGTACTGGCCAAGAGGCTGAAACGCACCGATGCGTTGACGCAAACCATCGAGCCATTCGGCGGGCGGCAAGGGTGCGCCGGGCAGGATCTTGAGGTCTGGCAATGCCTGCTCCACCGCTTCCACACCGCAGAGTCCGCAACCGCTGGTGCCAGCCATTTGCCGACGCTGTTGCTTGAGGTTCCAGAAGGCGCGGTTGGCGATGGTCACTTGCGCGTATTGCGCTGAACCCGAGCCGCTGAGTTGCAGGTCATAGATATCGCAGGCGTCTTCGATGATGCCGCTGCCGAGACTGAAGCCGACGATGAAGTCTTCAAGGTCCGTCGGCGTCACCAACATGACCGCCTGACTGATGCCGTTATAAGCGATCGCCAACGCGACTTCTTCGGCCAGCGCGGTGCTGGCTGATTCGGTGTCTTGAAGGTCGCAGTAACTGTACGTCTGGCTTGCGGCGGGCGCTGGCGTTTCGAGGGCTGGCGCCGCGCAGACAGGGTGCTTGGCGTTCATTAGGCATCACCGACGGTTTAGGCTGCTTTAAGCCTAGGCGCGTCAACTTGTCGCGTCTAATCGCTAATACTGATCTACCGATAGATGGCGTCGATCAAGAGCTTGGCAGCGATTTCTGAAGAATTGCGAAACAGGCTTCCGCGAGCGCCGAACGCGGGGCGCTGCGACGCATGATCAGCCCCAGCCGGGCGAGGGTTTGAGCATTTTCGATGGGTTGCAGGCGCAAATGGTCGGTGAGTTTTTCCAGGCCTCCGTCCAGCGGCATCACGGCGCAGCAGAATCCGCCGTGCACCGCTTGTAACAATTGGTGGACGGCATCGGTTTGCAGCAACGGCTGCGGGGTGAGGCCGCGACTGTGGAAGTTGTGGTCGATGGACTGCCGAAAATGCATGCCGCTGGTGAGCATGCCCAGCGGGAGTTCGATCAGCGATTCCCAACTCAGCGGCGCCTCGCCGAAACTGAAGAAGCGCTGATCGTAGAGCAGGCCCATGCGGGTTTCGCTGAACGCCAGGGAATTGAAGCGTTCGCCGTCCAGTCGCTCCAGGTACGAAACGCCGAGGTCCAGGCGATTGTTCGCCAGTTGTTCCAGGATTTGTTCAGAACTCAGGGCTGAGAGTTCGAAGCGCAGGTTCGGGTGTTCGGCGTGCAGGCGTTGCATCAGCGGCAGCGGATCGAAGCTCGACAGCGGCACCACGCCCAGACGCAACGTACCGACCAGATTGCCGCGACAGGCAGCCGCTTCGGCCTGCAAACCGTCGTAGGCCGCCAGCACGGTGCGCGCCCACGCCAGTACCCGTTCACCCGGTGCGGTGAATCCTTCGAAGCGCTGCCCGCGATTGACCAGCGGCAACTCGAGTTCTTCTTCGAGGCTGCGCAGGCGCATGGACAGGGTCGGCTGGGTGATGTGACAACGCGCAGCGGCCTGGCCGAAATGCCGGGTTTCGTCGAGGGCGATGAGGAATTTAAGTTGCTTGATGTCCATCTTCGCTCCAGAGCGCGGTCAGGCTCGAGATTCTAACGCGCTTGCAGAGCACTTGAGTCATTGGTCGGATCGCAACCTCGTTCTTTGCCGTTGGTCTAGTCTTTCGCGTCTGGACCTCATAAACCCAAGGAGAGTGCATCATGAGTATTTTTAGCTTTGTGAAAGAAGCGGGCGAAAAGCTTATTGACCTGTTAACGCCGGGTAATGCCAATGCGAGCGAGCAGTTGAAGGAGCACATCGCCAAGGTCGGCCTGGGCAACCCGAATGTTCAGGCAACAGTGAATGGCGATACGGTCACGGTGACCGGTGAAGTCGCCAGCCAGGAAGAAAAAGAGAAAATTCTGCTGGCCGTGGGCAACATTGCCGGTATCGGCAGCGTTGACGACCAGATCACCGTGACCGGCCCGGTCGCTCAGGCGGCGCGTTTCGTCACCGTGAAAAAAGGCGACACCCTCAGCGCGATTGCCAAGGCTGAGTACAAAGACGCCAACAAGTATCAGAAAATCTTCGAAGCCAACAAACCGCTGCTGTCGCACCCGGACAAGATCTATACCGGCCAGGTATTGCGTATTCCTGAGTGATGCTTTTCGGCCAGGCTTTCGAGCCTGGCTGAATCCCGATTCCTGCTTGCCTGCTTAGCGATGTTTGAACTGCGGCGGGCGTTTTTCACTGAACGCGTTCATGCCTTCTTTCTGATCTTCGATAGCAAAGGTCGAATGGAACAGCCGGCGTTCAAAGCGTACGCCCTCTGCCAGGCTGGTTTCGAAGGCGCGGTTTACCGCTTCCTTGGCCAGTAGTGTTACCGGGGATGAGAAGCCAGCGATGCGTGAGGCTATCTTCAGTGCCTCGTCGAGCAGCGAGGCAGTCGGCACTAAACGGCTAACCAGACCACAGCGTTCGGCTTCGACGGCATCCATGGTGCGCCCGGTCAGAACCATGTCCATGGCCTTGGATTTGCCGACAAACCTTGCCAGTCGTTGGCTGCCACCGGCGCCGGGGATGGTACCGAGGGTGATCTCTGGCTGGCCAAAGCGGGCATTTTCCGCTGCGATAATGAAATCGCACATCATCGCCAGCTCGCAGCCTCCGCCCAGCGCATAGCCAGCAACCGCAGCGATGCTCGGCTTGCGAAAGGTGCTCAGGCGTTCCCAGTCAAGGCTGACGAAGTCAGCCTTGTACACATCCATGTAGCTCCAATCCTTCATTAGCTTGATATCGGCACCGGCGGCGAAGGCCTTTTCATTGCCGGTAATCACCACTACGTGAGTTTCGTCATCTGTTTCCAGATGATCGAGCAGACGCGCCAATTCGGCATTCAGTCCGGCTGAAAGCGCATTCAGCACCTCGGGGCGGTTAAGGGTGATCATCGCCACATGACCATGCTTTTCCAATAAAAGGTATTCCAGTTTCATATATCACCTGCGAAATTCAGGACATCGACCAGCACCGGGCAGCGGGCGACTTCGATGACTCGGGCGCTGACTGAAGGGTCGAAGATACGGTTGATCCGCGAAAGATGGCGGTGGCCGACGATGATCAAGTCGACCTTCAGCCGGTCGGCTTGCGAAACGATCGAAGAGGCCGGCTCTCCGTCAATGACCACGCCTTCTGCGTCAAGCCCGAGTGACCGTAAATAGTCCAGGGCCTCTTGCATGGCGTTATTGGCTATATGTTGCTCACTGCTGGCCGCGGGATATTCCTGCTCATCTGCAGGCTTGATGTGCCCATTTTCCGAAGGCAGGGTGTACGCACTGTCGACGGAAAGCAGGACATAGAGTCGAGAGGCATCCAGCTTGGAATACTGTGCGGCCAAGTCCAGGACCGATCGGCTCTGGGGCGAACCATCAATAGCAACGAGTAAGGAGCGAAGCATGGCTGTTCCAACCGGGAGTTAACGGAAAGCAGGTATTCTTGGAAAATCGTACGTTTAGGTAAATGGTTCGTCGCGCATTTAATAGTTGCATACGGCGCAGGCTTCGCGCGCATTGGGGTTTGGTCAGAAACTGCTAGGATTGCGCCAGGATTAATTGATTTTCACAAGGAGTGTTTGTTGTGCATCTTCCAGATATGAATCTGCTGGTGGCCCTGGATGCGCTGCTGGACGAGGGCAGTGTGGTCGGTGCCGCCCGGCGCATGAGCTTGAGCCCCGCGGCGATGAGCCGGACCTTGACCCGGATACGTAGCGCAGTGGGTGACCCGATTCTGGTGCGCGCCGGACGTGGCCTGGTGCCGACACCCAAGGCGCTGGCATTACGGGCTCAGGTGCGCAGCTTGGTCGAACAAGCGGCGCAGGTGTTCCTTTCGGGTGACGAGGTCGATCTGACGACGCTGGAACGCTGCTACAACTTGCGGGCGAATGACGTATTTGTCGCGGCCTTTGGTGCGCAGCTGCTGGAAATCATGCGCAAAAAGGCCCCACGTACCGTGCTGCGCTTCGTGCCGGAAGGCGAGGGCGAGGATGACGCGTTGCGCGAAGGGCGGATCGATCTTTATATCAGTGCGACGCGAAATCTTGGGCCGGAAATCAAAGTTCAGAGCCTGTTCACCACGACCTTTGTCGGCCTGGCCCGGGTGGATCACCCAATCTTTCAGGAAGAAATCACGCCAAAACGTTTCGCCTCCTATGCGCAGGTCAGCGTGTCGCGACGCGGTCGTGCAACCGGGCCGATCGATACCGCTTTGGCCGGGATGGGCTTGCAGCGGCGTGTCGCGTTGATCACTCCTAGCTTTCACTCGGCGATGTTCGCCTTGCCCGATTCCGACCTGTTGCTGCCGCTGCCGGAGCATGTGTTGTGGAGCGTCTCGCGGCTGGGCTTGCCGTTGCGTTCGTTCCGGATCCCTATGGCGCTGGAGACGGTGGTGGTCATGCAGGCCTGGCATCCACGCTTTGATAACGACTCGGCCCATCGCTGGCTGCGTCAGACGTTGAAAGAGAGCTGTGCCAAGTACTCCTCGCCACGGGTTTGAAGCAGCTTGCGCTTCCAGGATCGCCGCAAGCCCCTTCGGGCCGAGCACGACCCCGGCTTATCGCAGCCTGTGGATTGATACGTGCGTTGGGTGCAGCTTAAAGCTTCCCATATGTCAGTTTTCGGAACTATTGCGTCTTCATAAACTATCCAGGTAACCCTTTACCTGGAGTCATGACGCAATGTGCCTTGTGTTGTTTTCTATCTTTCGGGGCGCTGGCCGACGGGTGAACCCGTGAGTTCGCTCGCAGCCCCTGCTGTTATGGCCCCGACGCTGGAGGTGACGAAACCCGCACCGGCCGCTGCGCCAGTGTTTGGCCTGCGTATTGTGATCGGGCTGATCGGGGTGCTGATTGCCGTATTAGTGGCCGGTCTCAACGAGATGGTCACCAAAGTGGCCATGCCTGACATTCGTGGCGCGCTGTATATCGGTGCGGATGAAGGTACCTGGTTGATCGCCACTTACGCTGCCACCTCAGTATCGGCCATGGCGTTTGCGCCCTGGTGTTCGGTCACCTTCTCCCTGCGTCGCTTCACTCTCAGCGCCATCGGTGCGTTTACCGTGCTTGGGATTCTCTGCCCGTTCGCTCCGAACCTCGAAAGCCTGATGGTGTTACGAACTTTGCAGGGGCTGGCCGGGGGCAGTCTGCCGCCGATGCTGATGACCGTCGCGCTGCGTTTCCTCCCGCCCGGCGTCAAGCTTTACGGGCTGGCAAGTTATGCGTTGACTGCCACCTTCGGCCCGAGCCTGGGGACTCCGCTGGCCGCGTTGTGGACCGAATACGTCGGTTGGCAATGGGCGTTCTGGCAGATCGTCCCGCCCTGCTTGTTGGCGATGGTCGCGGTTGCATATGGCTTGCCGCAGGACCCGATGCGCTTTGAGCGTTTCAAACAGTTTGACTGGCGTGGCCTGTTGCTCGGTTTGCCGGCGATTTGTGCGCTGGTGATCGGTCTGTCCCAGGGCAATCGTCTGGACTGGTTCGAGTCCACGCTGATCTGCTGGCTGCTTGGCGGCGGTCTGGTGCTGTTGGTGTTGTTCTTTATTAATGAATGGTCGCACCCGCTGCCGTTCTTCAAATTGCAGATGCTGACCAACCTGAACCTGTCCCACTCGTTGCTAACCCTCGGCGGGGTGCTGATCGTATTGCTGGCGGTGATCATCATCCCTTCCAGCTACCTGGCTCAGGTGCAGGGTTATCGCCCGGTACAAACTGCGCCGGTATTGCTGATGGTGGCCTTGCCGCAGTTGCTGGCGTTACCGCTGGTGGCGGCCTTGTGCAACATCCGTCGGGTCGACTGCCGATGGGTTCTGGCAATCGGTCTTGGATTGCTGGCGCTGGCCTGTGCTGGCGGCACGCAAATCACTTCCGAGTGGATTCGTGACAACTTCTACATCTTGCAGCTGTTCCAGGTGTTTGGTCAGCCGATGGCGGTGATCCCGTTGCTGATGCTCGCTACCGGCGGCCTGGCGCCGCAAGACGGCCCGTTCGCTTCCGCCTGGTTCAACACCGTCAAAGGTTTTTCGGCGGTCCTTGCTACCGGCGTGCTGGAGGCGTTGACCACGGCGCGGCTGCATTTCCACTCAACCATGCTGGTCGATCGCCTGGGCAACTCGCCTTTGGCAGACAGCGACGCTGCAGGGCTTGCCCATCGCATCCACGAACAGGCGGTCGTACTGACGTCTTCGGACTTGTACTACTGCATGGCGTTGCTGGCACTGGCCTTGATTCTGTTGATCCCGTTGATGCCTTCCCGGATCTATCCACCTCGTGCGGTGGCATAGCGTTCCATTCAGAGAGAAAGTCGTTATGACTACGAGTAAAAATCAGAAAATTGCCTTGTACACAGTTGCCTTGGTTGCTCTTGGCGGGGTCATCTACCTGGCAGCGCCGCGCCTGTTTGGTTCCGGCTCGCTGCAAACCACTAACGATGCGTTTATCACGGCGGACTACACGTTGGTGGCGCCGAAGGTTTCGGGTTTTATCAGTCAGGTGCTGGTCGAGGACAACCAGCCGGTGAAGGCCGGTCAATTGCTGGTGGTCATCGATGATCGTGACTACCAGGCTGCGCTCCAGGCGGCCGAGGCACAGTCACTGGTGTCGCAGGCGCAGTTTCAAAACGCGAAAGCTACGCTGGAACGCCAGTCGTCATTGATCGCTCAGGCGCAGGCCATGATGGCTGCCGACAAGGCTGAGCAAGCTTTCGCGGAGCACGAACTGACGCGCTACAACCATCTCGCAGGCCAGGGCGCCGGCACCGTGCAAAATGCTCAGCAGGCCCGCAGCCGGGTGGATCAAGCCAGCGCCCGCTTGGCCAATTCGACCGCTGCCTTGGCCGCTTCGCGCAAACAGGTGGATATCCTCAAGGCCCAGCTCGACAGTGCCGACGGAGGCCACAAACATGCGTTGGCATCCTTGGAGCGGGCCCGTTTTGATCTGTCCTACACTCGTCTTGTGGCACCGCTGGATGGTGTAGTCGGTGAACGTGCTGCGCGTGTCGGGGCCTATGTCAATCCAGGCGCGAAGATCATGGCGATTGTTCCTCTGGAGCGGGCCTATGTGGTTGGCAACTTCCAGGAAACCCAGTTGACACATGTGCAGCCAGGGCAGCCAGTGAAGATCCGCGTCGACACCTTTAGTGGCGAGAGCCTCACCGGTCGGGTCGAAAGTATTGCGCCGGCGACCGGGGTGACCTTTGCTTCGGTCAAACCGGACAATGCGACGGGCAACTTCACCAAAGTCGTGCAGCGGATACCGGTGAAGATTGCGCTGGATGCCGATCAACCGTTGGCGAACCGCCTGCGTGTGGGCATGTCGGTGGAAGCCAGTATCGAGACGCAGGACCCGCAGGGCAACGACGCACGTAAAGAGGTCACCCTTCGATGAGTCGGACTTTCCCTGTTCAACCATTATTGTTGTCGAGCGTGTTGATGCTCTCGGCTTGCAGCGTCGGTCCGGACTTTCAGAAGCCTCAGGGGCCAGATAACGCAAAGTGGCCCTTGCTGCAAGGCCAGGCTGCCGTCAGTCGCCCAGAGGCTTCGCCGGTTGAAGAACGCTGGTGGGACATCTTTCACGATACGCAGTTGTCTGCCCTGGCTCGCCGTGCTGTCACCAGCAGCCTCGATGTAAAAATCGCCAGTGCTCGTCTGCAGCAGAGTCGAGCGGCGCGCCAGACCATCGCCGCCGATCAATATCCGAGCCTTGATGCCGGTGTCGGCTATGAGCGGGCACGCAACAGCAGCAAGGGCCTGAGTGACCCTTCGGGCAAGGGCGGCAAGTCTGCCTTCAATCTCTGGGAGGGCGATTTCACCGCTGCCTGGGAGCTAGACTTGTGGGGCCGGGTCAAACGCGAAGTGGAAGCGGCCGATGCATCGGTCGAGGTGGCTGAGAACGACCGGCGCATGGTCCTGCTGTCGATTCTGGCCGAGACCGCTGGCGATTACATTCAGCTGCGCGGCGTGCAGAGCACCCTCGCGGTCACTCGCGAGAACCTAGCTGTTTCCCGGCACAGCCTGAAGCTGTCGCAAACGCGTTTGGCTGATGGCATCGCGACCAATCTGGATGTGGCTGAAGCCGCTGCGCAGGTCGCCGCAGTCGAAGCGCGCTTACCGTCGCTCGAACAGCGTCAGGCACAGTTGATCAATGCTTTGAGCCTGCTGTTGGCCGAGCCACCAAGAGCCTTGCAGGCCGAACTGGAGCGACCGGCGCAAGTACCGCAAACCCCACAAAACTTCGCAATTGGCTTGCCTTCGGAGCTGGCCGAGCGTCGTCCGGATATTCGTCAAGCCGAAGCCCGTCTGCATGCCGCGACGGCTGGGATCGGAGTGGCCAAAGGTGATTTCTATCCGCGCATTCGTCTGTCCGGCAACGTTGGTTTCCAGTCTATGCAGCTATCGGATTTCGGGTCCTGGGGCTCGCGCCAATTTGCTATCGGCCCACAGTTGAGTCTGCCGATTTTCGAGGGTGGACGTTTGCGTGGGATGGTCAAGTTGCGCGAGGCGCAACAACAGGAAGCGGCGCTCGATTACCAACAGGTGGTGCTGCGGGCCTGGCATGAAATTGATGATGTGCTGACCTTGTACAACGCCAGCCAACTGCGACGTGACCGACTGGCCGAAGCGGTGCGGCAGAATCGGATTGCGCTGGAAACTGCGCAAAGCCAGTACGTCGAAGGGGTGGTGGATTTCCTCAACGTGCTGACGGTTCAGAGCGCCTTGTTGGCGAATCAGGAACAACTGGTGGAAAGCTCGACTACGGTCTCGTTGGCCATGGTTGGGCTATATAAATCACTAGGTGGCGGCTGGCAGTCGATTTATCCCGCTGGCAACGGCTGATGCCGGTACCACTGATTGAGGCGCCAGGCTTTTCGAATCAATTACGGCGGACCTTGAGTCCGCCTTTTGTGTCGTTACATCATCCATCGGAGGAAGTAAGCATGAACATATCGTTGCACGGAAAGCGCGCGATCGTCAGTGGTTCCACGGCCGGTATTGGTCTGGCTATTGCTTTCGGTCTGGCCGAGGCGGGTGCTGAAGTGGTCATCAACGGGCGTAGCGAGGAGAGGGTGCGCAAGGCTATCGAGCACATTCTGAGCCGACTGCCGGGTGCTCGGCTGATCGGTCTTGCAGCCGATCTGGGAAACGTGGAAGGCGCGCAGGAACTGTTCTCCAAAGTATCGAATGTCGACATCCTGGTGAACAACCTGGGGATCTTCGAGCCCAAGGGTTTCTTTGATATTACCGATGCCGACTGGCAGCGTTTTTTCGACGTCAACGTAATGAGCGCAGTGCGTCTGTCACGTCACTATGCGCCGGTCATGGCTGAACGTGGCTGGGGTCGGGTGTTGTTCCTGTCCAGTGAATCGGCGTTGCAGATTCCGGCTGAAATGGTCCATTACGGCACCACCAAAACCGCGCTGCTGGCAATCTCTCGTGGCCTGGCGGAAACGCTGGCCGGCACCGGTGTGACGGTCAACGCGGTACTGCCGGGGCCAACGCGCTCTGAAGGTGTCGGCGGTTTCTTCGCGCAGATGGCCGAAGAACAAGGCGTGCCGTCTGAGCAGTTGGAGAAGAGTTTCATCGCGCAACATCGCGCAAGCTCGCTGATCAAGCGTTTGGCGACGACTGAAGAAGTGGCGAATCTGGTGGTCTATCTGGCGTCGCTTCAAGCCAGTGCAACCACCGGTGCGGCGATGCGTGTCGATGGTGGCGTGGTTCGTTCCATCGCCTGATGCAGAGGGTGACCGTTGAAGGTCACTGGAGGCAAGAAGGCATGGGCGGTGACCACCGCCGATGCCTTTGGCTCAGACTGCCATCGACAACGTTTCGGTCGCTTTGGGAATGGGACCGAAATCGAAGTCGGCAAACATCTTCGCGAAACGCTTGAGCGACTCAGGGGCATCCATCCGCTCCATCATCACTTCGATAAACACCAGCTCGTTGGCTGTCGCTGCCTGTTCGACAGCGGCCTCCAATTGATCTTCGGTGTGAACGATCAGCCGTCGAGAGCGATTGCGCGTGTCCAGTACATACGGCAGCTCGGCGTAACGCCAGCGGTTGACGTCGTTGTAGCTGGAGTTCTCGCCGAGTATCAGGCGCTCGATGGTATAGCCGTCGTTGTTGATCAGGAAAATAATCGGCTTGAGGTCGCGACGCAGAATCGATGACAGCTCCTGCACGGTCATCTGGATCGAACCGTCGCCGATGAACAGCATCTGCCGGCGTTGCGGTTGGGCCACTAGCGAGCCGAGCAGGGCCGGCAGAGTGAAACCGATAGCGCCCCAGATCGGCTGGGAAATGAAGGTGACATCTTCCGGCAGGCTCAAACCGTTGAGGCCGGCTGAAGAAGTGCCACTTTCAGCGATGATCAGATCGCCCGGTTTTATGAAGTGACTGATGCGTTGCCAGAAGCGCAGTTGGCTCAGCTTGGCATCCGGTTGTGGCTCGAACGGCGTGACTGAACGTTGCTCGCGCAACTCGCGCATCGGCCAGGCCTGGAGGCGCTTCGTGGCCAGCTGAAGGACGCCCGCCAGCACTTGGCGCACCGATACGGCGGTGTAGTGGACACGGTTGAGGGATACGGCATAGGGGTGCAGCTGAATCAACGAGCCGGCTCTGAATTTTTGCGAAAACAGACCCGTGCTCGTGTCGGTAAATCGAGCGCCGATGCTGATCACGCAGTCTGAGTTTTCAATCGCTTCACGTACGCTCGGAGCCGAACCAGCGCCGACGTAGGTCCCGAGAAACAGACGATGCGATTCTGGCAGCATGGCCTTGGCTGGTGCCATGGTTGCAAATGGCACATTCAGCGTTTCAGCCAGGCTCTGCACCAGGCCGGTCAGACCAAAACGCGAGACATCTGCATCCACCAATAGCGTCGGCGTGCTGGCGTGTGAAAGGCGCTGGACGATCTGCTCAACCACTTCCTTTAGTTGGTTCGGATCACTGCGGGTTTCGGTCAACTGCAATGGATGCTCAGGCACTTCGATTTGCAGCGTGGCGAGGTCCGACGGTAGCTGTAGATAAACCGGTCGTCGCTCTCGATAACAGGTCAGCAACACCCGGTCGATTTCCGCTGCAGCGTTTTCCACCGTGATGCGGGCTTGCGCCACTGTGAACTCGCGCAGGGTGATCATCACGTTGTCGTAGTTGCCGTCGACCAGCGTGTGGTGCAACAACGCGCGGTCGAGAATCGCATGCAGGGGCGGCATGCCGGAGATCAGAATCACCGGTACGCGTTCGGCGTAGGCGCCGGCGATGCCATTTAGCGCACTCAGATCGCCGACGCCATAGGTGGTCAATACGCTGCCAAAGCCCTGGGTCCGGGCATAGCCGTCCGCGGCATAGGCAGCGTTGAGTTCATTGCAATTGCCGATGAACTCTATTTCGTTCGAGTACTCGACCTGTTCGAGGAATGCCAGGTTGTAATCCCCGGGTACGCCGAACAGATGACGAATGCCGAATTCGCGCAAGCGTCGCAATAAAAAATCACCAATAGTCATGTCCATGATTCGTTTTTCCTCAGAGTTCCTTGATGAGTCGAGTCTTCTCTGCGCTAAAGGCAGTTCAAAGGCGGCTTAGTCACGCAGGTACCAGAAAAGGGCGGTGCTAAAAGTGCTGCAGCAGCGGAACAGTTTTCTTGTTGTGGGGTTTCAAAGTTGATCGAAATCCAGCACTACTCGATCAGAAAGGGGAAAGCATTGGCATGAGAGAACGAAGCCTGCTTCGATCTCGTAATCTTCAAGGGCGAAGTTGCTGTCCATCTCCACTTCACCTTCGACCAACCTGGCCTTGCAGGTCGAACAGACCCCGGCCTTACAGGCGTAGGGTAGTTCTGCGCCGTTCTGGTTGCCGGCGTCGAGAATGCTCAGGGTGTTGCGCGGGAGCTCGAAGGCCAGGCTGTTGCCATCGCTGATCACGGTGATCAGGCTGGTTCTGACGGTGTCTGTCGGGGCGGCCTCGCGAACGGCCTGTTTGCGGCCGGCTGATGGGCTGGCGAACAGTTCGCAGTGCACTCGTGCGGGGTCAAGCTGGTGCTCGATCAACGCTTGTTGAACCTCAATGGTCATCGCATGCGGGCCGCAGATAAACGCATGATCCAACGCTGCGACATCGATCCAGCGAGTGAAGAATTGCCGGCATTTTTGCCCATCCAGGCGACCGTTATAGAGGTCGACATCCTGGCGCTCGCGGCTCATCACGAAGATCAGCTTCAGGCGTTCCAGATAGCGGTCTTTCAGGTCTCCCAGTTGTTCGCGAAACAGCGTCCCGGAACTGGAGCGATTGCCATAGAGCAAGGTGAACTGACTATGCGGTTCCTGCTCGAGCGTGGTCTTGATGATCGACAGCAAAGGCGTGATGCCACTGCCGGCGGCGATGCCCAGATAGCGGCCGTGACGTTGCGCGTCCAGCTCGACAAAAAAATTGCCGCTTGGCGCCATGACGTCCAGATAATCGCCGACGACCAGCGTTTGATTGGCGAACTCGGAGAAGCGCCCGCCGCTGACTTGCTTGACCGCCACCCGCAGCTCGTTTTCATGTGGAGCGCTGCAAATCGAGTAGGAGCGGCGGATTTCTTCGCCATCCAGTTGCGTGCGCAGTACGAGGTACTGGCCCTGCTGAAACTGGAAGGTGTCGCGCAATGCCCCGGGCACATTGAAGAGAATCGAAACCGCATCGCGGGTTTCGCGCCGAATGTCCCGGACCTCCAGTGGGTGAAAGGTGTTCATGGATTTCTCCTGAGTCAGCTACAGACTCAAATGCACTTGAAGTAGTCGAAGGGCTCTTTGCAACGGCGGCACCGGTACAACGCCTTGCAGGCGGTCGAGCCAAACTCGCTGACGGTTTCGGTATCGAGACTCGCACATTGCGGGCAGGGCACCGGGCCGGATTTCTCCTGTGGCGGGGCGATGCCGTAGTCCAGCAGGCGTTGCCGGCCCTGGTTGGTGATCCATTGCGAGCTCCAGGCTGGCGCCAGTCGCTGTTCCAGATAGGGCGTGGCATAGCCTGCGCATTCCAGCGCCTGGCGCACACGTTGCTCGATCATTTCGGTCGCTGGACAGCCGGAATAGGTGGGTGTCAGCACCACCTTCAGCCGGCCGTCCTGGAACAGAATGTCGCGCACGATGCCCAGGTCGACCAGGCTGACCACCGGCACTTCCGGGTCCATCACCTGTGCCATGAGCGACCAGGCGTTTGGCAGGTCCTCGGCCTTCGCCCGACGACCACACCAGTCGGACGCGATCAGCTCACCAGCGTGCATCTGGGTAAGCTCGTGGTAGAGACTGCATGGTCGCCAAAAGCGGGCCGAGGTTTTCCGTGTGCCGTCCCTCGATGCCACTCAAGTAGAAGTAGCGCGCAGGCGGCGGCAGCTTCAGGGTTGCGCGGGCGAGGATGCCCTCTACGGTCTCGCGCCAGGCGTTCACCTGCAGTTGGGGATCGCTGCTCAAACCGACTTGATACTGACGCTGCTCGCGGTCGCTGACCGTGCACAGTTCATGAGTGAAGCGCCACAGCTGATCCAGCGCGCTCTGCATCCGTTGATGGCTGTAGTCGGTGCCGTCGCCCAAGCGCAGCATCCACTCGCTGGAGCGGCGCAGGTGGTAGGTAACTTCTTTCAGGGCTTTGTTGGCGATAGCGGCGACCATCTTGTCGCTGGAGTTCTGCAAACCCTGCAGCCGATGAAAGTGCCAGGCGTCATACAGAAATTGGCGCACGCAGGTTTGCGCATAGTCTCCGTTGGGCTGTTCGACCAACAGCAGATTGCGATACAGATGTTCACCGCGCAGGAACGCCAAGCGGTCGGCATTGCGCCCGTCATTGAGCAGCTCGGCAGCGTACTCCAGCCAGTTGCGAGCCTGGCCGACCAGGTCGAGGCCGACATTCATCAGCGCCAGTTCTTCCTCAATGGCCGGGGCATGCCCGCACAGCTCGCACAGGCGCTGGCCGGTGATCAATGCGCTGTCACCCATTTGCAGCAGATAGTCGATTAGCTCGTCGGTTTGATTCATTATCTGGCTCACATATGCCCCACTTCGTCGGGCAGCTCATAAAAACTGGCGTGCCGATAAACCTTGTCCTGAGACGGTTCGAACAGCATCTCCTTGTCTTGCGGGTTGGAGGCGGTGATCTGGTCCGCCGCGACCACCCACAGGCTGATTCCCTCATTGCGCCGGGTGTAGAGCTCGCGAGCGTTTTCGATGGCCATGCGCGCATCGGTGGCGTGCACGCTGCCAACATGTTTGTGGTTGAGGCCGTGCTTGCTGCGCACGAAGACCTCATACAGCGACCATTCAGACATGCACGGCCTCTCGGTTTTTTTCTTGCTGTTTGCGAGCGTGGGCGGCTGCCGCCTGGCGTACCCAGCTACCTTCTTCGAAGGCTTGGCGGCGGGTATCCAGGCGCTCTTGATTGCAGGGACCATTACCTTCGAGTACGTGGTAGAACTCATCCCACTGGATCTCACCGAAGTCGTAGTGACCGCGTCCGGCGTTCCACTTAAGGTCCGGGTCCGGGACTGTGCAACCGAGGAATTCCAGTTGCGCGATGGTCTGGTCAATGAATCGCTGACGCAGCTCGTCGTTACTGTTGCGTTTGATCTTCCAGGCCATCGATTGCGCGCTGTTGGGCGAGTGCGCGTCACTTGGCCCGAACATCATCAGCACCGGCCACCAGAAGCGATTGATTGAATCCTGAACCATTGCCTTCTGTGCCTCTGTGCCTTGTTTCATCATCACCAACAGCAGCTCGTAGCCTTGGCGCTGATGGAAACTTTCTTCTTTGCAGATCCGCACCATGGCCCGTGCATAGGGGCCGTAGGAGGTCCGTTGCAGGACTACCTGATTGACGATCGCGGCGCCGTCGACCAGCCAGCCGATGGTGCCGACATCGGCCCAGCTCGGCGTTGGGTAGTTGAAAATGCTCGAGTACTTGGCTTGCCCGGCATGCAAGCGGGTGATCTCCTGGTCGCGGTCGGCGCCGAGTGTTTCTGCGGCGCAATACAGGTACAGGCCATGACCGGCTTCATCCTGGATTTTCGCCATGAGTTGCAGCTTGCGTTTGAACGTTGGCGCGCGGGTGACCCAATTGCCTTCCGGGAGCATGCCGACGATTTCCGAGTGGGCATGTTGGGATATCTGACGGATCAGTGATTTTCGGTAGCCGGCGGGCATCCAGTTGTCGGGCTCTATTTTCACTTCAGCCTGGATTTTTTCCATAAAGGCGGCTTCTTCGTCAGACTCGTGGGTCGAGCCGAAATCCTTTTGCGATGAAGATTGCATGAGCGGTTCCTCGTGTGAGTCGAAGACGTGTGAGGTGCGCAATCAGTACTCGCCGCGTCGATCGAAGACGTGGCAAGCCTTTCCTTCCGAGCGCTTGAGCGTGTGGTGGGGCTGTAACTTGATCTGCGTGCTGATGCCGACATGGACCTTGATCTGATGGCCGAATTCGCGACACAGCGCATCCCGCTCAGGCTCGCTCAGCGCGGCGTGCTCCGGGCGCAGTTCGACATGCACTTCAAGGCTGTCGAGGTTGCCGCTGCGATAGATGTGCAGCTCATAGATCGGGCTCAGCGGCGCCTGCTTGAGCAGTTGTTCCTCGATCTGCGTCGGGAACACGTTGACCCCGCGGATGATCAGCATGTCGTCGCTACGACCGGTGATTTTGTCCAGGCGACGCATGGCTCGACCGGTGCCTGGCAACAGTCGGGTCAGGTCACGGGTGCGATAACGAATCATCGGCAGTGCCTCGCGGCTGAGCGAGGTCAGCACCAGCTCACCGAACTGCCCGTCGGGCAATACCGCGCCGGTGTCGGGGTCGATGATTTCAGGGTAGAAATGGTCTTCCCAAAGTGTCGGGCCGTCTTTGGTGTCCAGGCATTCCATGGCAACGCCCGGTCCCATCAGCTCGGACAATCCATAGATATCCAGTGCCTGAATGCCGAGCCGTTGTTCCAGCTCGCTACGCATCTGCGCGCTCCACGGCTCTGCACCAAAGATGCCGACCCGCAGTGACAGATCTTCGGTGGCGATACCCTGACGCTCGATTTCTTCGGCGATGTTGAGCATGTAAGACGGCGTGACCATGATGATGTCGGGACGGAAATCCTGGATCAGTTGGACTTGTCGAGCGGTCTGCCCGCCAGACATCGGGATAACCGTGCAGCCGAGTTTCTCCGCACCGTAATGTGCGCCCAGGCCACCGGTGAACAGGCCGTAACCGTAGGCAATGTGAATACGGTCGCCGCTGTGCCCGCCCGCCACGCGAATCGAGCGGGCCACCAGTGAGGCCCAGACATCGATGTCGTTGCGGGTGTAACCGACCACTGTCGGTTTGCCGGTGGTGCCACTGGAGGCGTGCAGACGAACCACTTGCTCCATGGGCACGGCGAACAGCCCGAAAGGGTAGTGCTCGCGCAGCTCGGCTTTGCTGGTTAACGGGAAGCGTGCCAGATCTTCCAGGTTGTTCAGGTCGTAAGGGTGAACCCCCAAATCATGGAACTGCTGGCGATGCCACGGGACGTTGGTGTAGGCGTGTGACAGGCTCCATCGCAAACGTTGCAACTGGTGGTGCCGCAGTTGGTCGATCGACGCGTGTTCAAGTGCGTCATCGTGAGTATTGAGCAGCGGTCTGACCGCAGTGTCCAAACGTGCGATTGCGTCCATTTTCAACGACCCTTGAAGTGAGTGCTGCGCTTCTCGATAAAAGCGTTGAGGCCTTCACTGAAGTCCTCGCTTTGCCCTGCCAGCGTCTGCAACTCGCGTTCCGTTTCAAGCTGCTGATCCAGGCTGTGTTGCTGGCTTAAATCCATGCAGCGCTTGAGCAGACCGAGAGCGTAGGTCGGTTGCGTGGCAAGGTGCCTAGCCAGCAGCAGCGCTTCGTCTGCAAGCTCACTGTCATCTACGCAACGCCAGATCATTCCCCACTGTTGTGCTTGCTCGGCGCTGATGCGCTCGCCCAACATAAACAGCGCTTTGGCTCGAGCGCTGCCGATCAGGCGTGGAAGTACCCAGCTGACGCCTGAATCGGGTATCAGGCCAACCTTGCCGAAGGCCTGAATAAAACTGGCGCTGCGGGCCGCGATGACCAGGTCGGCGGTAAGAGCGATACTGGCTCCAGCTCCGGCGGCTACGCCGTTGACGGCGCAGATCACCGGAATTGGCAGGTCACGCAAGGCTCTGATCAGCGGGTTGTAGTCATGCTCGAGCAGGTCGCCCAGGTTTGCTGGTGTTCCGTCAGGATTTATCTGCAACGACGCCAGATCCTGCCCGGCGCAAAACGCCCGGCCTTTGCCGGTCAGCAACAGGGCGCGAATACCTGGATCTTGCCGAACCAGAGCCAACGCTTGGCGCAGTTGCTCGTGCATGTCTGCGGTAAAGCTGTTGAATTGGTCCGGACGATTCAGAACCACGACAGCAACACCTTGATCCACAGAGAAAAGAATGTTCTCGCTATTCATCTCAAGCCACTCATCATTGATGCAATTGGTTGTACCGGCACACGGCCGTTAACCACGCAGTGAGGCTGACACAACGTCGCACGCAGTGTTGTGCATTCGATAAGGCGTCACAGCTCAACCTAAAGCCGACAGCACACTGTTTAGAGTGCGCAGGATCAACCGGCTATTAAGTTGGCTGCATTGCTGTTTTGTTATTCTGTATGGGATGCCAGTCGAAGCATTTGATTGAATATATTTTTTTGATGCATTTCTTCTGTGCCGCCGACACTGGCAAAGCCCAGAGCATCTTTAACAAAGGTAGCGATGCCACCTTCGTGATAGCCGATACTGCCATACAGTTTTACCAGACTTAGTGCGGTTTCTATCAAGTCTTGGGCACTGGTAAGTTTAGCGATGGAACAACTCATCAACGCCTGGGGATGACCATTAAGAAGTTGGTACAGCGCGGCATAGACCATCCAGCGATTGCGCTCCATGCCAATGGTCATATTGATCAGGCGCTTTTGAACATATTGGTGGCTGTCGATTGAACTATTGAAGCTTTGTCGCTCGGCGGCGTAGCGCACGGCCTCGGCAACATAAGGCGTTGGCAGGTTGACTGCCACCAGACCGTAATAAAGTCGGCCCAAAGAAATAATGTCGATCAGTTGTTGCAGGCCGCGACCGGCTTTCCCCAGTACTTGGCAAGCCTGTACCTGAACGTTGTCGAAGTACAGCGGGCCGGTAGGTAGATTCTTGTTGCCGAGCTTGTCATCCGGCTCGCCTCTGCTCAGGCCTTGCATGTCGCCGTCGAGCAGGACCAGCGCGATGTTCTGCTTTGGCATATCGGCCAGTTTGGTCACGATCAGCATGAAGTCGGCGATGGGTGCGTGAGCGATATTGTATTTGCTGCCGGTCAGGCTGTAGCCGTCGGCGGTAGGGCTGAGCGTGCTGTCGATGCTTCTGACGTCGGTACCGGTGCCAGGTTCGGCGATCCCGGTGGCGCTGATTGCGCCGTTGAGAATCGCCTGAAGGTATCGGTCCTTCTGGCTTTCGCTGCCATACAGCATCAACGCCCGAACCATACCGGCCTGAGCGATGACCGAGAGCAGCAGCTCTGGTGTGCGGATCGAAGAGGCCAGCCCTTCAAGCGCTGCAGTGAAGCCCCACCAGTCTTCTCCCGTGCCGCCGTGACTGGATGGAATTACCAGTTTCCATAGTCCCTCCTCGCAGAGGCGGCTCCAACCGGCATGGTCAAACCCAACCGGTGTGCCTTTGTTTGCACTTGCCAGTTGCCCGCCGATTTCACGGTATTTCTCGAGCAGGCTTCGTTGTTCGGTAGTCCAGGACAGCAGCATATTTGCGTTACCTATCAATACACCCTAGACGCCGGCCTGGTGGCATCGGCCAGCGATCATTGTTCGAGTCGTGGTCGGGTTTCGATCACTACTCCTGGAAGGCCAGAACCTGGTTTTTGAATTCGTCGGGGACGGTGATGGTGCGATTGCCCGCGTAGTCGAACATCACATGTTTGGACAGGCCTTTAGCGACAGTGGTTTTCCCTGCATCGCTAAGGTGCATGATGTGCTCCATCTCGAAGCTCTTGTTGCCGAACTCGATAACACGGCTGGTGACAGTCACGATGTTGCCATAGACCGCTGGCTTAACATATTCGCAGGAGGTCTTGACCATGATGTGCGGAAGCTTTTGATCCTTCGGCAGGTTCAGCAGGTTGTGCATGTAGCTCAGGTAAGCGTGCTGCAAGTAGTCGTAGTAAACAGGGCTGCTTACATGACCCATCGAGTCGGTGTCGCGATATTTAACTTCGATGACGGTATCAAATCCATTGTTGCCCATTGCAGTACCCTCTTGGCTTAGTGAGATATCTGAGTTGTGCTGGCGAGAAGCGTTGGTGTGTTCATCAAAGCATTGAACTTTATGACGCTTTGATGACTAATAGTTCTAGGCGCTCTCAGCGCTTGTCACAACTTGTTACTCATGCTACGGCACAGGTATTAGTGTGGCTACTCGCATTCCGTTGCGCTCGAAAAGACTGACGAAACTTCCAACTTGGCGAGCGCGGACCTATCGATAGGTAGCGCAGAGTCGCTGTGCTCGGTCTTATTTCATCTGAGGGGCGCGTAAACAGAAGAGCAACTTCAGTCCGTATAAGGCTGGCGTACTCGCATTTTCAGAAACGCTGTTGTATTCCTATTGTCGGACAATACACATTAACGACCGAGTAGAAAATAAATGCGAGTAATAAGTCGCTTTAGACTGCTGTATTAACCATGGGCTGTCTGTTTGGCATGCGAGTAGTGAGGCTGTCCGGGTTCTTTTAGCATAAGCGCTCGTTCTGGCTCGTCCAGTCGAGTGGGTGGGTACCTGATCAAGGCTCACGCCGACCCGCAACGGAATGCTCAAGGAGTCCCGCTCAGATGTCTTCATCACAACCCGTGGCCGTAGTGACTGGCGCCGCCAGCGGCATTGGCGCAGCCACTGCACGACACTTGCACCAGTTGGGATTTTTGGTCGCAGGCCTGGACATGAATGCGCAGGGGCTGGAGGAAGCGATCGGTGGGCTGGGTAGCCAGCACCGCGGGTTTGTTGCCGATGTCTGTAACGAGCAGGCGCTGGCTCGGGTGTTCCAGCAGATCGATGATTGGCAGGGTCGGATAGACGCCCTGGCAACCTGTGCCGGGGTAGTCGATACCTCACCTTTTGATTCGCTCACGGCTGCGCGTTTCCGAACACTGATGGATATCAACCTGATCGGCACCTTCAGTGTCGTGCAATTGGCTGTGCCGCGAATGAGCCCGGGTGCTCGCATCTGCACTGTGGCCAGTGTCGCCGGGCTGCGCGGTGGTGGCTTGGCCGGGACTCTGGCCTATGCCGCCAGCAAGGGCGCGGTGGTGACCATGACCAAGGGCCTTGCCCGCGAATTGGGCCCTCGAGGTATTAACGTCAATTGTGTCGCCCCCGCCGTGATTCGTACCCCGATGCTCGATGACACCACTCGTCAGGATGGCCAGTTGCAGCGTTTGCATGAGATGACCGCATTGCGTCGTGAAGGCTCGGCGAACGAAGCCGCCGAGGTTATCGCGTGGTTGTTGTCCGGCAAGGCCTCATTTGTCAGTGGTGTGACTATTCCGGTGGATGGCGGCCTGACCATGCTCTAGAAGTACCTCGTATTTTTTCCTCTCTCAACCCAACAGATCATCAGGAAGATGCTATGGCTATGTCCCCCGAAAACCCGTTGGCGCTATGCCGTACGTTCTTGTTTGTACCAGGCGCAGAAGAGGTCGCGCTGCATGCGGCACTGCAAACGGGTGCCGATGTCCTGGTACAGGAGCTGGAAGATTTCACGCCGCCGGCCAGGCGCGCAGAGGCCCGCGCATTATCGGCGAGAGTCATGGACCATTGGCGCGAGTGCGGGCGTATCACTTCGGTGCGCATCAATCCCTTCGAAACGTGCGGCCATGATGATCTAAGTGCGGTTATGGTCGGCCGGCCGGCAATCATCATGATGTCGAAAGTCGAATCCACTGAACAGATGATCGAGTTGGATCAGCAAATTACCCGGCTGGAGTCGATGCTTTCGATCAAGCAGGGCTCAACGCTGATTGTCCCGAACATCGAAACCGCCCTGGGTGTGGTGCGAGCGATCGATATCGCGCATTCGAGCCCGCGAATCAAGGGAATGCTGGTAGCGACTGAAGATATGGTCGCTGACCTCGGTGCCGGGCGCAGTAGAGAAGGGACCGAGCTGTTCTATCCCCGATCCCGTTTTCTCCTTGAATGCGCTGCTGCCGGAGTCCTGGCGATTGATTCGCCCTATACCTTTGCTGATGACGAGGGCGCCGAAGCGGACATGCGCGTTGCGCGCTCTATCGGTTATCAGGCAAAAGGTGTGGTCAATCCGGATCACGTGGCCGTTGCCAATCGCTATCTGACACCGACAAGTGCCGATGCCGAGTTGTCAGTTCGCCAGATCGAGGCCTTCGAACAGGCTGCCAGTGGCGGTAAGGTGCGGGCAGAAGTGGATGGGCTAATTGTTGAGGTGCCAAGCTATCTACAATCCAGGCGACTGCTCAATCGTTATGAGCAATTGTGCGCGCTGCAGGCGTCACGCCGCGGGGGCGCATGAGTGCGCCATGCGGGCGTTGGTGCGGTTTTTTGCAATCCGTCGCGCGCGGGAAACCAGTAGCGAAGTGTTGTTGGCTGTCCCGCACAGATAGCCCATGACTGAGTCGCAGATGGCTTTTTCGATAGCCTTGGGGCAAAAATCGGGGCATTCGATCACATAGGCATGTATCAGTGACCTGATCATCCGGGTCACTAGCCAGGCGGCCAGCTGGATATCGTTTTGCACCAGTTGGTCGGCCCAGCGCCCCAGCAGGTCCTGCACCATTAGCGGGATTTCCGCTTTATACGCATCCTCGGTCGTCTGATCATTCAAGAACGAGAACTCTTGCTCCAGCAGTCGATGCAGCTCCGGCTCCTTCGTATGTGGGGTCAGGAAGGCTCGTACCAAGTGCTCGATATGCCCTTGCAGGCTGGAGATGTCTGAGCGGGTCAGAAGGCCTTGGATGGCTTCGTGAGTGGCCTTGACCTTGCGATAGTGCAGGGCGGCTATCAGTGAGTCTTTGTTGGGGAAATACTGATAGACCGATCCGACGCTGACGCCGGCCAGCTGCGCGACCAGGTTGGTATTGGTCCCGGCATAGCCATGTTTGACCACCACGTTGGCAGTGGTTTCGAGGATGGCCTCGACCATCATTTTCGAACGAGTCTGGGTGGGGGCCTTACGAGGATGTTGGATGTGCTTCACGGATAACTCCAGAGTCTGTCTATTTTCCCTGTATCTGAGTTACTGCCATTGGGACCGCTGGGACTGACGCCGAGTGCTGCCTCTGGAGGATTTGCTCCTTTTAGGCGCGCGCGACTCCCCTGCGTGGAAGCTACCAAGCTACGGCAGCGCATACGTGCCCCTGACGCAGTAACTTATTTACCGTGACGATTCTTGATCCTTAATAGGCGTTCGAAAATGCTTTTATGTGCAGTTTATAGTTAGCGTTCAGGACATGTATCGAGCGCGGGAGTAGGGTTAAGCTAGTGAGCTTTTTGCATAGGCGGGAGCCTGCGGGCTGGCCTTTGGCGGTCAGCGCGGCGGCTTTTTTCGTTTACAGACAGTTCTAAAGGCCTTCGATCAATTCTCGATAATCCCCCACCGCCGCAAACTCTGCGGTGTCTTTGGGCCCTTTGCGGCTGTCCGGTTCGCTCACGGCCAATAGATGCGCAACCCCAAAGTCGCGGGCGCTACGCAGAATCGGCAAGGTGTCGTCGATAAACAGACTGCGCGCCGGGTCGAAGCCGATGTCCGCCTGCAGGGCATCCCAGAACTGCGGGTTTTCCTTGGCAAAACCGTAATCATGCGAGCTGATCAACCGCTCGAAGTACGGCGCCAGTTCGATTCTTTCCAGTTTCAATGACAGCGAATCGCGGTGTGCATTGGTGATTAGCACCACGCGCTTGCCGGCCTGTTTGATGGCGGCCAGAAAGGTGTCCGCGTCCGGTCGCAAGGCGATCAGGTGCGCGGTTTCCAGTTTCAGTTCGCGCACCGGCAGTTTGAGCTCGGCGCTCCAGAAATCCAGGCAATACCACTGCAACTGGCCGGCGTTGCGTTCGAACAACGGCTGCAATTCCATCTCGGCCATGGCCCGACTCACCCCGTGCAATTCGGCGTAACGCTGGGGCAGGTGTTCCATCCAGAAATGGTTGTCGTAATGCAGGTCCAGCAGCGTGCCGTCCATATCCAGCAGAACGGTGTCGATGTCGCGCCAGGGCAGCAGGGACATAAAAAACTTCTCCAGCGGTAAAAAAGATATCCGACGTAAACAATCAGGATAGGCCGGGTAAAGGCTGGTTTGAAAGCGTCGCGAGCGAAGGGAGTGCAAGGAAAAAACAGGCGAGGACGGGGAGTTTACGAGTTGTAAATGACCCGTCCGAGCCTGTTTTTGACGCAGCAATCCCGAGCGCAGCAGCTTTCAATCAGCCTGTATAGTAACGCGTTCACGCCAAGGAGCTTCTTATGCGCCAGAAACCCACCATCCTCGCCCGCGAGATCGTCGCCACCAGCCGTTTGTTCTGCGTCGAAGAGCTGAAGTTGCGCTTTTCCAATGGCGTGGAGCGTACGTATGAGCGACTGGTGGGCAAGGGCGCCGGTTATGGCGCGGTGATGATCGTGGCGATGCTGGATGCGGACCACGCGGTGCTGGTTGAAGAGTATTGCGGCGGCACCGATGAATACGAGCTGTCCTTGCCCAAAGGCTTGATCGAGCCGGGCGAGGACGTGCTGGCGGCAGCCGAGCGGGAGCTCAAGGAAGAGGCCGGGTACGGCGCGCGGCAACTGGAGCATTTGACTGAGTTGTCGTTGTCGCCCGGTTACATGAGCCAGAAGATCCAGGTGGTGTTGGCCACTGATCTGTACGAAGAAAGCCTTGAAGGCGATGAGCCCGAGCCGATGGGCGTGGACAAAATCAACCTGCGTGAGTTGTCGGCCCTGGCCCAGAACCCGCGATTCACTGAGGGCCGCGCATTGGCAGCACTGTATCTGGCCCGTGATCTACTGACTCAGCGTGGAGTGTTCCAGCCATGATTTTCCCCCATCCGTTGATGGCGCCTGTTGTTGAACTGGCGCTGAAAGCCGGTGAAGCGATTCTGCCGTTTTGGCGTGCCAACGTCGCCGTGACTGCAAAATCCGATGATTCTCCGGTGACGGCCGCCGACATGGCCGCTCACCATGTGATCCTGGCCGGGCTGACGGCGCTGGACCCGAACATCCCGGTGCTGTCCGAAGAAGATGCCAACATTCCCCAGAGCGTGCGCGCCGGGTGGCAGCGTTGGTGGCTGGTGGACCCGCTGGACGGAACCAAGGAGTTCATTTCCGGTAGCGAAGAATTTACCGTCAACATCGCGCTGATCGAGCAGGGGCGTGTGGTGTTTGGCGTGGTGTCGATGCCGACCAACGGACGCTTCTACGTCGGTGGTGCGGGTCTGGGCGCGTGGCGTGGCGATAAAGACGCGGAGCCTTTGCCGATTCAGGTTCGCGAGGTTCCTGCTGAGGGTGAAGCGTTTACCGTGGTTGCCAGTCGTCGGCATTCGAGTCCTGAGCAGGAGCGCTTGCTGGCCGGGTTGAGCGACAGTCTGGGTGAGCTGCAATTGGCCAATATCGGCAGTTCGCTGAAGTTCTGTTTGTTGGCGGAGGGGGCGGCGGATTGTTATCCGCGGTTGGCGCCGACTTCGCAGTGGGACACGGCGGCGGCACAAGGCGTGCTGGAAGGGGCGGGCGGTGAGGTGCTGGATTTGAGCGGTGCGCCGTTTAGTTATCCGGCGCGGGAGTCGTTGTTGAATGCATTTTTCCTGGCGCTGCCGGCGAAGGCTGCCTGGCGCGAGAAGTTGTTGGCGTTGGCTCGGGCCTGAAGATCAAAGGATCGCAGCCTCGTTTCACTCGACAGCTCCTACAGAGAAACGCGTCCCCCCTGTAGGAGCTGTCGAGTGAAACGAGGCTGCGATCTTTTGCTTTAGCGGTGAAGGACGTACTGCCCGGTAAACGTCACCGCATCGTCATCACTGTCGGCATTGACGATCCGCGAATGCAACGTCAACCGCGCCCTCCCATATCGCACATACATCGCCAAAAACTTCTTCCACACCGCCGCACTCGGCGCATGGCAAATCGCTGTCGCGTCCATGGTCACCGGCAGCGGATAGCTGATCTGTCCTTCCTGAATCACGATGTGCCCGCCTTCAACCCCTTCTTCACGCAAACGCAGATGCAACCAACCCCAACCGGCCAGCACCGCGCCGCAATACAGGCTGCCGCCGAACATGGTGCTTTTATGATTGACGTTGGCCTCCAGCGGCAAGTGCAGGCGCAGTTGCTGGTCGTGCCAGTCGAGCACTTTGAGGCCCATGTCCCGGGTAAGGGGAATGTCGCGATGGAGGACTGATTCCAGATGACGGCTGTCGCGGCTCATGCACGGATCTCTTGTTTGAAGATGATGATTTGACGGTAGCTCAATCGGGGTCGTCGGTGTGGCTGCTGCCACCGTCGGCGAAGTTCAGCCCGTGTTTGCGCAGTTTGTCGTGCAAGGTCTTGCGTGGGATGCCAAGGGCTTCGGCGAGGCTGCGCACCGAGCTGTGAGAACGCGCCAGTTCGGCGGCGATCAAGCTCTTCTCGAAGTTTTCCACTTGTTCGCTGAGACCGCCGCTGACCACGTCGACCGTCATGCCGACAGCGCCATCCGCTGCGTTATTGTCCAGGGCCAGTTCCAGACCCAGGGCAAAGCGTTCGGCGGCGTTCTGCAATTCCCGCACGTTACCCGGCCAGGTGTGGCGCAGCAGGAGGGCGCGTTGTCCCGGTTGCAACTCGTGGGGTGGTAGGCCGTGGCGAGCGCTGGCTTCATCGGCGAAATGCTGGAACAGCATCAGCGCATCTTCGCCACGCTCGCGCAGCGGTGGAATACGCAGCGGTGCGACGTTCAGGCGGTAATACAAGTCGGCACGGAAGCGGCCCTGATCGGCGGATTGACGCAGGTCTTCCTTGGTCGCGGCGATGATGCGGATGTCCAGCGGGATCAGCTGATTGCCGCCCAGGCGCTCGACCACCCGCTCTTGCAGCAAACGCAGCAATTTCACCTGCACATCCAGGCTCATGCTTTCGATTTCATCGAGGAATAATGTGCCGCCATTGGCGAACTCGAACTTGCCGATGCGACGCTTTTGCGCGCCGGTAAAGGCGCCTGGCTCGTGACCGAACAGCTCGCTTTCTACTACCGACTCGGCCAGGGCGCCGGCATTGATTGCCACGAACGGGCCGTTACGACGGTTCGACAAATCGTGCAGCGCTCGGGCCACGACTTCTTTGCCGGCGCCGGTTTCGCCAAGGATCAGCACATCGGCCTTGGTCGCTGCCAATGCACCGATCTGCTCGCGCAGGCGCAGCATCGGCGCCGATTGCCCGACCAGTCGGGTGCTCAGCTCATTGCGATCGCTCAGGGCCAGACGCAGGCTGCGGTTGTCCAGCACCAGCCGGCGCAGGGCCAGGGCGCGGCGCACGCTGTCGAGCAAGGCGTCGCTGGCAAAGGGTTTTTCCAGAAAGTCATAAGCCCCGGCGCGCATGGCTTGCACGGCCAGCGGCACATCGCCGTGACCAGTGATCAGCAGCACTGGCAGTTCCGGATCCTGGGCATGCAGTTCAGTCAGCAATTCGAGACCGTCCATGCCCGGCATGCGGATGTCACTGACCACCACGCCGGGCCAGTCGCGTTCCAGTTGCGCGGCCAGGCCCTTGGCTTCGGCCAGTGGCAGAATTTTCAGGCCGGCGAGGTCCAGGGTCTGGCTCAGGGCTTGACGCAGGTGCGGATCGTCGTCGATCAGCACGACCTGGATGCGGTTGTCGATGGTCATGCACTTCGGTCCTCGGACGGTTGCAGGCTCACACCCGGTGCGCCTGCACGCAGCTTCAGGGTAATCAGGGCGCCACCTTCCTTGTGGTTGGCGAACGACAGTTCACCACCGAAGGCACGCATCAGGGTTTCGCAAATCGCCAGCCCCAACCCAAGCCCCTGAGTGCGGGTCTTGGTGGTGTAGAAGGGCTCACTGGCGCGGCCAAGTGCCTCCAGGCAGAACCCGGGGCCATTGTCGCGAATGTACAGATTGACGCCGTCGGCAGTGGATTGGGCACTCAACCAGAGCTTACGCGGCGGGCCTTTTTCCGTCAGGGCGTCCAAGGCGTTGGCCAGCAGATTGCCGAGCACCTGACGCAGACGGGTTTCCCCGGCCTCGACCCACAGGGTGGCGGCCGGCAAGTCGCGGATCAGCTCGACTTCCATGCTGCGTCGACGCTTGGCCAGCAGCGCCAGCGCATCGTCCAGCGCCGGTTGCAGGGCGACGCTTTCCGGGGCGTGGCGATCGCGCCGGGCGAAGGCGCGCAGGTGGGCGATGATCGACGCCATGCGCCCGGTCAGTTCGCTGATCAACTTGAGGTTGCCGCGCGCATCGTCGGTGCGCTGATGATCGAGCAGCACTTCGGCGTTTTCTGCGTAGCTGCGGATCGCCGCCAGCGGTTGATTCAATTCGTGGCTGATGCTCGCGGACATGGTGCCAAGGGCCGACAGTTTTCCGGCCTGCACCAGATCATCCTGAGCGCGAACCAGCTCTTGCTGGGCTTGTTCGCGTTCCAGCACTTCCTGTTTCAGTCGACGGTTGAGGCCTTCGAGGTCGCTGGTCCGCTCGGCTACCCGGCCTTCCAGCTCGCGACGGGCCTTGGCTTCGAAGGCGATTCGTTCGAGGTAATGACGGCGTCGCTGCATCATCAGACCCAGCAGCAACATCAAGACCAACAATGTCGCGCCGCCGATGGCGACGACCGTGCGTACCGGGCGATCGATCAGGGTGCGGGGGGCGAGGATGCTGACGTTCCAACCGGTTTCTGCGATTGGCTGGGTTTGTGTCAGCCAGGCGTTGGGGTTGAGCCGCAATGGTTTGGGATCACGGGTCGGATAAGGTTGAATCGCGGTGATTGCCTTTCTTTCCTCTTCGCCCAACGGGCGGGTCGAGCGAAATCGCCACTCGGGCCGCGACGTGAGAATGACCACGCCGTTATGGTCGGTCAGCAGCAGTTGTTCCGGGGTTTTGCCCCAGAGGCTTTCGGTGTGGTCCAGGTCGACCTTGACCACCAGCACGCCGATGATCTTTTCGCCGTTACGCACGGCGGCGGCGAAGAAATAGCCACGCTTGGCCGAGGTTGTGCCCAAACCGAAAAAGCGCCCAAGCCGCCCGGCCATGGCTTCGCTGAAATACGGCCGGAAGGAAAAATTACGCCCGACGAAACTGTCGTGTTTGTCCCAATTGGACGCGGCCAGGGTCTTGCCCGTGGTGTCCATCAGGTACATGACTTCGGCGCCAGTCTGGGCACTGATATTTTTCAACAAGCGATTGGCGTTGCCTTGGGTGACGCCATCGTCGGGCGCACCGAGGACGGCTCGCAGGGCCGGCAGATCGCCGAGGATTTGCGGCAACACTTCATAACGGTGCAGGGTACCCAGCAGGTTGGCGACGTAAAGGTCGAGCGTCTGACGGTTCTGCCCGGCCAGTTCGCTGCGGTAGTAACGCTCGGCCAGATGCTCCAGCGGCCATAGCAATGGCGCCAGGCACAGTGCGAGCAGGGCCAGGCTGCGCCAGCGGGGGAGGGTTGGAGTCATGAGCATCGAGCGCCTGTGGGTACAGGCGCATTATGCCTAGGCTTGCGGGCGCAGTCTGCGCACCCGTGGGTCTGGCACGCATGTGCGGTGAAGATTCAGACGGTGTTTCAGGAAAAGACGTCAGCGTCCTTGAAGAACGCGGCGGCCTGATCTTTACCGGACAGTTGCGGTGCTTCATCCAGTTGCCAATCAATGGCCAGGTCCGGGTCGTCCCAGCGAATGCTGCGCTCGGCGGACGGGGTGTAGTAGTCGGTGGTTTTGTAGAGGAATTCGGCGAACTCGCTCAACACCACAAAACCGTGGGCGAACCCCTCCGGGACCCAGAGTTGGCGATGATTCTCGGCGGACAGACGCACAGCCACCCATTTGCCGAAATGTGGCGAGCTGCGGCGAATGTCCACAGTCACGTCGAGTACTTCACCCACTGTGACGCGAACCAGTTTGCCCTGAGTGTTTTCCAGTTGGTAATGCAGGCCGCGCAATACGCCTTTTTGCGAGCGGGAATGGTTGTCTTGAACGAAATTCGTCTCCAGGCCAGTCGCTTCTTTGAAAGCCTTGGCATTGAAGCTTTCATAGAAGAAACCACGCTCGTCACCAAATACCTTGGGTTCGATGATCAGAACACCGGGAAGGTCGGTGGTGACTACTTTCATGGTCTTTCTCCAGTAATAGGCTTGATCGGGACATTCTTGCGCAAACTGGCGGCCGGAGCGAGTGGCGCGTGTTTTTTCCTGATCCGTTCACTGACGCCGTGGAACATCAGGTGGGTGACAGGGAGGAGGAAGGGGTTGCGTATCGTCCAAAGCAGTGGCGATATAAGCGCCTAATAAAATTTCAGGGGTCGTTGTATGCCACTCGCCACGTTGATTCATCGCGCCAGTTTGCCCACCCCGCAAGTGTCTGCGGAGCAAGCGCTTGAGCTGTTGAAGGGACATTACGGCCTGAGTGGAAGGTTGCAGGCCCTCGGCAGCCAGCAGGATCTTAACTATCGGGTCGACAGTGACCAAGGGCGTTTTGTCCTGAAAATCTGCCGTGGCGACTACTCGGCGCAGGAGCTGCACGCCCAGCACGCCGGGCTCAAGCATTTGGGTGAACACCCCGATGTGCATGTGCCACGAGTGATTCCCGCCAAAAACGGTGCAGACCTACTTTCCCTGGAAGTCGGGGGCCAACCGGTGCATGTGCGCCTGCTCGATTACATCGAAGGCCAGTCGCTCACACACCTGGATCATCTGCCCGGTTCAGTGGTGGCCGGTTTCGGTCGGCTCTGCGGTGAAATGGACCTGGCGCTGGCCGGTTTCGACCATCCGGGCCTCGAGCGCACCCTTCAATGGGACGCCCGTCACGCCAACGCGCTGATCGCGCATTTGCTGCCGGTCATCAACGACGACCAGCAACGCCGGCTGATCGCCGAAGCGGCTGAACGGGCCGAGCGTCATTTGCAGCCGCTTGTGGATAAGCTGCCGGTGCAGGCCATTCACATGGATATCACCGACGACAACGTGGTGTGGCAGCGAGATTCGCAACGCCAGTGGCAATTGCAGGGCGTGATCGATTTCGGCGACCTGGTGCGTACCTGGCGCATCACTGATCTGTCGGTGACCTGCGCGGCGCTGCTGCACCACGCCAATGGCGATCCGTTCTACATTTTGCCGGCGGTTCAGGCCTATCACGCTGTCAATCCGCTCACGCATGAAGAGTTACTGGCGCTCTGGCCGCTGATCGTCGCCCGTGCGGCGGTGTTGGTGCTCAGCGGTGAACAGCAGGTCAGCATCGATCCTGGCAACGCGTACAGCCGCGACAATCTCACCCACGAGTGGGAGATTTTCCGCGTCGCTACATCAGTGCCGTTGGCGTTGATGGAAGCGGCGATCCTGACCTCGGTCGGCCAGAACCTGCCGAGCATCGGTAGCGAAGGTTTCGCGCCGCTGCTGCCGAGCTTGGTGGGGCGTGAGTTTGCGTTGATCGATTTGGGCGTGCTCAGTCCGCATTTTGAGGCCGGCAACTGGGAGCAGGAGGGGATCGATCAACGTCTGTTGACCGAAGCCGCCGCGGCTCACGGTTTGGCAGCCAGTCGTTATGGGCAATATCGCTTGTCCCGTACCCGGCCGGACAGCGCCACGGAGCCGGACACGTGCCCATTGCACGTCGAATTGCGAGTGCCCCACGGCACGGCGGTCGAGTCACCGTTTGCCGGGGTGGTGCATCAGCCGGTGGCAGGCGTGCTGCAATTGGATGGCCCGCAACTGAGCGTGCGGTTGTGGGGCGTGACGCCGTCGCTGCACACGGGCGCAGCGCTGGTCAAAGGTCAGGTGTTGGGTTCGGTCAACGGGCCATTGGTGGTGCAGTTGTGCCGAGGCGCCTCGTTCAATGCGCCCTTGTTTTGTACGCCGTCTCGTGCCGCGGCCTGGCAAGCGTTGTGCCCGTCACCGGCGGTGCTGCTGGGGCTGGCCTGTGACGCCGAAGTGGAACTCGATTCGCAGACGTTGCTGGCACGCCGTGACGCCAGCTTCGCCCGTACCCAGAAGCACTATTACGTCGACCCGCCGCGCATCGAACGCGGCTGGCGCAATCACCTGATCGACATGCAGGGTCGCTCCTACCTCGACATGCTCAACAACGTTGCGGTGCTTGGCCACGGTCATCCGCGCATGGCCGCGGTCGCCAGTCGTCAGTGGTCGCTACTCAACACCAACTCGCGTTTTAACTACGCAGCGGTTGCCGAGTTTTCCGAGCGCCTGCTGAAGTTGTCGCCGGATTCCATGGATCGGGTGTTCCTGGTCAACAGCGGCAGCGAGGCCAATGACCTGGCAATCCGCCTGGCCTGGGCCTACAGCGGCGGTCGCGACATGCTCAGCGTGCTGGAGGCCTATCACGGCTGGACAGTGGGCGCGGACGCGGTCTCGACCTCGATTGCCGACAACCCGAAGGCTTTGAGCAGCCGTCCGGACTGGGTGCATCCGGTTACCGCGCCGAACACCTATCGCGGCGAGTTCCGTGGACCGGATAGTGCGCCGGACTACGTGCGCAGCGTCGAACACAACCTGGCGAAAATTGCCGAGCAGAAGCGTCAGCTGGCCGGTTTCATCTGCGAACCGGTGTACGGCAATGCTGGCGGTATCTCGTTGCCGCCGGGGTATTTGAAGCAGGTTTATGCGCTGGTTCGCGCTCAGGGCGGTGTGTGTATTGCCGACGAAGTGCAGGTCGGTTACGGCCGCATGGGCCATTTTTTCTGGGGTTTCGAAGAGCAAGGCGTAGTGCCGGACATCATCACCATGGCCAAAGGCATGGGCAACGGTCAGCCACTGGGGGCGGTGATCACCCGTCGAGAAATCGCCGAAGCGCTGGAGGCCGAGGGTTACTTCTTCTCGTCGGCCGGCGGCAGCCCGGTCAGTTGCCAGATCGGCATGGCAGTGCTGGATGTGATGGAGGAAGAAAAGCTCTGGGAAAACGCTCAGGTCGTGGGCGGGTATTTCAAGGAGCGGCTTGAAGCGCTGATCGATATTCATCCGTTGGTGGGCGCGGTGCATGGTTCCGGCTTCTATCTGGGCGTCGAGTTGATCCGCAATCGCGAAACCCTGGAACCGGCAACCGAAGAAACCACGGCGCTGTGTGATCGGTTGCGCGAACTGGGGATCTTCATGCAGCCGACCGGCGATTACCTGAACATCCTCAAGATCAAACCGCCGATGGTGACCTCGCGTCAGAGCGTGGATTTCTTCGTGGACATGCTGTCGCAGGTTTTGGATGAAGGGTTGTAAACGGTATTTCTCGATACACGGACTAATGTGGGAGCGGGCTTGCTCGCGAAAGCGTCGTATCAGTCGACATCAATGTTGAGTGATCAACCGCCTTCGCGAGCAGGCCCGCTCCCACAGGGGATCGCGCTAAGTCCGATTATTATCGAGTGTTAGTGCGTTGTTTTAGACAGAAGGCATACTTATCGCTTTTAAAGCCGATTTTTATCGGCTATAAAGTCGTCATTCTTCTTTCTGTCATCGGTCGATGCCACCTTCGACCTCAAGCAATTGCCCCGGAGATGATTCATGAGCCGTATCGTTACCGTCGCCGCCACCCAGATGGCCTGTTCCTGGGACCTTGAAGCCAACATCGAGACCGCTGAGCGGCTGGTCCGTGAGGCCGCGGCGAAAGGCGCGCAGATCATCCTGATCCAGGAACTGTTCGAGGCTCCGTACTTCTGCCAAAAGCCGAACCCGGATTACCTGCAGCTGGCCACGACCGTTGAAGACAACGTCGCCATCAAGCACTTCCAGAAAGTCGCCAAAGAACTGCAAGTCGTTTTGCCGATCAGCTTCTACGAACTGGCGGGCCGTGCGCGTTTCAACAGCATCGCGATAATCGATGCCGACGGCAGCAACCTCGGGATTTATCGTAAAAGCCATATCCCGGACGGCCCTGGCTACCACGAAAAGTACTACTTCAATCCGGGCGATACCGGTTTCAAAGTCTGGAACACCCGTTACGCGAAAATCGGCGTGGGCATCTGCTGGGACCAGTGGTTCCCGGAATGCGCCCGCAGCATGGCGTTGCTGGGCGCGGAAATCCTGTTTTACCCGACCGCAATCGGCAGCGAGCCACACGACAAGACCATTTCGTCCCGTGATCACTGGCAGCGCGTGCAACAAGGCCATGCCGGCGCCAACCTGATGCCGCTGATCGCCAGCAACCGCATCGGCAACGAAGAGCAGGACGGCTACGACATTACGTTCTACGGCTCGTCGTTCATCGCCAACCAGTTCGGCGAGAAGGTTCAAGAACTCAACGAAACCGAAGAAGGTGTACTGGTTCAGAGCTTCGACCTGGACGAACTGGAACACATCCGCAGCGCCTGGGGCTCGTTCCGTGATCGTCGCCCGAACCTGTATGGCACACTGAAAACCCTCGACGGTTCCCTGGAGTCCTGATCGCCATGACCACTTTGCACAGCACGCCTCGCGCCGACGGCTTTTACATGCCCGCCGAATGGGCGCCACAAACCCAGACCTGGATGATCTGGCCCGAGCGCCCGGACAACTGGCGCCTGGGTGGCAAACCGGCGCAAGCCGCACACGTCGCAGTAGCCAAAGCCATTGCCCGTTTCGAACCGGTGACCGTGGCGGTGTCCGCCGGCCAATACGAAAACGCCCGTGCCCGTCTGGACGTGCCGAATATTCGTGTAGTGGAAATGTCCAGCGACGACGCCTGGGTTCGCGACACTGGCCCGACATTTGTCATCAATAACAGTGGCGAAGTCCGTGGTGTGAATTGGGACTTCAACTCGTGGGGCGGTTTCGACGGGGGGCTGTACGCGCCGTGGAATCGCGATTCCCAGGTGGGCGGCAAGATCCTCGAGATCGAGCGCAGCCAGCGCTATCGTACCGAGGGCTTTGTGCTCGAAGGCGGTTCGATCCACGTCGATGGCGAAGGCACGCTGATCACCACCGAAGAATGCCTGCTCAACCGCAATCGCAATCCGCACCTGAACCGTGCAGCGATCGAAGCGGTGCTCAGTGCGAATCTGGCTGTGGATAAAATCATCTGGCTGCCGGACGGTTTGTTCAACGACGAAACCGACGGCCATGTGGATAACTTCTGCTGCTACGTGCGTCCGGGCGAAGTGTTGCTGGCCTGGACCGATGATCCGCAGGACCCGAACTACCCGCGCTGCCAGGCGGCGATGAAAGTGCTGGAAAGCAGCACCGACGCCAAGGGTCGCCCATTCACGGTGCACAAGATGCCGATTCCGGGGCCGCTGTATGCGACCGAAGAAGAGTGCGCTGGTGTGGATCCGGTGGACGGGACTCAGGAACGTAATCCGACTGTGCGTCTGGCCGGTTCCTACGTGAACTTTCTGATCGTTAACGGCGGCATCATCGCGCCGAGCTTTGACGACCCGTTGGATGGCCCGGCAAAAGAGATTTTGCAGGCACTGTTCCCGCAGCACGAAGTGGTGATGGTGCCCGGCCGCGAACTGTTACTGGGAGGCGGTAACATCCACTGCCTTACCCAACAACAGCCAGCACCGCACAAAGAGTGAGTGCAGTTGTAACAGCTTGAGTTGATTGCAAAATAATTCAGGCAAACGTTTTCGCTCACGGTCTGGCAGAAAGCCCGCAGCCCTACAGGACTGCGGGCTTTTTTGTATCCGCTTGTCGACAGTTACGAAACCTTGGCACAGCTCTTGTATCTCTCATGGTGCAAAACAGGGAGGGGGAGAACTGCGATGTTCTGTCATAAACCTTGGATAAGTTAGCCGCTCACAAACCAGGAGAGAGCGCGGAAATGAACGCCGAAATGAATGTGGTGAGCGAGCGGGCGTTGCATCCCCTGGCAGTAAACAGCGAATCGCTCCAGGTCCTGGCGCACTGGTTGAAGTCCAATGGAACGCGTCAGATCAGAGAACCTGATCCGCGCCGGACGATGATCGAACGCTACCCCGCTGGTTTATTCAGCGAAGCGGAGCTGGAAGCGTTGTGGGATGTGATGGAAGGATAAGAAGAAAAAACAACGGATTGGTAAAAGCGCTGCCGGGATGGCGGCGCTTTTTTATGGGCGAAGGTTTTTTCATGATCACTGGAGATCAAATGTGGGAGCGGGCTTGCTCGCGAAGGCGGTGTGTCAGTCGACATTAATGTTGAATGATCGATCGCCTTCGCGAGCAAGCCCGCTCCCACACTGGATCGCAGTGAATTTAGAAACTGTAGGTCCCGGTCACGACCAGGCTGCGCGGTTCACCCGGCTGAATCTGTGCCGCACTGGTGGCCGACGAGTAATAGGTCTTGTCGCTGATGTTGTTCAGCGCCGCGCGCAAATCCCAATCCTTCTGCCGGAACCCGGCCAATGCATCCCAACGGCCATAACCCGGTAGGACGGTGGTGTTGAGGTTGTCGGCAAAACGCTGACCCACCAGGGTTAGACCTGTTTCGGCATACCAGCCCATTTCCGGTTTCCAGGTCAGGAACAGGCTGCCGTTATGCTTGGCCACGTTGCTGATGCGTTTGCCTTCAAAGCCGTTGTTGTCCTTTACGACCGTCGCGTCCTGCACACCCACGCCACCGCGCACGTACCAGTTACCAGCAATTTTGCCGGTGCCAGTAAACTCGACCCCGCGGGAACGTTGCACGCCGGTCATCAAGGTGACGGTCGGATCGTTGGGATCGCGGGTACGGCGGTTGTAGAGTTCCAGTTCATAGATCGCCAACGTGGTACTCAGGCGATCATCGAGCCAGTCGCTCTTCACGCCGATTTCCTTTTGCTTGGTCAGTTCGGGACTCAGGTCGTTGCTGTTGCCGGCGGCGCCTGGGGTAATACCGATCAGACCACCGCCGACCGGGGAAAAAGTCTTGGTCCAGGATGCGTAGAAGGAATGATTCTGCAGCGGCGTCCACACCAGTCCTACACGCGGGCTGGTGCTATGGCTGTCGCGATCTTCGGAAATGTCCCGCAGCTTGTTGGTCGACTCGATGTCGAAGGTGTCGTAACGCAAGCCGGCCAGCAGTTGCCATTGATCGTTCAGGCGCAGTTGATCCTGCACGTACACCGCACGGCTTTCGACTTCGGTGTGAGTGCTGCTGGACACTTGCATCCGCCCGGTATGGCGCAAATTGCGGTCGGGATTGTACAGGTCCAGTGCCGGCACCGGCTGAGTCCCGCGCCCGGTGGCCGCGTTGTACAACGTAGGGTCGCGCCGCTGGCTGCCGATTTCGATGCCGGTCAGCAAACGATGTTCAAGGCCGAACGTGTCGAAACCGCCTTCCAGTTCGACGTTGTTGTAGACGTTGCGGGTGGTCAGGTCCTGTTGCCAGTGCTGGCGCGTGACCTTGTTGGTCGCCGGGGTATAACCCGTCAGGTAGGTGTTGTCGAAATCGCTGTTGAGCTTGAACACGCCCAGGGTCTGGCGCAGCTGCCAGTTGTCGCTGAGCTCATAACTGAGTTTCGAGCGCAGGGATTGCGACTTGTCGTCGATGAAATCGTGCTCGCTGCCGTAGGTCGTATCCCGCCCTACGTCCGCCGGGCGTCCGTTTACACCGGGGATGCCGCGATCCGGCGTACGGTTGTAGCGGCTGTATTCGTACTGCACCAGCCAGTTCAGGTCCGGCGTCAGTTCCCAGCTCATCGACGGAGCGAACAGTTGGCGATTGCCGCTCACGCCATCGCGGAAGCTGTTTTGATCCATGTTGCCCATGTTCAGGCGCAGGCTGATGTTCTCGCTCGGGTCGGTGCTGAGGTCGGCGTAGAGGCTGCGCAAATCATCGCTGCCGCCCTAGGCCTCGAGGGTCGAGCGGCGACCGAATTCAGGCAATTTGCTGACCCGATTGACGATCCCGCCCTGACTGCCACGGCCATACAAAACAGCGGCCGGGCCTTTGAGGACTTCGATGCGTTCGATGTTGTGCAAATCGCGCACGTATTGGCTGTCGTCGCGGATGCCGTCGAGGTAGAAGTCGTTGCTGGCGTCGAAACCGCGGATGCGCAGGCTGTCGAAGCGAGTGTCGGCGCCGCTGCTGACGTTGGGGATGCCGCTCAGCGCAGTGCCCAGATCGTTGGTGCCGTAATCCACGACGTTCGCGGTTTTGATCGAGTCGATGGCTTGTGGAACGTAGCGCACCGGCGTGGCGGTGCGGGTCGCGGTACTGGTTTCCTTCACGCGCGGGTCATCGGCCTCAACTTCGGCGCTGATCGACGTCTCGGGTAAAACAGTGGTGGCGGCGCAGGCAAAACCGGCAGAGAGAAATGCAGAAAGCCCAAGGGTAACGGGCGTGAGGCGAAAGGGGGCAGGCATCTGAAGCGCATCCGAAAGGGTGGAGAAATTCGAGGGTGCGAATGGTAATGCTTGCTATTTACTTCCGTTAATTATTCTTGAATGGTTTCGCTGTTTGATTATTTCGAATTGTGTCGAGATGGCTACAGTGGGGCCGTGAGGCCATTCGACCGATTCCTGAAACAGACTGAAAGCCATTGCAGCGTTTTTCAGAAACGGGCGGAGGACTAATCTGCCGGCATCTAGTTTTCCTACGCTTTTGCCGGAGTCTTCCCATGATCCTTCACTACATTTACGACCCGTTATGCGGCTGGTGCTACGGCGCAAAACCGCTGGTGCAAGCTGCTCAGGCTGTGTTGCCAGTGATCGCCCACGGCGGCGGGATGATGACCGGTGCCAACCGCCAGACAGTCTCGCCACAACTGCGCAACTACGTGATGCCCCACGACCGGCGCATTGCCGAGTACACCGGCCAGCCGTTCGGCGAGGCGTATTTCGAGGGTTTGCTGCGCGATGAGACAGCGGTGTTCGATTCCGCACCGCCGATTGCCGCGGTGCTGGCAGCCGAGCAGATCGCCGGCCGCGGACTGGCGTTGCTGGGGCGTTTGCAGAGTGCTCACTACGAGGAAGGTCGACGCATTGCCGATGAAGCTGTGTTGTTAGAACTTGCGAAAGACATCGGTCTGGAACCTCAAGCGTTCCAGGTTGCTTTCAAAGAAGCTGAAACCGATCGCCACATCAAGGACAGTCGAGCATTCCTGGCCGAGGTGGGCGGTCAGGGTTTCCCGACCTTCGCCCTGGAACACAACGGCCAATTCAACCTGATCGATATCAGCCCGTGGCTCGGCAAGCCGCAAGCCTTCGCGGCATGGCTGAGTCAGTCGCTTCCCGGACAAGCATCATCATCGGAGCTCCAAACCTGTGACCTGAACGGCTGCGCCCATTGACGTCGACAAGTGATTTCTTAGACGTTTTCACATATTTACAGACGATTCATGAAATTGACACATCGTTAAGGGCGCGGCTAGGATTCGCCCCACGCCTGTAGCTAACCGCCATGACTCATAAAATAACAAAAAGGCCCGCCACGATCTCTTCGTGCGCGGGCCTTTTTGTTTGGGGTGAAAAAAGAGTGCGATAGCGCCGTTTCAGCCGTTCGACACAGCGCGTATCAACCGATCATAAGGAAAAGAACAAAATGTTGAACAAGCGAATCAGCCTGATCGCTCTGGGGATGTTGAGTGCTACACAGGTCATGGCTAACGACCAGGCCGAATCCAAGGGTTTTGTTGAAGACAGCAGCCTCAAAGTGCTGCTGCGCAATGCCTACATCAATCGCGACAAAAAAGACGGCAACGACGACCAGCGTGAATGGGGTCAGGCTGCCATCGGCACCTACACCTCGGGCTTCACCCAAGGAACTGTCGGCGTAGGCGTTGATGCCTTCGGTCTGTACGGCTTGCGTCTGGACCGTGGTAGCCACAGCGGCGGCCAAGGCATCGACTTCTTCAAGGAAGGCGACAGCGGTAACCCGGCCGGCGACCTGGCCAAAGCCGGTGGCGCAGTAAAATTCCGCGTATCCAGCACCGTTCTGACTTACGGCGACCAGATGCCGGTCCTGCCGGTGCTGAACTACGACAACTCCCGCCTGCTGCCAGAAAGCTATACCGGCACGCTGATCACCTCCAAGGAGATCAAAGGCCTGGAGCTGAACGCCGGTCGCTTCACCGCCGAATCGCGCAAAAGTGCTGAAGGCCGTGACAGCGGTGGCCTGAAGTCGATCAACGTGTTGGGCGGTAGCTACCAGTTCACCGAACAGTTCAAGGCTGCGCTGTACGCCTCCGACGTCGAAGACGTGTTGAAGAAGCAATACGTAAACGCCAACTACATGTTCCCGATCGACAAGGATCAGTCCCTGACCCTGGACTTCAACGGCTACCGCACCAAGCTGGACGATTCCTACGTCCGCGACAGCGGTGCCACTGGCGACGACAACAAGATCTGGAGCCTGGCCGCCACATTCGCCACCGGCGCGCACTCGTTCACGCTAGCCCACCAGCGCAGCACCGGCGACAGCAACCTGGGCTACCCCTACGGCGGCTACCAGAAGGATCAAGGTCGCGTCGGCGACGGTGGCAACACCATCTACCTGGCGAACTCCTACTGGTCCGACTTCAACGCCGAAGACGAACGCAGCTGGCAGCTGGGCTACGGCCTCGACTTCAGCACCTTCGGAATTCCAGGCCTGAGCTACAACTTCGCCTACGTGCGCGGCGACAACATCACCACCTCCACCAGCGAAGGCGGTACCGAGCGCGAAATCTTCAACCAGTTCAAATACGTCGTGCAAAGCGGCCCGGCCAAAGACCTGAGCGTGAAACTGCGCAGCTCCATCCTGCGTGTCTCGCAGAAATCGAGTGAGTACAACTCCAGCGGTAATGAAGTGCGTGTGTTCGTGGATTACCCGATCAACATATTCTGATGATCGGTTGCGCTATCGAGGCTTGATGCAAGGCTGAGAAAGGAAAAGCCCCGATTGATTCGTAATGCTGTTCACTTAAGCGGAGCAGCCTTACGGTCCACTGGAAACCGGGTCTTTGAGATCTTCACCGTCCTTGGCCTCGAAGGCCTGGGGCGGTGATCCAGAAATAATCCTCCAATACCTACCCTTAGCTCTGCCAATCGCCTCCCTGTCGCTGAAACCGGGTTAGCCGCTGCCATGACGATCAGTTGGACGGCGATGTACTGGCAGGCCGGTTTGAAACGGATGTCCGATGGCGCTCGACCAAACGCCACCGCCGCCTGACTGGCTTCCCGACGAATTACGTTGTAAGCCAGCAAAAGTCCCCATACCTCCTGATAGACCAGGTCGACTTTTTTGCTGCGCAAGGTCACTGCGGTCTGTTGCATCGAGCTCTTGATGTCCCTGAAGCCCAATTCGATCTCCCAGCGTTCCTGATAAAGCTTGGAAACGGCCTTGGTGTTGTAGGTGTTGGCCGGTAATGACGTCATGACGGTCTTTGGCTTGCCTTGAATTTCATAGCTGACTTCTCGGGCCTCCCAATGGGTTGGAAGGCTGGGGTTTCGTTTCCTGACCTGTGGCGAGACTTTCATGCGCAACAGGCGATCATGCTCGTTGTAACGGGCCACTTCCTCACAGACCATGCCTTTTTTGGCCGGGATCAACCAATGACGGTTGGTGCCGGCGTTGCTCAGGCTCGACAGCAGTTCAGCCCCCCAGAACCCCTTGTTGAATAACGTCACCGAGTGGTCGGGGATCTGCTGCAAAAACTCGTCGGCCAAGCGCATTTCACTGCGTCGGTAAGGGCTCAATTGAGCATCCAGGATCAAGTGCGAACGCACATTCATCAACACCACCAGCCACATCATGGGAAACGGTGTCTGGCGGTCGGTCGCGGTATTTCCCGACCCAAAGTGATCCCGAAGCTCGGGCGTATCCGCCGTGCGCAAGAGCGCACCGTCTACCGCGAACACCTGCAGATCGTGCCGGGCGTCACCGCTATAGCGCTCTGCACCCCATTGGGTACCCGTCTTGCGGAACAACCACTCAACGGGATCGGCGCCGAGCCTCTTACGGGCTTCGGTTACACCGCCACGGGCCAACAGGTGGTCGGAGGCCAGGCCTTGGGCGCAAATGTTCAAACGTCCGGCCACCTCGTGAACGGGTTCGTCCCGAAACAGCGCCATGCCGAGCACCAGCCAAAGCACCTGGTCAGCAGGCAAGCGACGTCGGCGAATGGTGGCCTGACTGGAAAGATTCAGCGCAGACGCGACCCACTCAATGGGGATGTTTTGGGTAAAGGTGCTCAGATCGCAGAAGTTGAAAGGGTTGCCGAGGTCGAGCAGGTCCTGTTGAACAGACATAAAAAATCCGATGCCAGAGATCAGGCATCGGTTTTTCGGATAAGCCCAGCGAGGACTCAAATGCTTAAGTGAACAGCATTACGACTGGTTCGGGGCTTTTTTACGCGTGCGGCTTGGGTCTATGTGACGACGTCACTGGTTGCGATTGTTACCCGGTGCATCGAGCACCTTCGCTACGTCATCGATGATCGCCTTGCTCATATCCTGCAAAAAATGCGACGCCCAGGCATGCCGGTCGGTGTCGCGAATCATCGCGGCGTCTGATGCGAGAAGTTTGGCGATGTGGAGCAGGTCGGAGGCGTGGGAGAGGGCCTGGATGATCGGGACACCGGCGTTGATGCGGAACAGTGGTTGGTTGGCTTGGTAGGAGAAAGGGGTGAGGCCGATGGTTTTCAGGTCTTGGGGGTTGGTCATTGGGCACCTCCGGTTTTTGGGCGGTGGTGGGAGATAACCAGTGAAGCGGGAACGCAAATTTTGGCCGGATCGGTAGCGGGCATTAGCAAAAACTCCTGAATCAAAGTTAGAGCTACCACGTTCGTTATCAGGCGAATGGGTGGCAGCTATGCGCGGGCTGATAAACCGGAGATACAGGAACCCGGCAGACCCGAAGGTCTCCCACGCACAGCCGCCATTACACGGAAATGCAGGCACAAAAAAAACGCCAACAATCGTGATTATGGGCGCTTGTGCGCCTGTATCTTACTCGGGTTATCAGGCCCGGTCGCTGAATTGGCAGCGACGGTCTGAAGGTAGCTTGAGGGGGAAGGATGCGCAATCGTGGCTAGGTGGTGGCGTCGGTGTGAAATGGATTGTTCGACAAGCAACGGCAGCAGCGTAGAGATCGCTAGCTAGCTTCAATCAGCGCTCGTTCTTCCAACCAAATCTCTTGAACAAACTGGTCCGTAATCGCATAAATTCCATGCCCGCGCCGCATGATGATGTTCTCGGCAACCAGTGCAATTACCACTGGCTGAATTTCTTCAACGCGCACCTCACGACCCACGATCTTCGAATACTCAGCTGCAGCATCGATGGAGAAAATACCCCGAGCATCGCCTTCCGTAGACGCGATTTTGTTGAAAATAGCCTGAGCCAAACTACCTAACAGCTCCACTTTTTCTAGTTCGATGCTGGCCGCCGCCGAGCGCAAAGTGCTGGCAATAACAGGCAGGAAAAGATCGGGATCACCTTCTTGCTGCATGAGCTGTCGCAAGGCTTTGAGCATTTCCTCAGGCCGGTTCCCCAAGGTATTGAATGCTTCGATGGCGACTTCGAGTGAAGGTAGCTTTTCTTTCTTCACCGTCGCAGCGAGCCGGTTAAGCAAGTATTCAACGTAATCCCCTTTCAGTACTGGATACGCTGTCGATGTCGCGCCAGAAAACGCCTGGTTCCTCTTTGCCGTGAGTTCGCTGACTTGCGCCCTGTGCGATCCCGTTCCAATAAACAGAAAGTAACCCGGTGTATCTGGTCGAGGATTGATCGCATCACGAGCAGCTTTGAGTGCCAGAAGCAGCTGATTACCATCGTCGGATGAAATGGCGTGCTGTACTTCGTCGATGATCAGCACCAAGTCGGTTTTCGCTTGATCAACAACCTCTGTCAGCGCCTGCGCCAGCGTTGGCCCACCTGAGTTCCCGATGCTGTCGAGTTTGAAACCAAATTTGAATCCTGCAGCGCCTATATCCGCAGCGCTGACACGCTTGAGCATTTCGAGCAAACCGGAACCCGGCGTTTGCAGCTCTTGCAGGGTTTTACGGATGGCGTCATGCACCAGTGTCGCTGGATTGGCCAGTGTGTCGCTCCATAGGTCGACGTAAATGACCAGAGCACCCGCTTCTTCCAGCGCAGGGATGAGGTCGCTCCTCAGGAATGTCGTTTTTCCGGTCCTTCGCAGGCCGGATAAAAACAGACCTGAGCGCAAACCTTCATCGAGAACGCCCGGATTGAGAAGCTGGTTCGCCATTTCTTCGGCCAATTCAGGACGCTGAAAAATGCTGCTCATGCAATTACCTCTTTTTATGGATACGCCATAATTATTGGCCAGCCATAATTTAGCATAAAGACTGGGAGCTGGCCTGAGGGCGCTCCAATCGCCATTTCCAGAGCGAAAAGGAAGTTTTACCGCATGTCGTTGGCAGCGACATAACATCAAGACGTGTCGCAGAAATTGAAAAATAGCGACACGTTCGAACCAAAGAGATCGTTGTCAGGTACAAAAATTTCGCGTCTAGCTAATTACATCATGTAACTAATGATGTTCCCGTCCCCACCTTTATCCCCTCCAGCTAACTCCATACATTGAGCTCCAACGCCGACCCATTCATTCCGAAGGGAAGGTCACTTGGAGATTCCTCATGCCTTTCGTAAGCGTTCGCATCACCCGCGATGGCGTTACCTCTGAGCAGAAAGCTCAGGTGATCGCCGAAATCACTGAAACCCTGGAACGCGTCCTCAACAAGGATCCGCACCTGACCCACATCGTGATCGAAGAAGTCGACACCGATAACTGGGGCTACGCCGGCATCACCACCACCCAGTACCGCAAGCAACTGGCTGAGGCGGAGGGGCAGTCATGACCGCGACCGTCTCCATCGATTTCATCTCCGACGTTGTGTGCCCGTGGTGCGCGTTGGGTGCGACGGCGCTGGAGCAGGCGATCGAGAACGTGGCGGGTGAAGTCTCGGTGGAGCTGACTTACAAGCCCTTCGAGTTGAACCCGGACATGCCGGCAGTCGGCGAAAAAGCGGTTGAGCACTTGATGCGCAAATATTGACGAACCGCCGAAGACGTCGCCGCCGGCAAAGCGATGCAGATCGAACGTGGTGCGGCCATTGGTTTCAAGTTCGATTTGGAGAAGCGCAGCCACTTCTACAACACGTTTGATGCTCACTGGTTGTTGATGTGGGCGTTGCAGGAAGGGCGGCAGGTCGCACTGAAGAAAATCCTGCTGCGCGCTTATTTCACCGACGGCCGGAACCCGAGCGATCGCGAGACGCTGGTGGGTCTGGCTGCTGAAGCGGGACTGGATGCGGCGGCGGCTCAAGAGGTGTTGGCGTCCGGAGCGTTCGCTGAGGAAGTGCGTGAGCTTGAAGCCTTTTACCGCCAGCGCGGCATCAATTCGGTACCGGCCATGGTGCTCAACGGTCGTCACCTGGTGTCCGGTTCGCAGTCGGTCGAGTACTACGAACAGATGTTGAGACAAATGGCGAAGGCCCCCGCCGAAGCCTGATTACTTACTTTTTCAAACCATCATTTATTAGTTGAGGTTCATCATGAGCAATTCGAAAAAAGTCATCGTTATTACTGGTGCTTCCCAAGGTCTCGGCGCAGGCATGGTCAAGGCCTTCCGTGATCTGGATTACAAGGTTGTCGCCACTTCGCGTTCGATCAAACCGTCCACCGACCCGGACATCCTCACCGTGGCGGGCGACATCGGCAAGCCGGAAGTCGCCCAGCAAGTCATCCGTGAAGCCATCGCACGTTTTGGCCGCATCGACACCCTGGTCAACAACGCCGGTATCTTCATCGCCAAGCCGTTCACCGCGTACACCGCGGAAGACTACGCCAACGTGCTGTCGGTGAACCTGAACGGCTTCTTCTACATCACCCAACTCGCGATCACCGAAATGGAAAAACAAGGCAGCGGCCACGTCGTCAACATCACCACCAGCCTGGTAGATCACGCCATCGATGGTGTGCCATCGGTACTGGCGTCGTTGACCAAAGGTGGCCTGAATGCGGCAACCAAATCCCTGGCCATTGAGTACGCCAAGCGTGGGATTCGGGTGAATGCGGTTTCCCCAGGTATCATCAAGACGCCGATGCACGGCGAGGAAACTCATGAAGCGCTGGGGAACCTGCACCCGGTTGGGCACATGGGTGAGATCAGTGATATTGCGCAGGCAGTTGTTTATTTGGACAGTGCCAACTTCGTCACTGGCGAGATCCTGCACGTCGATGGTGGTCAGAGCGCCGGTCACTAAGGCCCGACCTGTCCCAACGCCGTCGATCAATGTCGACGGCGTTTTCATTGGAGAGCGCACCATGACCATCCATGTTCATAAGATTTTCCTGATCACCGGAGTCAGTTCAGGCTTCGGCCTGGCTTTTTCGCAAGCAGCGCTGGCGGCGGGGCACACGGTGGTGGGTACGGTGCGGCGCGAATCCGAGCGTGCTGCGTTCGAAGCGCTGGATGCTCATCGCGCCAAAGCGTTCGTACTCGATGTCACCGATTTTCCGGCGATTGAGCCGCTGGTGGCCGATATTCTGCGCGAGGTGGGCCAGATCGACGTGTTGGTGAACAACGCCGGTTATGGTCATGAGGGCATTCTAGAGGAGTCGCCGCTGACTGAACTGCAGCGTCAGTTCGACGTTAATGTGTTTGGCGCGGTGGCAATGATCAAGGCGGTTTTGCCCGGTATGCGTGAGCGGCGCAGGGGGCATATCGTCAACATCACGTCCATGGCCGGCTTCATCACGTTGCCGGGCATCGCCTACTACAGCGGCAGCAAATTCGCCCTCGAAGGCGTGAGTGAAGCGCTGGCCAAAGAAGTGGAAAGTCTGGGCATCCACGTGACCGCCATGGCGCCGGGCTCGTTTCGTACCGAATGGGCAGGCCGCTCGATGATCCGTTCGGGTCGTACATTGAGTGAGTACGACGCGGTGTTCGATCCGGTCCGCAAGGCGCGTGAAGAAAAAAGTGGCAAGCAGGCCGGCGATCCGCACAAAGCGGCGCAGGCATTGTTGACCCTGGTGGCTGCGCAAAAGCCGCCGGTTCATCTGTTACTGGGTAAGGATGCTGTGAGGCTGGTGCGCGAAAAGATTGCGCACCTTCAGGCGGAAATCGACGCTTGGGAGCACCTTTCGGAGTCGACGGAGTTCGACTGATCGAAACCGTCGGGGCATAGAAACTCAAACCCCGGAAACAACAAAGCCCTCGTATTTCTACGAGGGCTTTGTTTTGTATGGTGCGGCACCAGGAGTCGAATCTGAAATAAAGTTCTTTATAATCAATATGTTATTTAAGTTTGTTTTCAATTCTACCTCTTCATTTACCCTAAAGAGCTTTCTCAGCCTTACCCAAACTACCAGTGCCTACCTTCTCAAGAGTGGTGGCATAATGGCGTCACGAGCTAGACCACTCTTTGCGGTTTGATTTGTCGCGTTTGTTCAGGGAAGGAAAAATGGAAGATCTGAAGTCCGAAAAATGGGAAAAATACATATCAACGGACCTAAAATGGGTTGATAAGTTTTTTATCCAGCATCCATCTCAAGAGAAAATAAAGACGAAAGTTAGAGTCCTTTCAGTTAAGTTCTCTGGTACTGAACAAGAAACTTTAGCTCTTGTCGAGTATTTGGCTGACTCTATCAAGCACTTTATCTTTGGGCGTTCGGAAATTCAGAAATTTCAACTTGAGGGCGTTGAACCATTTAGACGAGCGGCGGCCCATTTTGGTAGTACTAATCCTGTGATGGATGGGAAGTACGGGGAATTGATGCTCTACATGTTGGTAGAGGCTGTTCTTAAAGCTCCGATGGTCTCTCATAAATTGAGGCTTCTGACCAATGTCAATGATCAAGTAAAAGGCGGTGATGGTGTATTTTTTGGCAAGTATGGTGATGAAATGTCAATCTTCATCGGAGAGTCAAAAATTCATCAGAGTTTTAGTAAGGCCACAGATAGTTCCTTGGAGTCCCTAGATAGGTTTCACCAAAATTACTCCTCTAGCGCCCTGTCGCATGAATTGTTTATCGCGCGTTCAAATATATCTGAAAATTTCTCGTTGGATCAGTTAGAGACAATTTACAATGCATTTTTGCCAGGGACGGATGAATATCAAAGCTGTATCAAAACTCACCCGGTTCTTCTTGTGTACGATGATGCAGGAATATCAAAAATTGAAGATGAATGCACAAGTAAAAGCCACGCGGAAAAACTTGTGGAGAAATGGATTTCTAAGAATGGGTTGAAGCTGTCTGAGTCTATTAATGGAAAGGTGGACGGCTATAAGAAGCTAAAAAAAGTTCATTTAGATTTTTTTCTTATTCCGATGTCAGATGTTGGAGGTTTTAAGAAGTCCTTGTACAAGGCAATTCATAATATAGAGTTCAAGGAAGAGAAATAATATGAGCCAGAGTACAAAGCTATCGGAGGATGCCTCTAAGCACCCGGGTTTCTGTTCAGTATATGATGCGCTTTTAGAAAGCCTATTTTTGAAAAAGAAAGGTATCAGCATTCCTGAGCACCTTTCGTTATCGGTAGAGCAGTTACGAAAAGCGACGTGGTTGGCATCAATAGTCGCAACAGGAAGCTCAGAGGCACTTAAAAATTTAGCTAATTCTTACGGGGCACTTCTATTTCTAAATGACCCAAGTAACGAAGTCTACCGTAAAGCTTGCTACATACTTCAATCTCGAACTGGAAATTTATTATCCAGCAAGCATGTTCCGAATATATTTAGCAACGGACAATATCAAAGTAATTTCAGCACGGTGCTTGATTTTGAGCTGTCGGCTAAGCGGAGTTATTTGACGCAGGAGTTTTTTGATAGCACCACTGCAACATTTACTGATTTCCAGCGGAAACTGTGGGATACATTGATAGCTGGACATAATACAGCTATATCGGCGCCGACCTCAGCGGGAAAGTCGTTTATTATTCAGAAGTATATAGTGGAGATGCTTCTGCAGAAGCCGTCCGTTGCTTTTTATATAGTTCCTACTAAAGCGTTGATTAACCAGGCTAGCTCCGAACTTAAGATCGCGCTGGGTGAGTCGGCTCACATCTATACTACATATAGAGAACTGGAAAAATTCGATAAATCAGTGGTGTTTGTACTTACTCCGGAACGCTGTATTAAGACCCTTCAAGATGAAATGTCTAAGCCTCCAAAAATTGTGTTTTTTGATGAGATTCACAATTTAGAAGATGCCAGCCGAGGTATCGTGTTCGAGAATGCGCTTTACCGAATGGTTACGAAGTGGCGCAATACTCAGTTTATGTTTGCAGGACCTTTCATTCATAATGTGGCAGACCCTATAAAAAAGGTTGCTAAGATTAAACTTGTTGAGGCAGCAACAATTTCTAGTCCTGTATTTCAGATCAAGGCTTCAATTACATTTAAGCCGAGGGAAAAAATAGCCAGCTACAGATTGTTTAGCCAGACCGGTAAGGTGATTGGAGGGGAGTTGAAGCTTAAAAAGTCTATATACTCTAAAGCAAAAAACAACCACGGCGAAGCAATTGCCGCGTTCATGGATAATATTGACAAGAATGATAGTTGTATTGTGTTTTCACCTAGTAAAAGCTCCGCAGAGAAGTGGGCTAATAAAATTGCTCCTATAGTTGGTATGTCTAATGCGTCGATTACCGAGGGAGCATCACAGGATATAAAAGACTTGCTCGAGTATTTGGCTGACGAAATTCATCCTGATTATTGTCTAATAAAAACTTTACGTCTTGGTGTCGGGTTTCACCATGCGGGACTCCCTGACATCGCTCGAATGGAAATCGAGGAGTTATATACAAATAATCACATCAAGAATTTGGTTTGTACCTCCACGTTGATTCAGGGAGTCAATCTTCCTGCAGATAAATTGATAGTTATAAATCCTAAGGTGGGAGCTACGGCACTTACTCAATTTGAGTTCATGAACCTCATTGGGCGTGCCGGGCGAGCTAGTACTAATCTTTATGGTGAGGTTTATTGTTTAGATATTATCGATGAAGAGTGGGCTTCTGGACGTATAACCGACAATAAGCAGAAAACAATACGTCCTTCGGTAGTGTCTGCATTAGAAGATAACTTTGAAAGAATTTATCAGCTTGTTGATAAGGAACGCTCTCATATTGTGGAGGTTGAGAATGGAGAAAAGCTTTATCCTACAGTTTCTTACATACGCCAACTCCATGCTGCTGATTCAGCGCATTATCAGCGCATACTTGAAAGTGCACAGATTCCCGATAAATACAGAGATGCTATCGCTAAAAAACTAGCGCCCGTTAGTTTGTCTCTATCAATTCCTTCTGAGCTGTTGCAAAGGAATCCATACATTGATCCATTGTTGCAAGATAAGCTTTATAAGCTAATTGTTGCTGAGCCACTGGAAGATTGGATTACCAAAAAATTTGCCGTCAGTCGTAAATCTAAGGGGGGAGTTGACAGTTCTGACGAGCCAACATTTTATTCACAGTTTGAATCTATAGCGCAGAAGCTGAATGATGTTTTTAATATTGAACACGAGATTAATTCGAATCGGTGGGGATCATATATATCGATTAGGCGTTTAGTCTATGATGCTTATTATTGGATGGCCGGTAAGTCTCATAGGTATTTTATCGAAAGAATTTTAAATGAGGCGGTCGGAGAAGATGAACAAGAAGATTCAAAGGTGGATAGTGCTGCGCGATTTGTTACTGATCATATAAGCAGAAATATTACATTTATTATGGTTAAGTATTTTTCTTTGTGGTCTGATATTGTTAGTCACACGCTTACGGAAGAGCAAAAAGAGGAAAACGCATACTCCTTAAGCTTACCTGCGATGATTGAACTTGGCAGTTTTGATCCTAAGGTTCTTGAGCTCATGTCGCTTGGTATTAACAGGAGTATTGCGCTCAGGTTGCGAAAAATGATTCCTAGTGAGGTCGTTGACCTTGAGGAGTGGGTGAAAAGAGCGCCACTTCGTGGATTACCTCTATTGTTTTCTAGGTATCTGAAGCGTAGTGGGTACCGAACCTAATGCTATGGGCTAACCCATAATCGCCCTTTTTGCGAGCTTATGCCGCGGTTTAAAGGAAAGGTTTTGATCTATGAAAACCTTTGAGCTGCGGAGTGATGGCCTGTTGGGCGACCGCGATTACAAGCCGCTCACCGTTCAGCGACGAGTTGCTGAGCGCGGTTCAGAGTGGCTGCACGGCTGACGCCATGTTATACCAACGTATAACTTCCTATCGTGCCTATAATGGTGTTAATGTGCCATCATCTATGGAGCTGCACCATTGGTCTTTCGATTGGAGCAAAACCCGGATTGTCCGGTGATCATTGGTTTGTTAAGGATTTTACTGTGTATCTCGAAAATCTCGACTCCTCTGACTTGAGAACGGCATGGATTCATGCGGTGCTCGCACTTTCAAAAAAAATCACCATTGGCAGTGCGAAGGGAAATGATGATTTTCGTAAAATGCTTGAGCAAGCGGGCTCGGTTGAAAATTTATATAATGATATATTTGCTCTTGTTGCAGTAGATGAAGATATAGCAAAGAAAGTGTATGCGAAGCTTATTAAGTTTTCTGGGGTTTTTAAAGCTGTAACTATTTTTGATTCTATATATCCAATTAAACTTGGCGCGCATCCAGGTACTCCACCTATAGTTTACACGTTGGGCGATATTTCTCTCCTTGATGTCGAAAAGTCAATAGCTTTTGTAGGGACTAGGGAGTTAGTAAATTCTAATCATATTGATCACGGAACACGTGTGATTAAAAGATTATTGAGCTCCGGAATTGACGCGATAGTTAGTGGCTTGGCTTCCGGCTCAGATACTCTGGGACATAAAGCAGCGATTCGCTTTGGAGGCCGAACTATCGCGGTATTAGGTACGCCACTCGATATGTTTTACCCGAAAGAAAATCGAGAGCTTCAATCGCAAATTGCAGAAAGCGATCTATTGGTTAGTGAATACCCTATAGGCGTAGGTTCATTTGGATCATATTTTGCGAATCGAAATAGAACTACTGTCGCTTTATCTACTGACGGAGTTGTTGTCGCTCGCGCCGGTGATAAAAGCGGCACCCAATATGCTATTAGAATTTGTTTAGAGCAAAATAAGCAACTTTATGTGCTTGAGAATAACATTCACGAAAGCACATACAGTTGGGTTTTAAAATATAAGGATAGAATTAAGGTTATAAGGGAGAATTTTGATGCGGGTACTACTTCTTGATTTGGATCTTACACTTGTAAATACCAGTGACTGCCAGGCTTATATGCGGTCAAGTGCTGGGAGGCAGGCGGTTTTAGAAGAAATAGCAAGTGGCAGAATTAGCTTGCCAGTTTATGATACCCGGCTTCCTGCGTATATTAATGCGCTTGCTGAGACTCCGAACCTCGCAGTGGCAATCGTCTCCGATTCTCCTGCTGAATATTGCGCTCATGTGTTACGACAAACGGGCTACAATATTGATAATCGGTTGATTTTCGGATCACAATCGAAGCCCATCACCAATATACTTGACCTTAGAACGCAAATCTCGGCACTTTTTGCCTTTGCGGATATTGAGTTATTAGTTGTTGGGGACAGTCCTAAAGACATATATATGGCTCACGCTTTAGGCGTACCTTCAATCTTGGCTGCATGGGGTTCTCGACATGATATTGATGTGGTAACTCGATGGTCAAGGCCTACGGTTGTTGCCCGGACGTTTGAAGAGCTTCAGAGTCATATAACGAATTTTTTAAATGGCCATATGTCCCATGCGACTTATGCATTTGATTCTGACTACCATACTATAGATATAAATGTTGTTGAACGAATCCACGTGCCCCCCGAAAATATTGGACACGGCCAGGAATATGTTCCAGACAGAACACAGTACCGTAATAATACCGATAGATATGCGTCATTAGATCTTCGATCTATCGTCAAGCGCGCAAAAGATTTGCCTATCAGCCACCATAACGCCAAGCGTGGAGTTCCGTCATTTGGTGTTAATGGTCTTTATCAAACAGCGCCGTTAATGAGTAAGGCAGGACATTATAAAAGAAGTTTCGTCGAGTGGTGCCGTTCGAGGAATATACAAGGGAAGATTTTACTTGTGCCGGTGCCTTCATCAGTACCAAGGGAATGCAATCTTACATACACTATGGACTTGATTTGTGATTGGTGGAAACTTTGGATTAACGGAAACGAAGCCGGGTTGAATATCGAGGTGTGTAGCTCTTTCGAACGTTTTTGGCCGAGATCGCCTTCGCACTTGACCGGCGGCAGAAGGGACATGGACGATCATTTTGATACTCTCGGAATATTCAACGGTACGGATTCAATTGACGATGTTAATCACGTTGTTATTGTTGACGATGTTGTGACTTCCGGATCGCATATAGATGCGATGGCAACATTTATACGAGCGGTTGGACTTGTTCCAACTACGGCAGTTATTCACGGTTATGCGCTATACAGAACTGTCCATCCTGAGGCTGTTGATCTAGGCGATTTTTAATGGATGTTTGATAGGTTTTCTTTAGTAGATCCAGCTTCTAGGGGGCTGGATTTTTTTGCGTATTGCTCGGAGATATTGTTTTTAATTTTATGCGCCAATTTCTTTCAAGTCGTTTGATAATTAGCTTCATTGTTAGCCCATAGTGGTAGCGGGTATAATTGCTATGGTTTTTTAGTTTTTCGTTTATAAACCAAGTTAAGTGTTTTTTCTTCCATCTCCATGGGTTGCACTCTGTCCAGTGTTTGTTTATTTCTTGCTGGATAATCGCTGCTTGACGAACATGACGCTTCTTCGTTGCGTTCGCCCCTGACATTATGCCCGCCAAAAAAAGCTCCATATCGAAAGGCTCCCTCATGCTCGACCACCAATATAAGCTGATACTACTTCTATGCGACCGTGCCCCAACTCATAGCTGATTTTCACTCGGGCCTCCTGATCGAGGTATCGGTCAAGTTGGTAGCAATGGCCATCGTTGATAGGCGCGGGATGCTGTGTGATTTGCTCATAGCGTTCGCATGCAAAGGCCGCCCGTAATTCATGAAAGCCTTTGAGGTTCTGCTGATGGAGGAGGTCCCGTGCGGCGCGGACGATATCCCGTTGGAAATCGAGGTAGCTTTCGTTCGGCGCAAGCAGGTTGTGGCTGCCGTCGGGCGAGACCTGTTTGGCGAATCTCAGCGCTTCGCGAATATGATCATCTACCGTGATCCAGCGAGGTGCCGACGCGCCGGATCGGCCCCCTTTGGTGCCATCCTGGATGTTGATCTTGCCGTAGTGTTCGGCTTCGCGTTTTAGGCGCGGAAGGTCGGCTAAGATGGCCTCGCGTAAGCGCATGCCGGTAGCTCGGGCCAACTGCACGATGGCAGCCGCACGCGGCAGTTGGTGTTCGTAAAGCGCCTCGAGGATCCGCTTAACTTGTTCACGATCCTGGCCTTGCGCGGCTGCTGTGCGGACGGTTGTGCGCTGCAGTCCTAAAGCCTTGCTCGGACTCGGCACCTTCACATACTGATCACCGCGAAGCGCGGCCATGGTTCGGTTCACGCTGCACAATCGGTTTTGCGCAGTGGCTATGGCGAGCTCACCTTGTTCAACTTGCTGACGCAGATGTTCGACATAGTCCAACAAGGTCTGCCGATCAATCTGCCGCGCATCGTTGAACCCTGGCCCATCCTCCGACCGACACCACTGCACAAATGCCAGCCAGCGATCACTGTGCGCTTTGACCGTGCCGTAATGCCCACCGCCAAACAAGTCGCGGAGCGCCTGCGGGCCGGCATAACTCAGTTGTCGGCCATAGCCAAAATTGCGTCCGTTGCGTCTACCTACCAGTGTCATGATTAAACTCCTCTCAAAGCTAAACCTTTGAAACCATCCCCACGTCATCCCGCCAAGAATGCTGAGTGTTATCAGGGATCAAGGCCCCTGCGACCTGTGAGGGTTGTCCACTAACGCGGGACTGACGGCTCTTTACGATCAGGAGCTTGGGCATCTCATGATCTGGCCTCCTGAGCACTTCCGAGGAAGTGGGCGGGTGAAGGCTGCACTGGCTGACGAGACTAGCGCCGCGAGATCCTGAGTCGGATGAAGGCAGTGATGCGATGATCGGGGCATACCTGACTGTCAGTCAGGTGCAGCCCATTCCGTGGGCTGCGGCACCGTCTTCTGCATCGCTGTTGCTGGTGACGTTGGTGTTTGTCACGCCGATTGTCACGAAGGAGAATGCCGCAACGCCTTGTACGAGTTGGGCTGCAGCAGCGGTAGGAGCGCCCGTCTCTTTCCGGGAGAAAGAGACGGGCGTAGGTTGGCGCAAGGAAATGGCCAAGCGAATAGGTTGCTGCAGGGCAGCTATGAAAGGGGATGAGTTGCCGCAGTGGGCACACTGATAAAAGTAGGCATCCATCACATCACTGTGACCGTGCGAGCCGCCGGACGCTAATCGCACTTTGGGAGAACCACCACGGTGTGGCGTAGCCTTAAAGGTTCTGGCTACCTGGGTTGCTGTCAACGACAGCGCTTTGCCTGATCTTTTCTACGCCTGTGGATAATTCGGGTCAAGGCTCGAATTTTCGGGAGTTCTGCGGCTGTGGATGAAATTATCCACCGGTGGAAATCAGTGGTTTTCCACAGACAGTTGCGTGGGCTTTAGATTTTTTAAGTGAGGTCCATCCAAACAGGGCGGCTTTGCAGCCCTGTTTGGATGGACCCGCGTGGACAAGCGGATCACTGAGATATAAAAGACCGAGCGCTTACTCAGTTGCGCCACGTTTTGCTTTTAAGCGAGTGACGTTTAGTCCGGTCTGGTTCGCGAATTCGTGGGGGGTGACATGCTCCTGTCGATTCGTCTCAAGGTACCGGCTCCACCAGTTCATGATCAATCTGCGCTCCTCAATGAATTCGGCCTTGTGGATGTAAGCAGCGCGGACGTTGTTGCGTTCTTTGTGGCTCATCTGCCGTTCAATGGCTGTCTCCGACCACAATCCTGACTCGATCAGTGCGCTGCAGGCCATCGAGCGGAAGCCATGGCCACAGATTTCGGTTTTGGTGTCGTAACCCATATTTCGAAGCGCGCTGTTCACCGTGTTTTCAGACATCGGTTTCGACGGGTTGGCATCGCCTGCAAATACCAGGTCGAATTCGCCGGTGAGGGTGCGGATCTGTTCAAGCAGGGTTACGGCTTGCGGCGATAAGGGTACAAGGTGGATGTCCCCGGCCATCTTAGTACCTCTTGTTGAAAAGGGTACTCCGTCCAGCGCGGGTCGAGTGTCCGGTATCTCCCAGGTGCCGCGCTTGAGGTCGAACTCGCTCCAGCGGGCGAAGCGCAGTTCGCTGGAGCGGACAAACACATGTAGCGAGAGCATGACTGTCAGCCGAGTCAGCGTTCGTCCTTTGTAGGTGTCGATGCGCTCCTGCAATTCAGGCAGGCGCGATAAGGGTAAAGCTGGGCGGTGAACTACCCTCGGCGCTTTGATCAAACCTTCAAGGTCGGAGGCAGGGTTTGCCGCGATCTGCCGAGCACGTTTCGCCTCGCGCATGATGCTTTGCAGGTAGTTTTGTACCCTTAATGCGACGTCAATCGTGCCGCGTTTCTGGATCGCTTCCAGAGGTTGCATCAAGTCATGAGTGTCTAGGTCGACAATAGCGCGATCACCGATTAGTGGAAAAACATGGGTTTTGAGACGGCTGAGGACAGTCTTGGCATGGCCCGGAGCCCATTTGGCAGACATCGCTTTGTGCCAGTCCAAGGCTGCGCTCTCAAAGGTTCGGCCTCGGATTGTGGCTTGCGTCTTGGCCTGGTGTTTGGACTCGATGGGCGATCCCTTCCGCCAGCATCCGCTTGACCTCCAGGCGCTTCTTGCGCGCATCGGCGAGGCCGATCATGGGGTAGTTGCCGAACGAGGTCAGTCCTTCACGACCATCAGGTTTTACATACCTGAAACGCCAGCCTTTGCGGCCATTGGGTTGGACCAAAAGGTAGAGGCCGTCGCCGTCGAAAAGCTTGTAGACGCGGTCGGTGGGCTTGGCTGAACGGCAAGCCGAATCGGAGAGTGGGGCAGTGGTGCGCGACATAAGGGTACTCCTCCCTTTATCGAATGACCTTACCCCTATCTTTATCCTTAAAACGGCTGGTATCCATAAGATTTTGGCGGAATCCGACGGAACGCCAAAACGAAAAAACCCGCCATAAGGCGGGTTTTTCGGGGGTTTCAGAGATTTTGAAAGCCTTCTCTGGAACCTTGGATGGTGCCGGCACCAGGAGTCGAACCCGGGACCTACTGATTACAAGTCAGTTGCTCTACCAACTGAGCTATACCGGCGTGTTGGGCGACGATTATAGCGATTGGGTTGGTTCTGTAAACCCCTGAATTCAGACTATTTTTGCGCAGGCGTCAGGCCGGCCCCGGGGACGCTTCTGCGGGGCCGGCCAAGGCGATTGCTTTAAAGCATTACACGCCGTTTTTAACCGCTTGAATCAAGTCCTGACTCAGCACCTGCGCGGGAGCCACTTGCACGCTTTGCGTGTAGAACGGCGGCAGGTTTTGGGCCAGTGTCGACAGCGCTTGTGCGGTGGTGTTGCCCGGCAGCAGCACGTATTGGAGGTTGGACGGATAGCTCTGGGGCACGGGGCCTTCCATGGTCGAACCGTACGCGCCGAAGGTCATCACGGCCTGCGGGGTGGTGGGGTCGGGTGCGTAGAGGAAGACGAAGGTGCCGTACTTCGGATGCGTCAGGTATTGCTCGGCCTGGGCGCGAACCGTCGGGTCGGGGTCGTTCATCAGGGTCCAGCGCATGACCGCGTAGTTGCGGGTGGTTTCCATGAACGCTGTACGAATCGGCGACTGGTTCTCGACGCCTCCCAGGCACACCAGCAGGTTGCCGAATGGATCGATGAGGGCCACCGAGTTGAACACCGGGCTGTGCTGTGCGGTTTGTAACAGTGGCGGGGCGAGTTCTGCGCCGGGGTCGCGTGGGTTGGCCGATTGCACGGTCAGCGCAAACGGGCTGAGCGCAGTCAGTGCCTGGCGGACTTTGCTGTTGGCCGGAAGGTTTGCCGGGTTTTGCAGTTGATCCGGTGGCAAACCGCTGTTGTTGCTGGCCTCGCGTACGGTGTTGACGCTGGCGGAGAAGATCGAGCTGGTGAGGAAGTAAGCCGCCGAGTCGATGGTCTGGCCGCCGAACACCGGGCTGGTCGAACCCTGATAGGCCCGGCTGACAGGCGCCGCAATCGCGTAATAACCCCAGGTGTCCTGCGCCTGTTGGCGGATCTGCGGTGGCAGCGACGGAAAGGTGAACTGACTGTTGTAGTTGATGCCTGCATAGTCATCGATCGCACTGACGGCGACGTTAAATCCTGCAGTCAGCAGCGAACCGGCGCACATGGCGCATGGGTCCAGGGTGGTGACGACGGTCAACTGATTGGGCGGTGGCAAGTTCAATGGCGCGACGTTTTCGTAGTACCAGTCCACCAATTGCCGCTCGCCGTGGGCGGTCGGATCATGAGGTAGAAAGTACGTGGTGCCACTGCCGGGGAAAGGCATCAGCACGTTGTTGTGCAGCGCGGCGATGACCTCGCCCGTTGCGTTGTTGATGATGGCGCCACCCACCGCGAAGGTTTGCTGCAGCGCAGCATCAATGGCTTGGTTGGCGACGGTATCGACGGCTTCCTGTGCACTGTTCAATGTGCTCATGTTTTTTCCCAGCTCCTTGCTGTTTGAACGCCAGGCAATTCTGGCGTTTGGCAAAGATAGTTCAGGTTTCGCAGGTCGTTTATGTTGTTTTGGATGAACGCTTATGCACAACGGGATCTGTACCGCACCTGCTTAGAGGCAAATTTGTGGAGCCGTTCTCATTTGATCGCAAATGCCTGTTTTTCCGATTTTTTTACAGGTGTACGAAAATTGAACAGTTGTGTTTCAGCCCCGAAACAGCCGTATATATTGGATCCACGATAATTTCATCCCCAGAGTTATCCACAGGCTGAGGCGCTTTAAGGGCGCTCAGCCAGGATCAGGAAATTACGCGGTGTAAGTGGGGTTTCGCAGAAGGTGCCGAGGCGAACGGCATAACCCTGCTCGGAGAGGAAAAGTGCCCGATCGAGTACCAGCCAAAGCTCCAACGGGCGTCGGAAAAGTCCGCGCAGTAGCTCGAGATTGCGCACTTCGGCCAATCGCTGCCAACCGACGGCTTCAAGTGCTGACCAATCCTGCGGGCCGATTGTGGATAACTCTTTAAGCGCGGCCAAATGATGGCAGTAATCAGCGAAGGATTTATCCAGCCAGGCACTGGGCAGGGAAGGGGTGGGCAGGTATTCGTCTATGCCACGCAGTTGCCGCTGCAGCAGGTCGAAGGCCAGGCGTCGGGCCATGGAGGTGTCACGTTGACGTCGGACGCGAGCACCAGCGGTGACGGTTTCGCTCATCGGTAGCGAAAGATCATCGAGGGACAGCTGTAGGTCGGAGCGCTTGGCTGACGAGGAAAGCGTCTGGTACTCGCTCACACTGATCCGGCTGTAGCAGCAAGGGGCAATGGCCAGTTGCTTGCAACCGGTGGCGCTGGCGAGCTGCATCAGCCGCACATGCAGATCACCGCAGGCATGCAGCGCTACCGGCGTGTGGTCAGCCTTCAAGAAAGAGGCGGCATCCGCAGCGAGTACATCTTGCTCGACATGCAACGCATGCAATTGATGACGCTGGCTGAGTGCCTGACCGCTGGCGACCAGCGCCGGGTCGTATTCCAGGCAGGTCAGCTGTTGCTCGGCTGTCAGCAACCGTCGTCCCAAGTGGCCTTTGCCCGAGCACCAGTCCAGCCAATGGCTCGGTGCATCAGCAAACTGCAAGCGACTGGCGAAGGCTTCGATTTGCTGCCACTTGCGCCCCGGCACATCGACATTCAGTCGATGACCCGCCGTTTCAAGCGTATGCGCTGGCAACTCCTCCACAGCGATCAACTCAAGGGACATCGCCGCCAATGAGGCAAACGGCTCCGGTGCGTCCAAAAGAGCTGGGTTGTTATGAGCGTGTTCCGCGTCCTCCAGCGATCGCCCTCGTAGCCAGGTTGCCAACTCGGGGTAGGACGCTTCCCAGGGAAGCTGCTGATGTGTAAACGGCCGAGGCTTCCACAGCGCCTGATGCTCGATCAGAAAAGCATCCAGCGCCGTGAAACGGGTGAGTAAGGCCTCACCCGTCAGCACGCAGAAATCAACGCCCCTGGCAGGCATCGACGCGCAGCCAGCGCTCCAGCAGCTTGAAGCCGCGAACCAGCACGTAAGCCATCAACAGATAGAACATGCCCGCCGCGAAGAAGATCTCCACCGGCAGGTAGGTCCGGGCAATGATGGTGCGGGCCATGCCGGTCAGTTCCAGCAGGGTCACGGTGCTGGCCAGGGCGCTGGCCTTGAGCATCAGGATGACTTCGTTGCTGTAGGCCGGCAGCCCGATGCGCGCTGCGCGGGGCAGGATAATGTAGAACATCGCTTTGGCTCGGGACATGCCCAGCGCCCGGGCAGCTTCAATCTCGCCCTTTGGAATCGCCTGAATCGAGCCGCGCAGGATTTCGGCGATGTAGGCCGCGGTGTGTAAGGTCATGGTTGCGGTAGCGCACCAGAACGGATTGCGCAGGTACGGCCACATCGAGCTGTTACGGATCGCATCGAACTGCGCCAGGCCGTAGTAGACCAGGAACAGTTGAACCAGCAACGGCGTGCCACGGAAAAAGAAGATGTAGCCGTAGGGAAATGCCCGCACGTACCAGAGTCGCGACGAGCGTGCGATGCCCAGTGGAATTGCCAGCAGCAAACCGGCGATCACGGCGATGGCCACCAGTTCCAGGGTCAGCGTCGCGCCCTGAGCCAGTTTCGGCAGCCACTTGATGATGACGTCCCAGTTCATTGGGTGCTCCTCGCGAAGCCGCGAGCGGCGCGTTTTTCCATGAAGTGCATGCCGGTCATGGCGAGAATCGTCAGGCCCAGGTACATGAATGCGGCCACCATATAAAAGGTGAACGGCTGCTTGGACACGGTCACGCCGATTTGCGCGTGACGCATGATTTCTTCCAGGCCGATGACCGATACCAGCGCGGTGTCTTTCATCAGGATCATGAACAAGTTACCCAGACCGGGCAGGGCGATGCGCCACATCTGCGGCATGATCAGTTTGGTGAAGATACGGAATTTCGACAGACCCAACGCCACACCCGCTTCGCGGTGACCTTTGGGGATGGCCAAAATTGCACCACGGAACACTTCCGTGGCGTAGGCGCCGAAGCACAGTCCCAGTGCAATTACGCCGGCGGCGAAAGCATTGAGTTCGAGGTCGGGGTTGCCGAAGAACTCGCCCAAGGCACGCATCAAGTTGACCGTGCCGAAGTAGATCAACAGCACCCAGAGCAATTCAGGGATGCCGCGAACCAGTGTCGAATAAGTGCCGCCAAGCCATTGCAACGGCTTGTACGGGGAAGTCTTGGCCAAGGCGCCGAGCAAACCGAGCACCAGCCCCAGGCACAAGGCCGAGAGTGCCAGTTTCACAGTCATCAGCGCGCCAGCGGCGAGCGCCGGGCCGAATCCGTAGAGATCTATAGTCATGGATTTCTTTTCAAATCGCGGCAGGCAATGCCAGGGACTGGCGCCGTCAAAAAGCGGCGCCAGTCAGGCAAGTCAGAATCAATAGATGCTGAACGGGAAGTACTTGTCGTTGATCTTTTTGTAGGTGCCATCAGCGACGATTTCTTTCAGTGCGGTGTTCAGCTTCGTACGAATCTCATCGCCTTTACGTACAGCGATACCGATCTTGTCGCTTTCTTCCACCGGGTCGCCTTTGAACTCATAAGAACGGCCGGCGTCGCTTTTCAGCCACTCGTAGTTGACGTACTTGTCCGCCAGGATGCCGTCCAGACGACCGGAAGTCAGGTCGAGGTAGGCGTTTTCCTGGGTGTCGTAGAGTTTGACTTCAACGCCTTCCATGTTGTCTTCCAGCCAGGTACCAGCGAGGGTCGCACGTTGTGCACCGATCACTTTGCCTTGCAGGGAATCCTTGTCGGTTTTGAAGTCGACGTCTTTCTTGGCGATGAATTGCAGCTTGTTGGAGTAGTACGGGTCGGTGAAGTCCACCGCTTGCTTGCGCTCGTCGGTGATCGACATCGAGGAGATCAGGAAATCGAATTTCTTGGCGTTCAGGGCCGGGATGATGCCGTCCCAGTCGGACGTGACCACGGTGCATTCGACTTTCATCTTGGCGCACAGGGCGTCGCCGATTTCTTTGTCGAAGCCGACGACATTGCCACTGGCATCTTTGTTGTTGAACGGCGGGTAGGCCGCTTCGATGCCCATCTTCAAGGTCTCGGCGGCAGCACCGGCGCTGAAGGCGAGGGTGACGGCAGCCGCCAGGAAGATTTTTTTGTAGTTCTGCATGTGGGTAGCTCCGTTAGCGGTTGCTGGACATGAATTGTTTGCAGCGCGCCGAAAGCGGGTTTTCGAACACCTGCTGTGGCGATCCTTGCTCTTCTACCAGGCCCTGGTGGAGGAACACCACCTCGCTGGACACCTGACGGGCGAAGCCCATTTCGTGGGTGACCAGCAGCATGGTGCGGCCTTCTTCGGCCAATGCGCGGATGACATTAAGTACTTCCTGGACCATTTCCGGGTCAAGGGCGGAGGTTGGCTCGTCGAACAGGATCACCTTGGGTTGCATCGCCAACGTGCGGGCAATGGCCGCGCGTTGTTGCTGACCGCCGGAGAGTTGCGCGGGGTAGGCGTGGCGCTTGTCAGCAATGCCGACCTTGGCCAGCAAGGCTTCGGCGACTTCGATGGCTTCGGCTTTGCTCTGACCGAGTACGCGGCGCGGCGCTTCGATGATGTTGTCGAGCACGCTCATGTGCGGCCAGAGATTAAAGTTTTGAAACACAAAACCGATCTCGCTGCGCAGGCGATTGATCTGCTTGCCATCGGCTGCGACCAGTTCGCCGTTCTTGGCGGCTTTGAGCTTGAGTTCTTCGCCGGCCACCAGGATCTGGCCCTGATGAGGGTTTTCCAACAGGTTGATGCAACGAAGGAAGGTGGACTTGCCGGAACCGGAAGAACCCAGGATCGAGATCACGTCGCCGTCGCGGGCGGTCAGCGAGATGCCTTTGAGCACCTCAAGCTGTCCGTAGCGTTTGTGCAAGTTGCGGATTTCAAGCGCGGGCGTGGCCTCAGCCATGTGCGTTCCTCATAAGTATTTCGCTCCTGCTATTGGCGGCCTTCCTGGCGAGGCGGCCAAGCTAGCATAGCGTCTGAATGGCAGCCAACAGCGCTACGGGCGGTAAACGGGTTGCCTGTGGCAGGTTGTCGCATCGGCACAGCAGACTGTCGCGCTGCTATCAACCGAACAGCCGTTTGAACCCTGCCTGTCGATAAAAAGGCTGGGGCTGTTCCAAAAAAGGGCGCGATGTTGCCAGCTTTGGCGGGGGGTTGGAAGCGCTAACCGGCCAAACGTTCCTGATCTGCACTTTTATTGTGCGTCGGGCATTTTCCGGGTGTGTTTTCGGTGTGCGAATTCGTTCTCAAAGTGAGTCGCAGGGTAACGCTCTGGCAAAGTGCCATTAATTTCAATGGGTTGCGATGACTGTCCGGTCTGGATGAGATCGCCGTGGTAGACGGCTTTGAAACATTTTGGCGCAATTATTGCGTACAGAATCCAGAACGCCCCGTTGGTTTCTTTTTACGAGAAAGAATTCAGGCGGGATGCACGCATTCGCTTTTCCTTACAAAGGTAGTTTCAATGAGCAGTACCCCAAGCTCCAATGGCCTCGAACAGGGGCTCAAACCGCGTCATGTGACCATGCTGTCGATTGCCGGGGTAATCGGCGCCGGCTTGTTCGTAGGCTCGGGTCACGCCATCGCAGCCGCAGGCCCGGCCGTGCTGTTGGCCTACGCCGCCGCCGGTATGCTGGTGGTGCTGGTGATGCGCATGCTCGGCGAAATGGCTGTGGCTTCGCCGGACACAGGCTCCTTCTCGACGTATGCCGATCGCGCGATCGGTCACTGGGCCGGTTTCACCATCGGCTGGCTCTACTGGTGGTTCTGGGTGTTGGTGATTCCGCTGGAAGCCAACGCCGCCGCGACCATCCTGCACGCCTGGTTCCCGAATGTGGCGATCTGGGCCTTCACGTTGATCATCACTTTGCTGCTGACGGTGACAAACCTGTTCAGCGTGAAGAACTACGGTGAATTCGAATTCTGGTTCGCCCTGGTCAAAGTCGTGGCGATCATCGGTTTCATTGGCCTCGGCATTCTGGCGATCTTCGGCTTCCTGCCGAACAGCCAGGTCAGCGGCGTTTCGCATCTGTTCGACACCCAAGGCTTCCTGCCAAACGGCATGGGCGCAGTGCTGGGCGCGATCCTGACCACCATGTTTTCCTTCATGGGCACTGAGATCGTGACCATTGCGGCCGCGGAATCGAAGAACCCTGGCCAGCAAATCTCCAAGGCCACCAACTCGGTGATCTGGCGGATTGGCTTGTTCTACCTCGTGTCGATCTTCATTGTTGTGGCCCTGGTGCCATGGAACGACCCGATTCTGGCCAGCGTCGGTTCCTACCAGACTGTACTGGAACGCATGGGCATCCCGAATGCCAAGCTGATCGTCGACATCGTGGTGCTGGTTGCTGTGACCAGCTGCCTGAACTCGGCGCTCTACACTGCATCGCGCATGATGTTCTCCCTGGGCAAGCGCGGTGATGCACCGGCCGTTTCCCAGCGCACCAACAAGAGCGGCACGCCGTACTGGGCCGTCATGTTGTCCACCGGTGCTGCGTTCATCGCGGTTTTCGCCAACTACGTGGCCCCGGCCGCCGTGTTCGAGTTCCTGCTGGCCAGCTCCGGCGCTATCGCTCTGCTGGTGTACTTGGTGATCGCGATTTCGCAACTGCGTATGCGCAAGCAGCGTATGGCACGTGGCGAGAAAATCGCTTTTAGCATGTGGCTGTTCCCGGCCCTGACCTACGCGGTGATCATATTCATCGTTGCGGCCCTGACCATCATGCTTTTCCAGGAAGCGCATCGCGTGGAGATCCTCGCGACCGGTCTGCTGAGTTTGCTGGTGGTGGCTGCCGGTTTGTTTGTGGCTCGCCGTCGCAAGCTGCAGAAGATGGGTGCGGTGGTGCTGAGCTGATTCGTACCGCATAACGCAAAACGGCCGCTGTCAGTGATGACAAGCGGCCGTTTTTGTTTCTTCCTGGTAGCGCACACCATGTAGCAGCTGGCGAAGCCTGCGTTCGGCTGCGAAGCAGTCGTGAAGTCAGACAATGCGGTCCTTCAGAATTACCTCGTGCGCAGGTTTTACGACTGCTTCGCAGCCGAACGCAGGCTTCGCCAGCTGCTACAGATTGCGTTATGGCTTGACCGGTGTTTACTCAGCCTTTTCTTCCAGCGCATCCAGCGACTCGCGATAGCTGTCGAGCGCCGTGCCAAAGTCGGTGATGAACTGCGGATCTGTCAGCCAGGCCTGGGCGGTGTCGCGGTCCATGCCGTCGGCCCACATGCGGTAGTCGATCAGCATGTCGGCGGCCAGGTGAGTGGCGGCCATGGCTTCGTTGTCGGCGTTTTCCATGTCCAGCAGTTCTGGATGGTCGCTGATGATGTCGGCGAGGTTCGACAGCAGGGACAGCAGCATATCGTTACGGCTGGTGGCTTCTGCGTCGCGCATTTTGCTGAACATCGCCAGGGTGTATTCCGGGATCGGCTCGCCGATTTCCCCCAGATCATCGTCCAGTGCGGCGGGTTTTCTGCCGTGAATATTGATTTGCTTGGCTTTGATCTTGGCGCGTTTGGCGCGTTTCTGTTGCTTGTTCAGGGAGGCCATGGGAACTCAGTTCGGTTTCTGTTGGTTTTGGGCCGCGATAGCTTCGGAAGCTGCCACGTAATCAATCTGGAAGGCCGGGGATTCGATCCAGGCCAGGGCACTGGCTTCGTCCGCTTCGGTGGACCATTGGCGGTATTCGATCAGCGCAGCGATGATGAAGTCTGTCGCTGTTTCTTCGCCTTCCTGCTCCAGCACCAACGCGAGCAGCGGGTGTTCAAGAAAGGCCGCGCACATAGCTTGTTGGCTGATCTTTTGCGCGTCGATCATCTCTTTGAACAGCTCGGTCAAATCCACCGATTCGAAGTCGATACGATCATCGTTCGGGTCCAGCTCGACCGGCGCGGCGGCCCGTTGGGTGCGGTTCTGCTTGGCCTTGGCTTTGGCGCGTGTGGCGCGTTTGTTCTGCTTGTTGGCGGATGCCATGGGCGTCGTTCCGTATTCCGTTGAGTGGGCGCATCAGTCAGTTGCGTGGCACTAGCCGCCCGGGTGTGTTGGGGGTCAGTTCGCCGGTCTGCAGCCAGGACAGTGCAATGGGCCATAGTGTGGCTTGGTATGCGCTACGAAAAAAGGCGAAATGTCCGACTTCTTTTTCGCCGATGTCTTCGGGGGCGATTCGCAAGTGGGCGTTCGTGCTGTTGGTGAAGTAACCGAGCAGCCGTTCGATGGCCGGAATCGTGCCGTAAGGATCGTCGCTGAGGCTGATGGCCAGGTTTTGTGCGGTGACGGATGAGAAGGGCAGTCGCCCGGTTTTTGCGTGAAGGACGCGACCGCTGGGGCGTTTCTCGTAGTGCGCGGTGGGCATGCTCCAGTCGCGAACCACGCCGGCGGGGGTGTCCTCTAGCCAGCCGAGACGTTTGCCGGGGAAGTAGCCGCAAAGCAATGTCATCAACGGCATCACCAGATGCCACTTGCCGAACATCCGCCAGCGATGGGAGGGCGCGTAATCGCGCCAGTAAGCGAATTGCGCACCGACGGTCACCAGACGTCGAATTATATGCCCGGAAGCTCCCAGGCCCGCTGCACAGCCTCCAAAGCTGTGACCGACGACGTCGATGGGTTGCCCGGGAAATTCACGTTGAGCGCGCTTGAGCATCGCCTCAAAGTCCAGCGTGCCCCAATCTGACCATGAAGCCCGAAGCCCTTTCAGCGACGCCGGCCGTGATTCGCCGATGCCACGGTAGTCGTAAGTGATCACGTCGAAGCCGTTGGCGAACAGGTAATCGGCGAAGCGCGAGTAGTGGCGACAGCGGACTGAGGTGGCGGCGTTAATGATCACCACAGGACGGGTCGAGTCTTGATGCGCATGCCGCCAGGTGAAGCCGCCAAGGATGAAACCGTCGGCGGCGGGTTCCTTGAAAGAGTCACCAGGTGTGCCGGTGGGTAACGGCAATTCAAGTTGCGTCGGGGCCAGTGAGGGCATGTCCTGTAAATTCATCGGCTTTGAACCTTTGCGGTTAGCCAGTCACCATAGTCTTCACGCCGTTTATGAACAATCCACCCGTGCTTATCGGGCCTTTGCTTGAGTAACCGCTCCTCAAGCACCGCCCACTCCCGATCCAGTTCTGTGCGAAGTTCCTCCTCGCTCGGCAGTATCAGTCTGTATGTACTGGCGAACAGTTGTTCGTTGCCTTGCAGTACTGAATAGCGCACCACCGATTCATCTTTTTGCGCGCAGAGAATGAGGCCGACGGTGGGGCCATCCGCCGGTCCGCGCTTGAGGTCGTCGTAAATGCGCACGTACATGTCCATCTGGCCGACATCCTGGTGGGTCAGTACGCCGCGCTTGAGGTCGAAGATGACGAAGCACTTGAGCAGGTAGTTGTAGAACACCAGATCGATGTAGAAGTCTTTGCTTTCGGTACTGATGCGTTGCTGGCGAGCGATGAAGGCGAAGCCTTTGCCCAATTCGAGCAGGAAGCCCTGGAGTTGATTGATCAATGCTTGTTCAAGTTCACTTTCCTGGATCAAGCCTGCATTGGGCAGGCCGAGAAACTCCAGTAGCACTGGGTCCCGGATGAAATCCCGAGGGCTGGCGTTCATTTGCTGGATGTTGGTGGCGGCTTCCTGTTTGACGGCAGCCCGGTCGCGGCTCGCCAGCAAGCGTTCGTAATAGAGGGTATTGATCTGGCGCTCGAGGGCGCGACTTGACCAGTTCTGCAGGGCTGATTCGTTCATGTACCAATGGCGAGCGTGGTCGTTATCGACGCGCAGCAGCCTGCGATAGTGGGTCCAGCTCAATTCGGAACGCACTGCGTTCCAAATTGGAAAGGTCTGATAAAAATCACGCATGTGTCGCAGATTGCGTTCGTCAAAGCCCTTTCCGAACTCTGCTGTAAGCCTTTTCGCCAGCGTCGACAGCAACTGCTTGCCATAACCCGCTCGCCGGGCCCCCTCCTGCTCGAACTCCACAATATGCCGCCCGATCTGCCAGCAGGTTTGCACCTGGACGGTATCGACCGCACGTAGCACCTTCTGCCGCGCCTGACGGATCAGTTCGCCAAGATTGCCAAGCAGTGAGGTGAGTTGTGGGTCTTGGGTGTTATCGGGCTTGAGTGCGCTCATGAGGTCTTCCGCTGCTGGATGAACAGGCAGAAGAGGATTGCAGGGGGAGGTTGGTCAGCGATGCCGGGCGCGGCTGGTAAACCGGAAGGAAAATCCGACTGGTTTTGCGGGATCACGCCGACGGCAATCCGCGCTTGAGGAATACAACGTGTAGGCCGATTCGCAGTGAACCCAAGTACTAATTAATCTAAAACTTGGCCAATCAGCAGGAAATCTAACAGGGGAAACGATTGGGTTCTGCGGAGCCCGGGAGCCGCCACCATGAAGTACCTCCATTCACTCCTGTTGCCCATCGCCGCTGTCGGCGTATTGATGTTTCCCGTCATGTTGAGCGCTGCCAGCCTTGAGCCCGTCGACAGCTCGGGCGTGCAAGTCCAGCCGCAACAGCAAGGCGGGATTAGTTACCTGTCCGGGGGGATTGGCGAGGATGAGTCGAAGGCCATTCAGCAAGCCACGGGCTACAACCTGCACATGACATTCTCCATAGGGCCGGAGAACAAGTACGTTCCAGATGTTGATGTGGTTGTGCAGAAAACCCCGGGGCAGACCGTGCTGACGCTCAGCCAGGCTGGCCCGTTGGTTTACGTTCAGCTGCCTGCTGGCAAGTACACCGTTGTCGCGACCCGCAATGGTGAGGAGCGACGTGAAACAACCGATGTCGGAAGCGGCACTGCTCGCAATCTGGTCTTCCATTGGAATGGTGACGAATAGCTAAGGATGGGCGAGAGAGAAGTGTCGCGAGCAAGGCAGAGAAAAAGCGCCTGATCAAATTGCAGTCATAAAAAAACCTGAATCTTGAGATTCAGGGTTTTCGGTATTTGGTTCCAGAGACGAAATCGAACCACCGGCACGGGGATTTGACAGCGCGCGACCTTCAAGTTGATAGCCCTCTAAAGTCTATAAAAAGTAATGCGCAGGGCGGGTCGGCTGCGATCAAAGTTGAAAGCAAGAACTGGTCGGCGCCGCACCGGTAATCATAACGAAGCTAATGAATTGAGGACCGCGACGCGCAAAGGATTGGTTTCTACGCTTAGCAGCTTGATGGCCAATGCGCAGCAGACAACGATCAACATGGGTTTAATCAACCGTGGTCCGACCCGAACAGCAGCCCGTGCGCCCAGTTGAGCGCCGATAAAGGCCGCCAAAGCCATGGCTATGGCAATCGGCCAGATAATCACACCTTTGGTAATGAAGACCGACAGAGAACCCAGGTTGCATGAGGCGTTGGCAAGTTTGGTAAAACTCATGGCCCGCATCATGCCCAAGCCGCAAAGAAGTACAAACCCGACAATAAAGAAAGAGCCTACACCGGGGCCAAATATACCGTCGTAAAAGCCCAGGATCGGCGCCACGGTAAACGAAAAAAGCAGAATTCCGATTCTCTTGCGTCGATCTTCATTGGCCAGCTTTGGAGAGAGCGCAAAATAGATCGCCACCAGAATCAGCATAATAGGCACGCAAACTTCCAGATAGCGCTTATCCACTGAGCTGACCAGCAAGGCACCACTGGCGCCGCCAATAAATCCGCAGATAACCAGGAAACGGCCCTCGCGCCACTCGATCATTCCTTTGCGTGCAAAGGTTGCAGTGGCCGAAATAGTTGCCGACGCGGCCTGGAACTTGTTCGTTGCAATTGCACTGACCGGATCTAAGCCTGCCAGAAACAAAGCAGGCAAGGTGATCAAGCCGCCACCACCGGCAATCGCATCAAAAAAACCGGCGCAAAAAGCGACGAGCGCCAACATGCCAATGACATCCCAAGACATTACATTCCCTCTTTATCGTTATTGGCCAGTCATCAAATGACGGGTCGTTCAACGGCCTGAATACTTGAAAAATCAGCCCTGCAGCAGTAACGGGTCCTCTGAAATAACGAGAGGGGAAGAAAATTTTGAAAGTCCGAAAATGCGAACCAGGACTCGTCTGTTGTCTTTGATGACATCGCGACAGTGCAAAGCCCGGATGTTATTGATGGCCATGGCCGACTCCTGGGTCAGTGTGTATTCAACCGGGGTTGCCTCGCCCACACCCCGGCAAAGGGCGGTGTAAGCCGTTTTGACAAAGGTCGAGACGTTGTCATTGACCGAAAAGCGATACGAGTTAAAGCGGGCTGCGAACCCGACCTTGTCGTCGAACTCCAGAATCGAAACGTTGCGGCCATCTTCCCCTTTGCCACTGACAAAGGAGTCACTACGAGTGAACTGGAAGTTATCCGTGGTCAGTGCGAGGCAGTTGGTGACGCCAATTTTTTCGAGTATGGGAGGTAGTGGAATGATCCGAGTAGGTTCCAGGCTCGGGTTCCACAAGGCGGAAAGTATGAGCGACGACGGAGAGGGCGAGTGCCCGTCTTTCGCGTTCACGGCGCACCAGTAAGGCGCCTCGGTATGCGGACCAAGTGCGAGGCCGGAATGGGAACTCAGTTCTTTGATTTCCGTCTCGGCATTGATTTTGATGAGCCCGCCACCCTTGAAGTTGGCCACCAATCGAACCAGTTTTCCTTCGTTGTCCATGTCATAGGCAAAGGCACTGTTATCCACCAGTTTCAACAAGATCTGATTACGGGCGGCCAGGCAAAGGACGTCGTATCGATTTTCCAGGGATGTCAGGTCTGGCAGTTCATTTGGAGGGCTGACATCGGTGATTTTTTGCAGGCCTTCAAAGATCAACACGGAAACAAGACCGTCGGAGTAGGCACCCAGCAGTTCGCATTGGTCTTTCGAAAACGAGGACTTTAATTCGGTGGTTGCCAGAGAGGCTTTGGACTTGGCTCCTGATGCCTGTGGCCCGCCGATGGCGGCCAGTTCTTCGGCGAATTTGTGAAGCAATGTTGACTGCCGAGTATCAAAGCTGAAAGTCCTGATTTCTTGTTCAGTAAGCTCAGCGGTTTCGACGTCCGGTTTAATAGCGTCAATCATTGTCTACATCCCTGTTGTGTATCTGCTCCCGGTTATGCGGCAGCTCCTGTTCCGATTCTGCCCAATCCGATGATCAGCGTATGTCATCCATTTCCGCTAAAGCATATGGAGCGTTCCGACAGGCCCGAGAGACTATCAAGAAGGGCCGATCACCAATGCCTGACGCTTGTCGGGACTCGGCCTCGGCAAGCGTTACAGGCGCGTGCTTGCGTCGACAGGGGGTGGGGAATTGATGCTTCGTCCGGCGCTTCGATAGTGGCTGGAACAGTGCCTCATCAAATCCCAGACATAAAAAAACCCTGAATCTTGCGATTCAGGGTTTTCGGTATTTGGTGCCCAGAGACGGAATCGAACCGCCGACACGGGGATTTTCAATCCCCTGCTCTACCGACTGAGCTATCTGGGCAACGGGGCGCATTAAACTGGTTTTTCAGGGGGTCGTCAAGAAAGTTTTCAAAAAAATTTTAATTATTACCGTCGCTTACGTTCCGACCCTCGAAAAAGCGGGATTATTCAGCCGGCGGAACGTAGCCGTCAGCCTTGGCGTATTCCTCGCCGGAAAAGAACTTGTCCATCTCGCCCTGAAGATATTTGCGGTCTTCGGCGTTCATCATGTTCAGGCGTTTTTCGTTGATCAGCAGGGTCTGGTGCTTTTGCCAGTCTGCCCAGGCTTTGGCCGAGACGTGGTCAAAAATGTCCTGACCTTTTGCGCCTGGAAATGGAGCGCGCTCCAGGGCGGGCAATTCTTCTTTGTACTTGCGGCACATGATGGTGCGGGTCATGACGACTCTCCTGCGTTCAATACGGCGGCCGCGCGTTCGAGCAAGGTTTTGACCGGGGCGGCAAGGCCCAGGCGCGGCGGGGTGGCGAGGTTATACCAGAGCCAGTCGGCCTCGGCCACGTGATTGCCGGCCTCCTGGACCTGAACCAGCCAGGGTTCGATGGACAACTGAAAATGACTGAAGGTGTGTACCAGGCTCGGCAGCGCCTGTTGGCTGCCAAGCTCCAGCGAATGCTGCGAAGCCAGATGTTGCAGGTCGTCGAGGTCATCGAGTTCCGGCAGGCTCCATAGACCGCCCCACAAGCCCGTGGAAGGGCGCCGGTAAAGCAGAATCGCGCCGTCGCCGTTGGCGAGCATCGGCATCAGCGTGCGTTTCTGTGGCACGGTTTTACGCGGTTTGGGGATCGGGTAGCGCGTCTCCAGGCCAAGCATGTGCGCTTCGCAGCCCTTTTCGAGCGGGCAGAGCAGGCAGCTCGGCTTGCTGCGGGTGCAAAGTGTGGCGCCCAGATCCATCATCGCCTGGGTATAGGCGTTGACCCGATCATGCGGCGTAAAGCGCTCAGCGTTGGCCCACAGCTGTTTGGCGACCTTTGGCTCGCCCGGATAACCTTCTTGCGCGGTAAAGCGCGCCAGCACCCGTTTGACGTTGCCGTCGAGGATCGGCGCCCGCAAGCCCATGCTCAGGCTGGCGATGGCGCCGGCTGTGGACAGGCCGATGCCCGGTAGATCCGTGAGTTTTTCCACATCGCGGGGAAACTCGCCACCGTACTGCTCGACGACAATCTTCGCGGTCTTCTGCAAATTGCGCGCACGGGTGTAGTAACCGAGGCCGGTCCACAGGTGCAGAACTTCGTCTTCCGGCGCGGCGGCCAGGGCTTCGACCGTCGGCAGCGAGGCCATGAAGCGGTCGAAGTAGTTCAGCACGGTGCTGACCTGGGTCTGCTGCAACATGATTTCCGAGACCCACACCCGATAGGGGGTGATGCCTTGTTGCCAGGGCAAGTCGTGGCGGCCGTGGCGGTCGTACCAGTCCAGCACCGCCGATGAAAACTGCTCGGCTCTCATCGCTTGAACAGCCCCTTCAACGCTTTTTTCAGTTCAGGGCTGACCTTGTCGCCAAGCTTCTCGTCGATTTTTTCGCTGATCCGTTCGCCGGCCAGTTTGCTCGCGACCTCGCCCATGCGTTCGTTATCGAGGCGGCAAGCCTTGGCGCCCAGTTCCAGCGGACCACGGCAGCGCAGCGGCCACTCGATGCCGACGAACTTCTCGCCGACCTGGCAGGCAGGGTCCGGCATGTCGCTCTTGTCGCCTTCGACGATAACGCCCACGCGATAGTCCATGCCCAACACCCGAAGATCGACATCGCCGTCGCCGTTGACGGTCATGCCCGGGATGCGCACTTTCAGGTCCGGGTTGCTGGCCACGCCGTTACGGAAGGTCAGGTTGCCCTTGAGCTCCTGGAACGGTGTGTCCTTGCCCCGAGGTTCGCCGCTAAGGGATTTACGGTTCAGGGTGGCGATGCCTTTGCACAGCTGTTGTTCGAGGTTGGCATTGAGCAGCACGCCGTTGTTGATGACGAAACTGGCGTTGCCGTTGAGGGTTTCGATCAGCGCTTTCTGGCTGTTGCCGTTGCCGGTCAGGTTGCTGTTGAGCGTCACCAGACCTTTGACCGGTGGATTTTTACCTTGGCTTTCAAGGATTTTTTCCACCGGTACTTTGCTGATGCTCGTCTGCATGTTCAGCGCTGGCACCTGTTGGTGCACGTCGAGCGTACCTTTGGCGTCGAAGTTGCCGTCGTACAGGTCGCCGCGAAGGCTTTCCAGTGTTAGCAGACCGCCTTGGCCTGTGGCTTTGAGCGCAGCGTTCTGGATCGGCAATTTATCGAGGGTCAGTTGGCCGAAGGTCAGGTCAGCGTCTACGTCGAGTTTGCTCAGGCGTTCCACCGGCAGCAGGCGCTCGTTGCTCCACGCGTCTTTGGTCGGTGCTTGCGGTAGCGGCGTGCTGCCCGGACCAGCCAAGGCATCGGCTTCGGTGCTGGCCACTTCGGCCTGACGCACCTGCGTCGCGCTACTGGCTTCGGCGGATTTTGGCGGCAGGTAACGGTCGACGTTGAAGGTGTCGGCCTTGAGGGTCGCCCGCAGCGATTGTTTGGCGAAGTCCTCGACGGCGATGCGGCCACTGAAGGTGCTGTCATCGACTTTCAGGTTGATGTTGTCGAGCACCACGCTGGTCGGCGTGCCAGCCAGACGGCTGACTAACTCGACTTTGCTCAGGCTACCGTCAGCCATCGCCGGAAGCTTCTGGCCGATGCTGTCGACGAATTTCGCCAGATCGAACTGGGCGATCGACAGGCCGCCGCTGATTTGCGGGGTTTTGTCGAGGTCGTTGACCTTTAGTTCACCCAATGCGCGCAGTTGGTTGGCAGAGATCTTGATGCCAGTCCATTCGGCGACGTTCGCGGCTTTATCGAGCAGTAACTGGCCCTGGGCGGCGAAGGTCATGGTTTTGCCTTGCAGCGGATCGCCAGCCACTTCGCCAGAGAGTTTCATGTCTTCGAGTTTGTAGCGCTGCAGTGCGCGCTCGAAACGCAGCTCGCCGTTGAGCTCGGTACGGACACGCAAGACCGGCTGGTTGGTGCCCAGGAACGCGGTGAGCTTGACCGGGATGTTCGTGGAGTCATGCACCGGGCCGGTACTCAGCTGGATGCTTTCGGCGCTGAATTGCTTGCCGGTTTTTTCGTCGCTGTATTCAACGCGGGCGTTGTTGACGGTCAGGCTGTCGATGTCCAGGCGAATCGGCTGCGCCGGTTTTTCCGCTTGGGCGGTGGTCTCGGTCGCTGGTTCGCCAGTGGTCGCGGGCGGAGTGGCCGGCGCCGGTACCTTGCCGATGTCTTGCCAGTTGCCGTGACCGTCCTTGTCGCGGGTCAGGCGCAGGTTCAGGCCTTCGACGCGCACATCGCTCATCTGCACTTCACGGCGCAGCAGCGGCAGCACACGGACCGACAAGCCAAGCATCTGCAAGTCAGCGAACGGCTCGGTGGGTTTGGCCAGGGTCGCGACGGTGGCTTCGTGCAATTCCAGGCCCAGCCACGGGAACAGGCTCCAACCGATATCGCCATTGAGCGTCAGCTCGATGTGGGCCTTGTCGCGGGCTATCTGGCGAATCTCGTCTTTATAGTCGTTGGGATCAAAGAGGTGGGTCAGGGCAAAGCCCAGCGCCACAATGATCAGCAACAGCCCGAGAAGTACCAGACCCAGGATTTTGCCGAACGCTTTCATGGGCGAGTCCTTGTAGTTAGTCGAATTCGAAATTTAGCCGGGGAGTATAGCGCTCCGTAGCGGACGACCGGTCAGCGATCACGTCGGCAATACATCCAGCGGTATTTTCAGTTTGGCCGCCAGCGCTTGCGCCTCCAGATGCCCGGCAGGCGCCAGCAAGCGCAATGTCGCGCCCGATTGCGACGCCATTTTCTGCGCTTCATTCACCAGGCGCTCGGCCACGCCACGACGACGGGTGATTTTTCGTATACATAGTTGGGACAGACGCCAGGCATCCGAGTGCCGTTGCAGGCGTGCCGCGCCCAAAAGCCTATCGTTGAAGCGGCCGGCGATCAGCGAACCGTCCAGCAGGCAGCTTTCGATCAACTGCAAATCTCCGGCAAACGGGGCAAACAGCCAGTCCGGCGCATCGCGGTAGATCTTCTGCAGATCTTGCTGATCCTGATAAGTGGCTTCGTTTAGCGGCTCGACAATGATCGGCATGAGGGCTCCTTCAGGTACGAGAACTGATGACATACAAAAGGTGATGTCACTTTGATTTTTCTGTCACGTACAGATGGTAACCTTTGCCGGTTCGTCCGTCCTTCTGCGACGTGATATCGCACCAAAATGGAACTTCACCTCAAAAACAGTCATGCGTGCGCATAAAGGCTGGGGGTGAGGAGCGCTGACGAACCATTCTAATAATTGGGGGATACACCATGACCACGAGCATCACGGCGGACGGCCTCAAAGCCGACCAGCCCGCGTTCCTGTCCAAGGAACGCATCATCGCCAAGCCCGGTTTCAACCGTTGGCTGGTACCACCGGCCGCTCTGGCCATCCACCTGTGCATCGGCATGGCCTACGGCTTTTCGGTGTTCTGGTTGCCACTGTCCAAAGCCCTGGGCGTGACCAAGGCAGTGACCTGCGCGCCGGACATGAGCTTCATCTCGCAAGTCTTCTCGTCCCAATGTGACTGGCCGATCTCGATGCTCGGCTGGATCTACACCCTGTTCTTCATCTTCCTCGGTTGCTCGGCCGCCATCTGGGGCGGCTGGCTGGAACACGCCGGGCCACGTAAGGCTGGCGTTGTGTCGGCACTGTGTTGGTGTGGCGGTCTGCTGATTTCAGCGCTGGGGGTCTATACCCACCAGATATGGCTGATGTGGATCGGCTCCGGGGTCATCGGCGGTATCGGCCTGGGCCTGGGTTACATCTCGCCGGTCTCGACCCTGATCAAGTGGTTCCCGGACAAGCGCGGCATGGCGACCGGCATGGCGATCATGGGTTTCGGCGGTGGCGCGATGGTCGGTGCTCCGCTGGCCGCAGCGCTGATGGGTCACTTCGCTTCGCCAACCAGCGTCGGCGTATGGCAGAGCTTCCTGGTGATGGCCGCGATCTACTTCGTGTTCATGATCGGTGGCGCACTGTCCTACCGCGTTCCGCCAACCGGCTGGAAGCCTGAAGGCTGGACGGCTCCGGCGAAGAAAGCTTCCAACGCGATGATCACCCACCGTCACGTCCACGTGAACGTGGCGTGGAAAACCCCGCAATTCCGTCTGGTGTGGCTGGTGCTGTGCCTGAACGTTTCGGCGGGTATCGGCATCCTCGGCATGGCTTCGCCGCTGTTGCAGGAAGTATTCGCCGGTAAATTGCTGGGCACTGACCAGACGTTTGGTCAACTGGACGCTGGGCAACTGGCCTCGATCGCTGCGATTGCTGCCGGATTTACTGGTTTGCTGAGTCTGTTCAACATCGGTGGCCGGTTCTTCTGGGCCTCGTTCTCGGATTACCTGGGCCGCAAAAACACCTATTTCGTGTTCTTCGCCCTCGGTTTCGCGCTGTACGCGTTGATCCCGAACCTCGGTCACCTGGGCAACGTTGCGCTGTTCGTAGCGGCCTTCTGCATCATCCTGTCGATGTACGGCGGTGGTTTTGCGACTGTCCCTGCGTATCTCGCGGACCTGTTCGGTACGCAAATGGTCGGCGCGATCCACGGTCGTCTGCTGACTGCCTGGGCGGCGGCGGGTGTGTTGGGTCCGGTGTTGGTGAACTACCTGCGTGAGTATCAGTTGAGCATCGGCGTTGAACGCGCCGCGGCTTACGACATCACCCTGTACATCCTTGCGGGCCTGCTGGTGCTGGGTTTCATCTGCAACCTGCTGGTGCGTCCGGTGGCTGACAAGTACTTCATGACCGACGCTGAGCTGGCTGCCGAACAGGCGCTGGGCCACGACAAGGGGGCTGACAGCAGCACCGTATTGGAGTGGAAAGCGAATGCGGGCACCAAGCCTTTGGCAGTGGCTGCGTGGCTGGTGGTGGGTATTCCGTTGGCGTGGGGTGTTTGGGTGACCCTGCAGAAAACCGCAGTACTGTTCCACTAACGCAAAACCCCTGTGGGAGCGGGCTTGCTCGCGAAAGCGGTGTGTCAGTCGACATTGATGTTGGCTGACACACCGCTTTCGCGAGCAAGCCCGCTCCCACATTTGATCTCCTCAAGGTACAGAATCTGGGTTTGCTGGCTTGTACTGACATGTCTATCCCCGACAACACGGGATTCACTCCGTCAGTGAAATCACCTCCCGTGTTTCTGTTTGGCGCCCGCGCCCCTATAATGGCTGCCTTTTTCGCCCAATGATTTTGCGGAGCTGGTGATGGCCGAACGTAAGGCGTCAGTTGAGCGCGACACTCTGGAAACCCAGATCAAAGCCTCGATCAACCTGGATGGCACCGGAAAGGCTCGATTTGATATCGGTGTTCCTTTTCTTGAGCACATGCTGGACCAGATCGCCCGTCACGGGCTGATCGACCTGGATATTGTCAGCAAGGGCGACCTGCATATCGACGACCACCACACGGTGGAAGACGTCGGTATCACCCTGGGTCAGGCCTTCACCAAAGCCATCGGCGACAAAAAAGGCATCCGTCGCTACGGCCATGCCTACGTGCCGCTCGATGAAGCGCTGTCGCGCGTGGTGATCGACTTCTCCGGCCGTCCTGGCCTGCAGATGCATGTTCCTTATACCCGCGCCACCGTCGGCGGTTTCGACGTTGACCTGTTCCAGGAATTCTTCCAGGGCTTCGTCAACCACGCCAACGTCAGCCTGCACATCGACAATCTGCGTGGGCACAACACCCACCACCAGATCGAGACCGTGTTCAAGGCTTTCGGCCGCGCACTGCGCATGGCCGTAGAGCTCGATGACCGCATGGCCGGTCAGATGCCGTCGACCAAAGGCGTTCTGTAATGCAGACGGTCGCGGTTATCGATTACGGCATGGGCAACCTGCACTCGGTGGCCAAGGCCCTCGAGCACGTCGGTGCCGGCAAGGTCTTGATCACCAGTGATGCCGACGTGATTCGCGAAGCCGACCGGGTGGTATTTCCCGGTGTCGGCGCGATTCGCGATTGCATGGCGGAGATCCGTCGCCTGGGCTTCGATTCGCTGGTGCGCGAAGTCAGCCAGGACCGCCCGTTCCTCGGCATCTGCGTCGGCATGCAAGCCTTGCTCGACAGCAGTGAAGAGAACGACGGCGTCGACTGCATCGGCCTGTTTCCGGGCGCGGTGAAGTTCTTTGGCAAAGACCTGCACGAAGATGGCGAACACCTGAAAGTCCCGCACATGGGCTGGAACGAAGTGAAGCAGACGGTCACACATCCGCTGTGGCACAACATTCCGGACCTGGCGCGTTTCTACTTCGTGCACAGCTACTACATCGCTGCCGGCAACCCGCGGCAAGTGGTGGGTGGCGGTCACTACGGTGTCGATTTCGCCGCGGCGCTGGCCGATGGCTCGCGTTTCGCCGTGCAGTTCCACCCGGAGAAGAGCCATACCCATGGCCTGCAATTGCTGCAGAACTTCGCCGCGTGGGATGGTCGCTGGTAAATGGCCGTCAAGAAATCCAAACCGCCGATCCTGACCCTCACTCCTGAACAGGAGAACGAGGCCAATCACAAGATCAAGCGCTTTATGGAAGATCGCTTCGAGCTGGACCTGGGTTCGTTCGAAGCGGCTGAAATCCTTGAGCTGTTTACCCGTGAAATTGCGCCGCACTATTACAACAGGGCGATTTTCGATGTGCAGACGCACCTCAAAGAGAGGTTCGAAAGCATCGAAAGCGACTTGTGGGCGCTCGAGAAAAACTGATTTCCGAGCGAAGCTGAACACTCGAATTTGAAGGTTTGCCAGATGCTGATTATTCCCGCTATCGATCTCAAGGACGGTGCCTGTGTTCGTCTGCGCCAGGGCCGCATGGAAGATTCCACGGTGTTCTCCGATGACCCGGTGAGCATGGCTGCCAAGTGGGTGGAGGGCGGTTGCCGTCGTCTGCATCTGGTCGACCTGAACGGCGCCTTCGAAGGCCAGCCGGTCAACGGCGAAGTGGTCACCGCCATCGCCAAGCGCTACCCGAACCTGCCGATCCAGATCGGCGGCGGTATCCGCTCTCTGGAAACCATCGAACACTACGTGAAAGCGGGCGTGAGCTACGTGATCATCGGCACCAAAGCCGTGAAAGATCCGGCTTTCGTTGCTGAAGCTTGCCGCGCGTTCCCGGGCAAAGTGATCGTCGGTCTGGATGCCAAAGACGGTTTTGTCGCCACTGACGGCTGGGCTGAAATCAGCACCATTCAGGTGATCGACCTGGCCAAGCAATTCGAAGCCGACGGCGTGTCCGCGATCGTTTATACCGACATCGCCAAAGACGGCATGATGCAGGGCTGCAACGTACCGTTCACCGCTGCGCTGGCCGCTGCGACGAAGATTCCGGTCATCGCTTCGGGCGGTATCCACAATCTGGGTGACATCAAGTCGCTGCTCGACGCCAGGGCGCCAGGCATCATCGGCGCCATCACTGGCCGGGCGATCTACGAAGGCACCCTCGACGTCGCTGAAGCGCAAGCTTTCTGCGATTCGTACAAAGGCTGAGGACTGACCATGGCGCTGGCCAAACGCATCATCCCTTGCCTGGACGTGGATAACGGCCGGGTGGTCAAGGGCGTCAAGTTCGAGAACATCCGCGATGCTGGTGACCCGGTGGAAATCGCCCGTCGCTACGACGAGCAGGGTGCCGACGAGATTACTTTTCTCGACATCACCGCCAGCGTCGATGGCCGCGACACCACGCTGCATACCGTCGAGCGCATGGCCAGCCAGGTGTTCATCCCGCTGACCGTGGGTGGCGGTGTGCGTACCGTGCAGGACATTCGCAATCTGCTGAATGCTGGCGCGGACAAGGTTTCGATCAACACTGCTGCGGTATTCAACCCTGAGTTTGTTGGTGAAGCGGCTCAGCATTTCGGTTCGCAGTGCATCGTCGTTGCCATCGACGCGAAGAAGGTTTCACTGCCGGGCGAAACCCCGCGCTGGGAAATCTTCACCCACGGCGGTCGCAAGCCTACCGGTCTCGACGCCGTTGAATGGGCGAAGAAGATGGAAGGCCTCGGTGCCGGTGAGATCCTGCTGACCAGCATGGACCAGGACGGCATGAAAAACGGCTTCGACCTGGGCGTCACCCGCGCCATCAGCGATGCGCTGGGGATTCCGGTAATCGCGTCCGGCGGCGTCGGCAACCTGCAGCATTTGGCCGACGGCATTATCGAAGGCCACGCCAGCGCCGTATTGGCGGCGAGTATTTTCCACTTCGGCGAATACACCGTGCAGGAAGCCAAGGCCTACATGGCTCATCGCGGCATCGTGATGCGCTAAACAAACCGATACAGGCCAGTGGACATCATGGCGGGCTCAGGGCACTCTTGGGTACGCCATGGATTTCGGTAGCCAGACATGCTTAGACGCCTTCTTCTTGCCCTCGCCGGTGCTTCTCTATTGCTCGTCAATGGGGCACATGCCGCAGAAAATCCCGACACCGGCCTGGTGTTGCTGACTGAAAATTTCCCCCCGTACAACATGGCGAAGAACGGCAAGAACTTCGCTCAGGACGAGAACATCAACGGCATCGCCGTGGACATCGTCCGCGAGATGTTCAAACGTGCCGAAGTCACTTACAGCCTGACGCTGCGCTTCCCTTGGGAGCGAATCTACAAACTCGCCCTGGAGAAGCCCGGTTACGGCGTATTTGTGATGGCGCGGTTGCCGGACCGCGAGAACCTGTTCAAGTGGGTTGGCCCGATCGGGCCGGATGACTGGATCATGCTGGCCAAGGCCGATAGCAAGATCAGCCTTGAGTCGTTGGAGCAGGCGCGCAAATACAAGATTGGTGCGTATAAAGGCGATGCGATTGCCGAGACGTTGGCCAAGCAGGGATTGAAGCCGATAGTCGTGCTGCGGGATCAGGACAACGCGAAGAAGCTGGTCAATGGCCAGATTGATCTGTGGGCCACGGGTGATCCGGCCGGACGTTACCTGGCTCGCCAGGACGGTGTGACCGGGCTCAAGACCGTGCTGCGATTTAACAGCGCCGAGTTGTACCTGGCATTGAACAAGGACGTGCCGGATGACGTCGTCGCCAAGCTTCAGGCAGCGCTGGATCAGCTGCGCAAGGAAGGCGTGGTGGACGACATCATGGCGAAGTATCTGTAACCATCACTTCGATACAACCTGAGATGGAGCCGGCGTCGCGCTCAAGTACACGGCACTTGTAAACACGTTATTCAACATCGCCCTTGTCAGCTGCAGTTCCCCTGAGGCGACGCCGATAATGCACAGTGCATGTGCGCCGCTTTGTGGCCCGATTTCAGTATTGATGTAAGCATCTTCAGCGCTGATGGCGGCGCTGTAATTGTCGGAAACTTTGCAGTCCCTGGCGTTATGGACCGTTTTGTAGCGATAGAAGGGCGCCTCGAGGGAGAACCTGAAGTCCCACGTAGGCAATACGATCTGCTCATTCGCGTTTTGCGTTCTATGAACGTATGACTTCAGCTTCCAGGGCTCCGTGACAGTCAGCTCGACCGGCTCCAACGAACAGTTCGCCCCATCGCTGGTGAAGACACCGTCAATAAAGCAGTTGTGTAGAAAGTTGGCAGAGTAGCTGTAGTTGAAACGGGCGGCCTTGCAAGACGTCGAGTGCTCACAATCTGGCGGCGCTGGGGTATTGCGCGAGATCACGACTTTACTGACGATGCCGGTGATTTCATTGGTGCGGCGGTTCAGCATCGGGCTGCCGGAGCTGCCACCGTGAAGGTCGCAGTTGTTTTTCATGGCCAAAGGGAACACCCCGGGGTGATCGATGAACGTTCCGGCGGTTTGTTCAGCGCAGGCACTCAGTCGAAGCCCTTGTTCGGTAAAGCCGCCCGGCGCGCCAATGTTAAGCGCATCATGACTCTCGTTGGTTTGATGGGACGCCAGCTTGAGCGGGTTGACCCCGGCCTGTATCAGCGACGCCAATGTTGCGTCGACCTCCAGTACTGCAAGATCGGTCCCGACCAGACTGCTCCATCGGGCAGTCCGGATGGCGTATCGGCGCTTACGCTGTGGCATGTCATGAAAGTAGTGGAAGGTGACGCTGGCTTTAAAAGGCAGATTGGTCCGCGCCGAACCGTACTGAAACAACACGCAATGACCGCTGGTGAGCAGGTAAGCAGGGCCGGTGGCTCGGCCTTGCCTGTTTCGCGTATCCAGTAGAACGGCGCTGCAGGTCAAGCCCGATTGGAGATTGAGTCGTCCCACGCCGCTCCAGAGTTCATAAAGATGTTCGCTGTTTTGCAGTGCCCTTGACGGTGAGTCGTTGACGGCGCCTTCGCCCAGATCGCGGGCCTGCACTGCGGAAATAGCCAGCAGGCCAATCAGGCCTGCGAAGCAAAAGAAGCTAAGGTATTTCATGTCCATTCCTTGGTGATGAAATTCAGGGTGAGCGCTATCGTGGCACGCGGCTGTGTACCGGCAGGTATAAATAGTTATCGCGAAATGGGGTGGGCGGGCTGCGAGGAATTATCGGGCAGTCGGGAGGCGGTACTGGCCATCCTTGCCGTGCGCTGCCGTTGCACGATTGCCGCGCACGCTGATCATCTGTTTGATGTCGATCCAGTCAATACCCTGAGCTTTGAGCTTGGGTAATTCACGTTCAAGTACCGCTAATGTCTGCGGATACGGATGCCCGATCATCACCGCAGAACCCTGTTTGCGCGCCAGGCTGATAGCCGTCTGTAGCTGAGTAAAGATCGCGGCTTCAGTGGGCTCGTCATCCAGGAACACATCCCGCGAAACGCTCGCCAAACCGATCTTCTGCGCCTCGGCGGCCGCCACGGTTTGTGCACTGGTGCGGCTGTCGACGAAGAACTTGTGTCGGCGCTGCAAGTCCGCCATCAGCCAGGCCATGGCCGGTTGCTGAACGGTCATGCGGCTGCCCATGTGGTTGTTGATGCCAGCGGTATACGGCACAGCCTGGAACGCCGCGTTCAGGCGCTTTTCGAGTTCTTCGATGGGCAACTCGGGATGCCAGGCAAACGGCCCGGTGGCCGGGTCCATCGGCATGTGCAGGATGACAGTCTTGCCGGCGCGATGGGCCTCGCGGGCGAATTCGGTGGCGTGGGGTGTATCGGGCATGATCGCCGTGGTGACGGGGCCGGGCAGGGCCAACACGCGGCGATCCCGGGGCAGGTTCTGCCCCAGGTCATCGATGATCAGGCTTAGATAGGCCTTTTGAGGCGTCGTCGCGACGGGCGCTGCATGAGCAACACCCGCCAGACAGCACAGCAAGCCGAGGATGAACCGCAGGCGCATCTCAGCGGCCGGAGGTGATGCTCAACCCTTTGAGCAGGCTCAGGGCCTGGGCCAACTGGTAGTCGTCATCCTGCGGCATCGCCTTGGCTTTGCCACTGGAGCTGGTCGGTTTGTCGGCGCCGCCGTTGCCATTGCCCAGGTGACCTTGCAGATCGGCTTCCTTGAAGTACTCGCCGTCCTGCTCGTTGGTGATCTTGGCCTTGCGCACTTCGATGTCCGGGACGATGCCCTGAGCCTGGATCGAGCGGCCGTTCGGCGTGTAATACAGCGCCGTGGTGATCTTCAGTGCGCGGTCGTTGTTCAGCGGCAGCACGGTTTGTACCGAGCCTTTGCCGAAACTGGTGGTGCCCATGACCACCGCGCGTTTCTGATCCTGCAAGGCGCCGGCGACAATTTCCGAGGCCGAGGCGCTGCCGCCGTTGATCAGCGCGACCATTGGCACGGCTTCGCTTTCGTCCTTGCCGGTGGCGGAGAAACGCAGTTCGGAGTTGGCGATACGGCCCTTGGTGTAAACGATCAGGCCCTTGGTGATGAAGTGGTCGACCACTTCCACTGCCGCTTGCAGCACGCCGCCCGGGTTGTTACGCAGGTCGAGGATGATGCCTTTGAGCTTCTTGCCGTTGTCCTTGCGCAGCTTGGCCAGGGCCTTGGAGACCTCTTCGCCGGTCTTGACCTGAAACTGGGTGATGCGGATGTAGCCGTAGCCGGACTCCAGCAGCTGGCTCTTCACGCTCTTCACTTGAATGATGGCGCGGGCCAGGGTCACGTCAAACGGTGTACCGCCGTCGCGCACCAGGGTCAGGGTGATTTTCTGGCCGATCTTGCCGCGCATCTTGTCCACGGCTTCGGTCATGCTCTGGCCGCGGGTCGGCTGGCCGTTGATCTTGACGATGAAGTCGCCGGCCTGAATGCCAGCCTTGGAGGCCGGGGTGTCATCGATCGGTGAAACGACCTTGATGAAACCGTCTTCGGCGCCAACTTCGATGCCCAGGCCGCCGAATTCGCCGCTGGTGCTTTCCTGCAACTCAGCGAAGTCTTCCGGGCCCAGGTAGGCGGAGTGCGGGTCGAGGTTGCTGAGCATGCCTTTGATGGCGTTTTCCAGCAGGGTCTTGTCGTCCACTGGTTCGACATAGGCAGCCTTGATCCGATCCATGACCTCGGCAAAGGTGCGCAACTCTTCCAGCGGCAATGGCGCCTTGGTGGTCGCAGCAGTGCCCGCAGGCGCGACCGCCGGGGCCGGTTGAGCGGCGAACGCCAGAGGCGCGCCGATCACCAGGGCGATCGTCAGGGCCAGCGAGGTAAGGCGGGACAAATGCAGCATGTCGAACGAACTCCTGAAGTAGATGGCGTACTTATCCTTGCGCACGACACCATTGCGCTGGATCACTCGGGTGACCCTGCTGACGAATAGCGAAATACAGCGCTGGTGTGTCTTGCCCGCCACTGCTACCCACAGTGGAGATGGACTCACCGGCTTTTACCACGTCACCCGCAGACTTGAGCAGCGTCTGGTTGTGACCATAAAGACTCAAAAAACCGTTGCCGTGGTCGAGAATCACCAGCAGCCCGGCGCCTCGCAACCAGTCGGCGAACACCACGCGACCGCCATGCACGGCGTGCACCTGGCTGCCGGCGGAGGCGCTGATCATCACGCCGTCCCACTTGGTGCGGGCGTCGTCGCCACGGGTTTCGCCAAAGCGTGCCAGCAGTCGACCATCAACGGGCCACGGAAGTTTTCCCCGGCTTGAAGCAAAGGGGCCACCAAAGGTCTCGCCTGAACTTGAAACCAGTGCGCCGGGTGTCGATTTAACGAGTTTGCGTGGGGCGTCAGTGGCGTCTGCATCTGCTGCAGCCTGAGCCTCACGTAAACGCTTTTTTTCGGCTTCCTGCTGGGCGATCAGCGCTTTTTGCCGCGCTTCTTCTGCCTCACGGGCCTGACGGGCCAGGGTTTCTTCAATGGTTTTAAGGACTTTAGACAGGTCTGCCTGATCCTGCTCGCGGGCTGCCAGCTTCTGATCGCGGGCCTTCACGTCGTCGCTGAGTTTGGCCAGGACTTGCTGGCGCTCCTTGCGGACTTTGTCGAGTTCGTCGCGCTGGCTGTCGAGGCTGCTTTTCTGCACCAGCAATTGCGCCTGTTGCATGGCGATGTCTTTTTCGACATTAGCCAGCTGGCGCAGGGTTTCGTTGAAATTCTTCAGCTGCTCCAGGCGGGCCTGGCTCAGGTAGTCGTAATAGGTGAGGGTGCGGGCGAATTTTTCCGGGTTCTGCTGGTTGAGCAGCAGCTTCAAGTACTCCTGACGGCCGTTCTGATAGGCCGCGCGGGCCTGAATGGCGATCAGTCGCTGCTGTTCAATCCGCGCGCTCTGGAGTTTTTTTTTCTCGGCATCGAGTCGCTGCAGCTCGGATTCGCTTTTCTTCAGCTCTTTTTGCAGGGCGTCGACCTGCTTCTCGAGCTTGCCCATCTCGGTCTCGGTGCCTTTGAGGTCTTTTTGCACACCGGATTTTTCTTCCTGGAGCTTGCCCAGCAGTTTTTTCAGCTCGGCAATGTCCTGACGCGTGGCGTCCAACTGTTGTTGGGTTTGCGCGCGCTCGTCAGCAAAGGCCGGTTGGAGCAGGCATGTCAGAGCAAGGGCTATCAGGACGCGAAGCATAGAGGCGGGCGACACCAGGGAAAGGGACGGCCTAGTATGCCCGCCAAGCGCTGCAAAAAAAACGCCCAATTGGGGCTGTGTGATAACCGGAGCAGAGTTACCTCTGAAAACACCCCAAAACCAATGTGGGAGCGAGCTTGCTCGCGATGGCGCCATAACATTCAACGTAGATGTTGACTGTCAGATTGCTATCGGAGCAATCGAGCGTCGACCGGCTGCTCCCACAGGGTTTAGCGGCGTTTGTTAGGCCGGATTACACCAGAATCGACGTGCCGGTCATCTCAGCTGGTTTCTCAAGATCCATCAACATCAGCATGGTCGGTGCCACATCCGCCAGCACGCCGCCGTCGCGAACCTTGAAGTCACGCTTGCCAACATAGATGAACGGCACCGGTTCGGTGGTGTGGGCGGTATGTGCCTGGCCGGTGGATTCGTCGGCCATTTGCTCGACGTTGCCGTGGTCGGCAGTAATCAGCGCTTCACCGGCGACTTTTTCCAGGGCATCGACGATGCGGCCAACACACAGGTCGAGGCATTCAACGGCCTTAACGGCTGCGTCGAACACGCCGCTGTGGCCGACCATGTCGCCGTTGGCGTAGTTGACCACGATCACGTCGTAACGCTGGTTTTCGATGGCATCGACGATGCGGTCGGTGACTTCCGGGGCGCTCATCTCGGGCTGCAAGTCATAGGTGGCGACTTTTGGCGACGGGATCAGGATGCGTTCTTCGCCCGGGAACGGTTCTTCACGGCCGCCGGAGAAGAAGAAGGTCACGTGGGCATACTTCTCGGTTTCGGCGATGCGCAGCTGGGTCTTGCCGTTTTTTGCCAGGTAGTCGCCCAGCACGTTGTCCAGGCTGCCCGCGGCGAAGGCCGATGGCGCGGGAATGCTGGCGGCGTACTGGGTCAGCATGACGAAGCCGGCCAGTTTTGGCTGGCGGGCACGTTCGAATTCCTTGAAATCGTCTTCGACGAACACGCGGGTCAGTTCGCGGGCGCGGTCAGCGCGGAAGTTCATGAACACCACGGCGTCGCCGTCTTCGACTTTAACCGGCTCGCCGATGGAAGTGGCTTTGACGAATTCGTCGCTCTCGCCACGTTCATACGCGGCTTGCAGGCCTTCCTGTGCGGTGGCAGCGTTGAATTCGCCGTTGCCGTCGACAATCAGGTTGTAAGCCTGGGACACGCGGTCCCAACGGTTGTCGCGGTCCATGGCGAAGTAACGGCCAACAATGCTGGCGATCCGGCCTTTGCCGAGGGCCTGGAAGGCCGCATCCAGCAGTTCGATGGACGACTGGGCGCTTTTCGGCGGTGTGTCGCGACCATCAAGGAAGGCGTGCAGATAGATTTTTTCGGCGCCGCGCTTGAAAGCCAGTTCAGCCATGGCAACCAGGTGATCCTGGTGGCTGTGAACGCCGCCATCGGACAGCAGGCCCATGAAGTGCACGGCTTTGCCGGCAGCGACGGCTTTATCGACAGCGGCGCAGATGGTCGGGTTCTCGAAGAACTCGCCGTCGCGGATCGATTTGGTCACGCGTGTGAAGTCTTGATACACCACGCGGCCGGCGCCGAGGTTCATGTGGCCGACTTCGGAGTTGCCCATCTGGCCGTCCGGCAGGCCGACGTCCATGCCGCTGCCCGAGATCAGGCCGTTCGGCACGGTGGCCCACAGACGGTCCAGTACGGGCTTCTTCGCCGCAAAGATGGCGTTGGATTCAGGGCTCTCACTGTGACCGAAGCCGTCGAGAATAATCAGGACCAAAGGTTTAGGCGTGGTAGTCATGGATTCCACTCGTGGCTGAGTTAAAAGAGGGCGATGGAAAAGGGAGTGGCAGTTTAAAGCTAAGTTCCGACGGCGTCACCGCCGGACGGGGTTTGGCCCACCATAGTGGCTGTGTATACTGGCCGACATTTTAACGCCCTGGAACCTCCTTCGATGGTTGCTCACCTGATTGAATTTGCCACTAACCACTATCTGCTCGTCGGTATCTTCGTCGTACTGCTGGCGTTGCTGATCGCTTATCAGATGCAAGGCGGCGGTCGCAGCCTGAGCACCGGTGAACTGACCGGGCTGGTCAACAAGGACGCGGGCGTTGTGATCGACATTCGTTCGACCAAGGACTTCGCCGCCGGTCACATTGTTGGCGCGGTGAACATTCCTCACGACAAACTGACCGCTCGCGTCGGCGAGCTGGAAAAGCACAAGGCCAAGACCATCATCCTGGTCGATGCCATGGGCCAGACTGCCGGCACGCATGCCCGCGAACTGATGAAGTCCGGCTTCACCGCCGCCAAGCTCTCCGGCGGTATTTCCAGCTGGAAAGGCGACAACCTGCCGCTGGTGAAGTGAAATGAGCAACGTCGTCGTCTATTCCAGCGATTACTGCCCTTACTGCTCACGAGCCAAGTACCTGCTCGAGAACAAAGGCGTGGCCTTCGAAGAGATCAAGGTCGATGGCAAGCCGCAGGTGCGTGCCGCCATGGCTCAGAAGGCCGGACGTACGTCCGTGCCGCAGATCTGGATCGGCAGCACCCACGTGGGTGGTTGTGATGATTTGTTCGCCCTTGAGCGCGCCGGCAAGCTCGACGCCATGCTCAAGGCCTGAATGCCTTCCCTATAAGACCCCAAGATCAGAAAGGATCTGAGATGACTGACCAACAGAACACTGCAGCTAGCGAAGAAGAAACCGCACCGCAATTTTCCTTGCAGCGCATCTACGTACGTGACTTGTCCTTCGAAGCCCCGAAAAGCCCGGCCATCTTCCGCCAGCAGTGGGAACCGAGCGTCGGTCTGGATCTGAACACCCGTCAAAAGGCTCTGGAAGGCGACTTCCACGAAGTCGTGCTGACCTTGTCCGTGACCGTGAAAAACGGTGAAAACGGCGAAGTGGCGTTCATCGCTGAAGTGCAACAGGCCGGGATCTTCCTGATCAAGAACCTCGACGACGCCTCGATGAGCCACACCCTCGGCGCGTTCTGCCCGAACATCCTGTTCCCGTACGCTCGCGAGACCCTGGACAGCCTGGTCACCCGTGGCTCCTTCCCGGCCCTGATGCTGGCCCCGGTGAACTTCGACGCGCTGTACGCACAAGAACTGCAACGCATGCAGGCTGCGGGCGAAACCCCAACCGTGCAATAAGCGGTCTGAGCGTCGAAGCAAGTCCAATGTGGGAGCGGGCTTGCTCGCGAAAGCGGTTGATCATTCAACATTGATGTTGACTGACACGACGCCTTCGCGAGCAAGCCCGCTCCCACATTTGTTATGCGGTGTTATTTAAAACCGAGCTGGCGCCAGCCTTCGTAGACGGCGACCGCCACGGTGTTCGACAGGTTCAGGCTGCGGCAGCCTTCACGCATCGGCAGGCGCAGGCGCTGTTCGCCGGGCAGGGCATCGAGTACTTCCGCCGGCAAACCACGGCTTTCCGGGCCGAACAGGAATGCATCGCCTTCGGCGAAGCTGGCATCGTGGAACGGCCGCGAGCCCTTGGTGGTGAAGGCGAACAGCCGAGGATGACCGAGGCTTTCCAGACAGCTGGCGAGGTCTGCGTGGCGTTGCAGGGTGGCATACTCGTGGTAATCGAGGCCGGCCCGGCGCAGGCGCTTGTCGTCCATCTCGAAGCCCAGCGGTTCGATCAAATGCAGGTGGCAGCCACTGTTGGCGCACAGCCTGATAACGTTGCCGGTATTCGGCGGAATTTCTGGTTGGAAAAGGATGACGTGAAACATGCACGGCTCCGAAGGTAAAGATGAGCGGCATTCTACGCCTGAAGCGGACCCGCGTTCGAAGCTATTCCCGCGAGTGATGGCTTCGCTGGCGATTGTCGGGGTGATGGTAGGGCTGATGATCGGTCGCCTGACCACGCCCGACCCCAGCGAATTGCAGCAGGTCGAGGTGACGAACGACGGGTTGGTGGTGTGGTTCAACAACGAACCCAAGGCTCACGGCGAGTTCGTCGACGGTAGCCTCGCGTTGCTGTTCGAGGCTGAAGGCAAGGCGCAGAAAGGTCAGCTCAAAATCAACGACAAGAGCGTGAACTGGCGCGTGCGTTTGAGTGATGGGGGGTTGTTGCTGACGGTGGTGGCGGCTCGGCCACTGCAGGGCGAGTGGGCCGGTAGCGAGGTCGATGACCGCTGGCGGCTGGAGATCCATCTCCGAGAGCAATAAAAGAGGGAATCCCCGGCCTGCCTGTACCAAGGTCCCCAAAACGGGAGGGCTCGCGCATTGCGTCGTGAGCCCGGTGTAAAGAAGGAACCCCTGACCTGCCTGTATCAAGGGCCCCAAAACTGCTTGGGCTCGTCGCAAGTGCGGTGTGAGCCCGATGTAAAGAGGGGAATCCCCGGCCTGCCTGTACCAAGGTCCCCGAAACCGGGTAGTGAACTGAATCACTGAATGGACTATTGCAGGGGGCGTGCCAGGTTTTAACAAGTTGAAACAGAATGTCGCGCAGAAACGTCGAAAGCCCCGTATTCCGGGGCTTTCGTGTTTTTTCGATAGGGGTTCGATTGCGAAAGCCGGCGGGATTTCGGATCTGTTGCCGTGCGCGATTGCGGTTCACGGTGCATTCAGTCGGTGCACGATGGCCCCAAAAGCATCGCGAGCAAGCTCGCTCCCACAGGGTTCAGGGGGTTCACTCAATCGTGAAAACACTGAAATCCACTGTGGGAGCGAGCTTGCTCGCGATTGGATGTAACTGTCAGCGAAGAGCTAAAGGCTGCTTAGCCTTCTTCCCCTTCATCATCATCCCCACCATCAACCTTCATCCCCAATTCCTTGATCTTGCGAGTCAGGGTATTACGCCCCCAGCCCAGCAAAACGGCGGCATCGCGGCGGCGGCCGGCGGTGTGCTTGAGGGCAGTTTCGATCATGATCCGCTCGAACGCCGGTACAGCGCTGTCCAGCAGGCTCGACTGGCCACGGGCCAACGCCTGATCGGCCCACTGGCGCAGCGCTTGCTCCCAGTTGGTCACTGGCGCCGAATCCTGCGGCAGGTTCAGCAGCTCCGGCGGCAGGTCGCTGATGTGCACTTCGCGACCCGAAGCCATCACCGTGATCCAGCGGCAGGTGTTCTCCAGCTGACGCACGTTGCCGCCCCACGGCAGGTTCTTCAGGTATTCCTCGGTTTCGCTTTTCAGCAGCTTTGGCTCCACCGCCAGTTCTTGCGCGGCGCGGCTGAGGAAGTGCTTGGCCAGGGTCGGGATGTCTTCGCGACGGTCCGACAACCGTGGAATGTGGATGCGGATCACGTTGAGGCGGTGGAACAAGTCCTCACGGAATTTCCCGGCGTGCACCAGGGTTTCCAGATTCTGGTGAGTCGCGGCGATGATTCGCACATCGACCTTCACCGGCACATGACCGCCGACGCGATAGAACTCGCCGTCCGCCAACACCCGCAGCAAGCGGGTCTGGGTGTCTGCCGGCATGTCGCCGATTTCATCGAGGAACAGCGTGCCGCCGTCAGCCTGTTCAAAACGCCCGCGTCGCAGGTTGGCCGCGCCGGTGAACGCGCCTTTCTCATGGCCGAACAGCTCGGATTCCATCAGGTCTTTCGGGATTGCCGCCATGTTCAGCGCAATGAACGGCGAAGCCGCCCGCGGACTGTGACGGTGCAGGGCATGCGCCACCAGTTCTTTACCGGTACCGGATTCACCGTTGATCAGTACAGTGATGTTGGAGTGGCTCAAGCGCCCGATGGCGCGAAACACTTCCTGCATCGCCGGTGCTTCACCGATGATTTCCGGGGTGCGGGTCAAGGCGACCGGGACTTCCAGGCCTTGCTGTTCCTGGGCGTGCTGGTTCGCGCGTTTGACCAGCGACACCGCTTCGTCGACGTCGAACGGCTTGGGCAGGTATTCAAACGCGCCGCCCTGATAGGACGCGACAGCGCTGTCCAGATCGGAGTGAGCGGTCATGATGATGACCGGCAGCCGTGGGTGTTGTTCGCGAATCCGCGCCAGAAGGTCCAGACCGCTGGCACCCGGCATACGGATGTCGGAGATGATCACGTCCGGCTGCTGGCGCGCCAGGCGGCTCATCACGCCATCGGCGCTGTCGAAGCTTTGCGTGGTCATGCCTTCTTGCTGCAAGGCTTTTTCCAGGACCCAACGGATAGAACGGTCGTCATCGACGATCCACACGGTTTCACTACGGCTCATGTCGATGTGGCTCCTTGTTCCAGTGGCAGAAAGATCGAGAAGGTGGTGTGGCCTGGATGGCTGTCACATTCGATCAGGCCCTGGTGCTGGCTGATGATGTTCTGGGTAATGGCCAGACCCAGCCCGGTACCGTCCGGACGGCCGCTGACCATGGGAAAGAAGATGGTTTCCTGCAACTCCGCGGGAATCCCCGGGCCGTTGTCGATGATTTCAATCTTGGTCACCAGGCGATGACGCACGTGGCCGATGGTGAACTGGCGCATGGCGCGGGTACGCAGGCTGATGCGGCCAAGGCGTAGCTCGTTCTGGCTGCTGATGGCCTGCATCGCATTGCGCACGATGTTCAGCACGGCCTGAATCATCTGTTCGCGGTCGATCAACACGTCGGGAATGCTTGGGTCGTAGTCGCGCACCAACGTGATGCAGCCCTGGCTTTCGGCTTCCACCAGATGACAAACGCGTTCCAGAACTTCATGGACGTTGCACATCGCCAGTGACGGCAGCTTGTTGGAGCCGAGCATGCGATCGACCAGATTGCGCAGGCGGTCGGCCTCTTCAATGATCACGTTGGTGTAGTCGCGCAGGCTTTCTTCCGGCAGTTCGCGGGCGAGCAATTGCGCCGCGCCGCGAATCCCGCCGAGAGGATTCTTTATTTCGTGAGCGAGGCCGCGCACCAGCATCTTGCTGGTTTCCTGCTTCGACAACTGCGCCTCTTCCTTGGTGATTCGCAGCAAGCGGTCACGGGGGTGGACTTCCAGCAACAGCATCGTGGCGCCGTTGGCGAGGATCGGTGTTACCGCGTAGTCGACGGTCAGCGTCTGGCCGGTGAGGGCGGTGAGCATCGCTTCGCGCTTGGTGAACGGGTGTGCCTGCTCGACCGCCTGGCGCAGGGAGTTCAGCGCCTCGGGAGATTCGGTGAACAACTCGCTGATGAACTGCCCATGGCTACGCTGGCCGCTGATGGCCAGAAGCATCTCCGCCGCCGGGTTCATGTACTCAAGGCGCAGTTCGGCGTCGAGCAGAATGGTGGCGGTGGTCAGGTTGTCGAGTAGCAATCGATGCAGTGCGTCGCTAATGGTCATCAGGACCTCTTTTGGAGCAGGGCGCGCGCATGAATAAAGCGCTTTACGAGGAAAATGCAAAAACCAAACCAAGGCTCCGAAAAGAAGCGTTTAAGGCCTGAAACGGGCGTTTGACGCTCGTTTGCGTGGCGTTCTGCCAGCTTTGGCGGGTACTTTCGAACCAAAATGGGATGGGATGTGAGTATGGTGCAACCAATTGCACCAATATAGTGCGCAAACTTGAGCGGCGTTAGAAGAAGCGCAGGAAGGGATTTTTTTCTTCTACGGGTTTGTCTTTGAGCGGGCATTCCGGCCGTTGGCCGTAGTCGTCGAGGGCGCAGGGTTTGACCTGACGCTTCTGTGCGAGGGAGATGCGCAGCATGTGGAACGGCTGGTTGGCGGTGCGCTCGACCGTGCGGCCCTGCTCGTCGAGGATTTCCACTGAGAGATTATGGCTGCCGCGATCGATGTTGCTCAGGGCGAATACCGGGCTCAGGCCGGGCGCTGCGGTGGGTTGGCCGTCGAGCAGCAGTTGGTAGCGATGGCCTCGTTGCAGGCTGGGTTCGCTGGTGACGCTGACGACAATCTCGCCAGCACTGCTGCGCACCGTGGCGTCTGGCTCCGGTACCAATACTCTCAGCATGTCGTAGTGGAACAGTGGTTTTGTTTCGGCCTTCTTTCCAGCCATCACCGGTGCTGCGCCGCCAGGGTTGGCGGACATGCGGTTACTCGTCGCCAGTGGCACGCGCTTGGCGTTGCCGGAGCCTGGCTGGTCGGTGTAGACCCGATTGCCCTGGGCGTCGATGTAGGTGAACACCTCGGCCGTCACCGGCAGGGCGATCAAGCAGGTGATCAGCAGCCACAGCCTCACGGCTTATGCACCCGTTGTACGGTGAACGTCACGGAGGGGCTTTGTTGAACGATGTTTTCCCCGTCGGTCACCTGTACAGCAAGGCTGTGTGTGCCGCGGTGAATATTGACCAGTTGCAGGATCGGTACGTTACTCGGCTGGCCATAAGGTTGATCGTCCAGCAACAGCCTGAGCAGATGAGGGCCTTGCAGGCGGGGTTTGATCAGCACGTTGACGGTGAAGGTGCCGTTGTTGGCACGCAGTGCTTCGGTGGTGGGTAAGTTGGTCAGCTCCAGCACCTCGTAAGCGCTGCGTGGCTGTTCGCGGCTGGTGGCTTCGACCGCTGGCGCAGAAGGGACTTGGGGCTCGACACTGTTGAGCGGCGGCAACTCGACCGGCTGAGCCTTCACGCCATCGGGCGGTTGATTGCTGTAGGCGGTGTTGCCGTCGGCGTCGGTGTACTTGTAGATCTGCGCTGCGGCGGGCAGGGCGATCAGCAGCAACATCAGTAGAAAACCACGACCCATAAAATCGACCAGAAACAAAAGCGTTGAGGTGCAGCATAGGTCAGGTGCGGCGATTGTCCCAAGTTGTAAACATTTGGGCATGGTTTAACGAGGTCCATCAAGCACCGTAAATACCTGTGGGAGCGAGCTTGCTCGCGATAGCGGTTTCTCATTCAACATTGATGTTGGCTGATCCGCCGCCATCGCGAGCAAGCTCGCTCCCGTTGAATCGCGCCCACAAAAAAAGGCCTCCCGAACGAAGGAGGCCTCTTTTTTGTCACGCCGCTTGCGCAGGCGCTACTGGATCAGCAGCTGTAGTACAGCTCGTATTCCAGTGGGTGTACGAACGTACGTACTTTGATTTCTTCTTCGCTTTTCAGAGCGATGTAAGCGTCGATGAAGTCGTCGCTGAAAACGCCGCCTTTGGTCAGGAACGCACGACCTTTGTCCAGCTCTTCCAGGGCTTCTTTCAGGCTGCCGCAAACTTGTGGGATCTCTTTCGCCTCTTCAGGCGGCAGGTCGTACAGGTTTTTGTCAGCAGCATCGCCAGGGTGGATCTTGTTCTGGATACCGTCCAGGCCGGCCATTACCAGGGCAGCGAAGGCCAGGTACGGGTTGGCTGCCGGATCCGGGAAGCGGGCTTCGATACGGCGAGCACGAGGGCTGGACACGTAAGGAATACGGATCGAAGCGGAACGGTTGCGAGCCGAGTAGGCCAGCATCACTGGAGCTTCGAAACCTGGGACCAGACGCTTGTAGGAGTTGGTCGACGGGTTGGTGAAACCGTTCAGCGCTTTACCGTGCTTGATGATGCCGCCGATGAAGTACAGAGCGGTGTCGGACAGGCCGGCATAGCCTTCGCCAGCGAAGGTGTTCTTGCCATCTTTGGCGATGGACAGGTGAACGTGCATACCCGAACCGTTGTCGCCGTACAGTGGCTTAGGCATGAAGGTCGCGGTGCGGCCGTATGCATCAGCAACGTTGTGTACGCAGTACTTCAGGGTCTGAACTTCGTCAGCCTTGGCCACCAGGGTGTTGAACTTCACACCGATTTCGTTCTGGCCGGCAGTTGCCACTTCGTGGTGGTGAACTTCGATGACCAGGCCCATTTCTTCCATGGCGTTGCACATGGAGGTACGGATTTCGTGGTCGTGGTCGAACGGCGGAACCGGGAAGTAGCCGCCTTTGACGCCTGGACGGTGGCCTTTGTTGCCGCCTTCCACGTCCTGGTCGGACATCCACGAACCTTGTTCGGAGTAGATCTTGAACATGGAGCCGGAGATGTCGGACTTGAACTTCACTTCGTCGAAGATGAAGAATTCAGGCTCTGGACCAACAAATACGGTGTCGCCGATACCGGTCGACTTCAGGTATTCCTCGGCACGCTTGGCGATCGCACGTGGGTCACGGTCGTAGCCTTGCATGGTCGAAGGCTCGATCACGTCGCAAACCAGGATCAGGGTTGGCTCTTCGGTGAACGGGTCGAGAACGGCAGTGCTGTCGTCCGGCATCAGGATCATGTCGGAGGCTTCGATGCCTTTCCAACCAGCGATGGAGGAACCGTCGAACATTTTGCCTTCTTCGAAGAAAGCTTCATCCAGCGCGTCGCGAGCCGGCATGGTCACGTGGTGCTGAGTGCCTTTGGTGTCCGTGAAGCGCAGATCAATCCACTTGACGTCATGATCTTTGATGAGTTGAACCGACTTCGACATAGTGTCCTCCGGGTGGCTTCGGGCTTAGTAGTGGATGCCCTTAGAATGTGGGTGATGCCGGCGCGAATACTCTGCCAAGGCAACCTGCCTCACAAGGGAGCAAATTGCATGCCAGTGCCCCACCATGGGTTTTTTGCCCCAATTTCACGCTTATAAAGGTGCAAAGGGGAGCAAAGCTGGAAATAGCGCCCCGTAATGTAGCGTTAAATTCAACAAATGACCTGTTTTGGTGCGCGCAAAACCTTCTGCACATTAACTGGTTAAACCTTGAGCAATTTCCGCTATAATCCGCGCCCCCCTTTTTCGGCTGGCCCAGCGCGCGCTGTTTTCATGAAACTAATCGTAAAAGTCTTCCCCGAGATCACCATCAAGAGCCGCCCGGTACGGATGCGTTTCATCCGCCAGTTGGCCAAAAACATCCGTACCGTGCTCCGCGACCTGGACCCGGCTGTGGTGGTGAACGGTGTGTGGGACAATCTCGAGCTGGAAACCCGCGTCAGCGAGCCCAAAGCCCTGAAGGAGATGACCGAGCGCCTGAGCTGCATGCCGGGCATCGCGCATTTCCTGCAAGTCGACGAATACCCGCTGGGTGACTTCGACGACATCGTCGCCAAGTGCAAGCAGCACTTCGGTGATGCATTGGCCGGGAAGATCTTTTCGGTGCGCTGCAAGCGTGCCGGCAAGCATGAATTCAGCTCGATGGACGTCGAGAAATACGTCGGCAGCCAACTGCGTCGTCAGTGCGGCGCCGCCGGAATCTCGCTGAAAACGCCTGCAATCGAAGTTCGCCTCGAAATTCGCGACAAACGGTTGTTCGTGATCCACAGCCAGCACAACAGCATCGGCGGTTATCCGCTGGGTGCCCTGGAACAGACGCTTGTGCTGATGTCCGGCGGCTTCGATTCCACCGTCGCCGCTTACCAGATCATGCGCCGCGGGCTGATGAGCCATTTCTGCTTCTTCAATCTGGGCGGACGAGCTCATGAACTGGGCGTTATGGAAGTCGCGCACTTCATCTGGAAGAAGTACGGCAGCTCCCAACGCGTGTTATTTGTGAGTGTGCCGTTCGAAGAAGTACTGGGAGAAATTCTCGGTAAAGTCGATAACAGTCATATGGGCGTAGTTTTGAAGCGTATGATGTTGCGCGCTGCTTCCCGTATTGCCGATCGGCTGGAGATCGATGCGCTGGTCACCGGCGAAGCGATTTCCCAGGTGTCGAGCCAGACGCTGCCGAACCTGTCCGTGATCGACTGCGTGACCGACAAGCTGGTCTTGCGTCCGCTGATCGCCAGTCACAAGCAGGACATCATCGACCTGGCCAACGAAATCGGTACTGCCGACTTCGCCAAGCACATGCCGGAATACTGCGGGGTCATCTCGGTGAACCCCAAGACCCACGCCAAGCGTCCACGCGTGGAGTACGAAGAACAACAGTTCGACATGGCAGTACTTGAGCGTGCGCTCGAGAACGCCAAACTGGTGCCGATCGATCGCGTGATCGACGAATTGGGCCAGGATTTGCAGATCGAAGAAGTCAGCGAAGCGCTGGCTGGTCAGATCGTCATTGACATCCGTCATCCGGATGCCGCTGAAGACGACCCGCTGGGCCTCGTTGGCATTGAGGTACAAACGATGCCGTTTTATGCATTGAACGCTCGTTTCAAGGAACTGGACCCTACTCGCCAGTACCTGCTGTATTGCGACAAAGGCGTGATGAGTCGCCTGCATGCCCACCATTTGCTCAGTGAGGGGCATGCCAATGTGCGCGTTTATCGACCGAGCTAAGAGCCCGGGGCTGTATGCCTGTGGCCTGCGTCACCGGCCCCCCGACTCTGCCGTCAAGCTGTAACGGCAAGGCCTGACTCTACTGTAAATCGCTGCCAAGACTTGTCAGCACACCGAATCCTCTGATCGAGATACACAAGTGATCGAAAATCTACGCAACATCGCCATCATTGCTCACGTTGACCATGGTAAGACCACCCTGGTAGACAAACTCTTGCGTCAATCCGGCACCCTGGAGCGCAACGAGCTCAACGACGAGCGCGTGATGGACTCCAACGACCAGGAGAAAGAACGCGGTATTACCATTCTGGCGAAAAACACCGCCATCAACTGGAACGGCCACCACATCAACATCGTGGACACCCCGGGCCACGCCGACTTCGGCGGCGAAGTTGAACGCGTAATGTCGATGGTTGACTCCGTTCTGCTGCTGGTTGACGCTCAAGACGGCCCTATGCCGCAAACCCGTTTCGTGACCAAGAAGGCTTTCGAAGCCGGCCTGCGTCCAATCGTGGTCATCAACAAGGTTGACCGTCCAGGCGCGCGTCCGGACTGGGTTCTGGACCAGATCTTCGACCTGTTCGACAACCTCGGTGCTACCGAAGAACAGCTGGACTTCAAAGTCGTCTACGCCTCGGCCCTGAACGGCATTGCCGGTCTGGAACACACCGACATGGCTGAAGACATGACCCCGCTGTACCAGGCGATCATTGACCACGTACCGGCTCCACAAGTTGACCGTGACGGTCCGTTCCAGATGCAAATCTCGGCACTGGACTACAACAGCTTCCTGGGTGTTATCGGCGTTGGCCGTATCGCCCGTGGTCGCGTCAAGCCGAACACTCAAGTTGTGGCTATCGACGCCGACGGCAAGCGCCGTAACGGTCGTATCCTGAAGCTGATGGGTCACCACGGTCTGCACCGTATCGACGTTGACGAAGCAGCTGCCGGCGACATCGTCTGCGTCAGCGGCTTCGACCAGCTGTTCATCTCCGACACTCTGTGCGACCCACTGAACGTCGAAGCGATGAAGCCGCTGACCGTTGACGAACCAACCGTTTCCATGACCTTCCAGGTTAACGACTCGCCGTTCTGCGGTCGTGAAGGCAAGTTCGTCACCAGCCGTAACATCAAAGAGCGTCTGGACAAAGAACTGCTCTACAACGTTGCCCTGCGCGTTGAAGAAGGCGACACCGCCGACAAGTTCAAAGTCTCCGGCCGTGGTGAGTTGCACCTCTCGGTACTGATCGAAACCATGCGTCGCGAAGGCTTCGAAATGGGTGTTGGTCGTCCGGAAGTGATCATCCGCATGGTTGACGGCGTCAAGCACGAACCGTACGAAAACGTGACCATCGACCTGCCAGAAGAATCGCAAGGTTCGATCATGGAACAGATCGGTATCCGTAAAGGCGACCTGACCAACATGGTTCCGGATGGCAAGGGCCGTGTGCGCCTTGAGTACAACATCCCGGCTCGTGGCTTGATCGGTTTCCGTAACGAGTTCCTGACCCTGACCTCCGGTGCAGGCATCCTGACCTCGATCTTCGACCGTTACGACGTGATGAAGTCCGGCGACATGTCCGGCCGTCAAAACGGCGTGCTGGTTTCGGTTGCTACCGGTAAGGCTCTGACTTACTCGCTGGAAACCCTGCAAGCTCGCGGCAAACTGTTCCTGGGTCACGGTGAAGACGTGTACGAAGGTCAAATCGTCGGCATCAACAGCCGCGACAACGACTTGGGCGTCAACCCAACCAAAGGCAAGAAGCTCGACAACATGCGTGCCTCGGGTAAAGACGAAACCATCGCTCTGGTTCCGCCTATCCGTTTCACCCTGGAACAAGCTCTTGAGTTCGTGCAAGAAGACGAACTGTGCGAAGTCACTCCTAAGTCCATCCGTCTTCGTAAGAAGATCCTGGGCGAAAGCGAGCGTACCCGCGCTGCCAAGAAAGCCGGTAACTGAGTTTCGACTTAGTTAGCTGCTAAAAAAACGCCCCCGACCGCAAGGTCGGGGGCGTTTTTGTTTGTCTGGGGGTTGTGCGGTGTTTGTTCCGGCCCCTTCGCGAGCAAGCCCGCACACATTGGATCTGCGTCGTTCACAGAACCAATGTGGGAGCGGGCTTGCTCGCGAAGGCGGACGGTCAGCCGCCGAAGAACTCAGCGACGATCAGAACTTTTCGAGGGTCCGACGGCTCTCGCTGGTCTCACGCGCCATTTCTTTCGGCTTATACGCGCAATACCCCGGCCGCGGCCCGATTTTCGGGTGGTTGCGGCAAGTATCCGGGCGCTTTTCATAAATAGTGCACAGACGGCTCTTACGATCCAGGTACAGGCAATCGTTGTTGCTCATGCGCTGAAGGGTGAAGATCTCGGACTTCTGGTTGTAACGCTCGACGATCCCTTCCTTCTGCAAACGCTTGGCGATGTTCTTCGGCGGCTCGCCGCGCTCGAACTCATCGACGATGCCGATACGGATCAGATCCTTGATCTTGACCTCGACCGGCAGGGTGCAGCAGCTGGAAACGCACGAACCACACATCGGGGCGGAGTACTTGGCCCAGGTATCGAGGCGATCGATCTCCGCGGCGGCGATCAGGTTGGACTTCATCATCGGTTGTTACCAGCGTGCATCAGGGCGCGCGATCATACCGGGACTGGTGGATTTTTGAACAACCTTTCGCCAGATTTTTTTCGTATTCCGCCCAATAACACCTGTAACCCGGCACGGCACCTGCATTCTTTCCGGTGCGCGACAAGGTAATGTCGATCTATCTCACACTAACGGGAAAAACTGCCGAACCAGAGTTCCAACGGCCTGTCAGACCGTCTAGGCTCAACAACTCCACGCTCGCTCGAGGTCCTATCGATGACTCAAGAACCACTTGTTCGCGAAGCAGAGGTGGCCGCATTCCGCGACGCCGTCTTGACCAAACTCACCTACGCGGTGGGCAAAGACCCGGATCACGCCTTCGACCACGACTGGTTCGAAGCCATTGCCTTGGCGGCGCGCGATCACATGGTCGAGCACTGGATGGACCACACCCGGCAGATCTACCGCAAAGGTCAAAAGCGGGTTTATTACCTCTCCCTCGAATTTCTGATCGGCCGTCTGCTCTACGACAGCCTGAGCAACCTCGGCCTGCTGGACGTTGCCCGCGAGGCCCTGACTGAGCTCGGCGTCGACCTTGAACGCATCCGCCTGCTGGAGCCCGACGCAGCGCTGGGCAACGGCGGCCTCGGTCGTCTGGCCGCGTGCTTCATGGAAAGCATGTCGACCCTCGGCATTGCCGGCCACGGTTACGGCATTCGTTATGAACATGGCTTGTTCCGCCAGGCCATCGTCGACGGCTGGCAGCAGGAACAGACCGAACACTGGCTGGATTTCGGTAACCCTTGGGAGTTTGAACGGCCAGAGGTCGTTTACCCGATCGGTTTCGGTGGCAGTGTCGAAACCGTCACCGACGAAGCGGGCAAGTCCAAGCAAGTCTGGACGCCAGCAGAAACCGTTCGCGCGATTGCGTATGACACGCCGGTCGTCGGCTGGCGCGGGGCGAGCGTTAACACGCTACGCCTGTGGCGCGCCCGGGCCATGGAAGATTTGCACCTGGAACGCTTCAACGCCGGCGACCACTTGGGCGCCGTGGCAGAAGTCGCCCGGGCCGAAAGTATTTCCCGGGTGCTCTACCCGGCGGACAGCACCGAAGCGGGCCAGGAACTGCGCCTGCGTCAGGAGTATTTCTTCGTCGCCGCGTCCTTGCAGGACTTGCTGCGTCGTCATCGCAACATGCACACCTCAGTCCTGACCCTGGGCGATCATGCAGCGATCCAGCTCAACGACACCCACCCTTCGATAGCCGTGGCCGAACTGATGCGGCAACTGGTCGATGTCTATGACGTCGCGTGGGATGCGGCATGGCAAGTCACGGTCGACACGCTGTCCTACACCAACCACACGCTGCTGCCGGAAGCGCTGGAAACCTGGCCGGTCGGTTTGATGGAGCGGATGCTGCCGCGGCACATGCAGATCATTTATTTGATCAACGCCCAGCACATCGATTCGCTGCGGGCCAAGGGTATCCATGACTTCGAGGTCCTGCGCGCGGTGTCGCTGATCGAGGAAGACAACGGTCGCCGCGTGCGCATGGGCAACCTCGCGTTCCTTGGCTCCCACAGCGTCAACGGCGTGTCCGCACTGCACACGCAGTTGATGCGCAAAACGGTGTTTTCCGAACTGCACAACCTCTACCCGGACCGGATCAACAACAAGACCAACGGCATCACCTTCCGCCGCTGGCTCTACCAGGCCAACCCGGAGCTGACCTCGATGATGGTCGACGCGCTTGGCCCCGATCTGCTGGACAACCCGGAAGAACGTTTGCTCGGCCTGGAACCGTTCGCCGAGAAAGCCGCGTTCCGCAAGGCGTTCGCCGAGCAGCGGCTGCACAGCAAGAAAGCCCTGGCGTACATCATTCATGAGCGGCTTGGCGTTGCGGTCAACCCGGCCGCGATGTTCGACGTGCAGGTCAAACGGATCCACGAATACAAACGTCAGTTGCTCAACCTGTTGCACACCGTTGCGCTGTATCAGGCGATTCGCGCCGAACCGGAAATCGATTGGGTGCCGCGGGTGAAGATCTTCGCCGGCAAGGCGGCGGCCAGTTATCACCAGGCCAAGCTGATCATCAAACTGACCAACGACATCGCCCGGGTGGTGAACAACGATCCGACGGTGCGCGGTTTGCTGAAAGTGGTGTTCCTGCCCAACTACAACGTCAGTCTGGCGGAGAGCATCATTCCGGCAGCGGATTTGTCGGAGCAGATTTCCACCGCAGGCTTCGAAGCTTCGGGCACCAGCAACATGAAGTTCGGCCTCAACGGCGCGCTGACCATCGGCACCCTGGACGGGGCGAACGTGGAAATGTGCGAGCGCATCGGAGTCGAGCACATGTTCATCTTCGGCCTCAGCGCTCAGCAGGTTGAAGCGCGCAAGCAGAACCATGAGTTCAACGCGACGCCTGATATTGCCGCATCCCATCGGCTTAATGACGTGCTTCAAGCGATTCGCGGCGGGGTGTTCTCGCCGGATGATCCTTCTCGTTACACAGGATTGATCGATTCGCTGATCGACTACGATCGCTTCCTGGTCTGCGCCGATTTCGACTCTTACTGGGACGCGCAGATGCGGGTAGAAGCCCATTGGCACGATTCGAAGGAATGGTGGCGTTCGGCGGTGTTGAGCACCTCCAGGATGGGCTGGTTCTCCTCTGACCGGACCATTCGCGAGTACGCCACGGATATCTGGAAAGCGTTGGAGTAAGCCTTCGCTCGGATCGATATACTGGCGCCCCGGGAAAGATCGCAGCCTTCGGCAGCTCCTACAGTCAGCGTTCACCTAACATTGGGTAAACGTGGGCGGTGTAGGAGCTGGCGAAGGCTGCGATCTTTGCTGTACGGGCTGCGCTAATCTTCTTGGATTGGCCACTGCGCTTAGGGATATCGACCATGCAATGGATGTTCATGCTGATTGGCTTGGTGCTGGGTTGGGTACTCGACGAGTCGTTCAGTGATGCGCTGTTGGGCGCGCTGCTCGGGTTGGGTATTGGCCAGGCCATTCGCATCGGTCGCTTGGGTTCACAGGCTGTCGAGCAGCGCCGGCTGCTTGAACAGGCGCAGGTGGCGCTGAAGGCGGTCGAGCAACGTCTGGCATTGCTGGAGGTGTCAGGCGTCAAGGCGCCGCAAACCAGCGAGCCAGTTGTCAGCGAAGCCGCTGCACCTCCTGAATTCATTCTCGACGAAATCCCTGCCGAGACCCCGGAGCTGATCTGGGAACTCCCTCCCGAACTGGAGCCGATCACCGCGGCAGCCGCCGAAAGCAGCCGTCCAGTGCCCGTCGATGCCTGGAAACCCGAGCCGGTCGCCCGCGAGCCGCAACAACCCGCTACCCCACGCGCCCCGAACTTCATCGACCGCGCCATCAGTGGCGCCCGCAACTGGCTGTTCGGCGGCAACACCGTGCTGCGGGTCGGTGTGGTGCTGTTGTTTCTCGGTCTGGCCTTCCTGCTGCGTTACGCCACCGAAGGCATGGTGGTGCCGATCGAGTTGCGTTACGCCGGAGTTGCGGCGGCGGCATTGGGGCTTCTGGGGCTGGGTTGGTGGCTTAGAACACGCAACAGCAATTACGCGTTGATGATGCAGGGCACCGGGATCGCGGTGTTGTACCTGACCGTGTTTGCCGCAATGCGCCTGCATCCGCTGCTCGATCCTACGGCGGCGTTAGGCCTGCTGGTCGCGGTGACGGTGTTCTCGGCGATTCTCGCCATCACCCAGGATGCCTTGGGCCTGGCTGCCGCTGCAGCGTTGGGCGGTTTTGCCGCGCCGATCCTGACCTCCACCGGCGCTGGCAACCATATTGCGCTGTTCAGCTATTTCGCCTTGCTCAACGCCGGAATCCTCGCCATCGCCTGGTTCAAGGCCTGGCGGCTGCTCAACCTGATCGGCTTCGTCGGCACCTTCGGCATCGGTTTCGCCTGGGGCCTGCGTTCCTACATGCCGGAGTTGTTGTGGAGCACCGAGCCGTTCCTGATTGTGTTTTTCCTGATGTACCTGGCCATCGGTCTGCTGTTCGCCCGGCGCAAGTTGCTGGAAATGAGCGACGCACCCGAGGACGGCAGTCGTGAAGCGCTGCTGCACTGGTCAGCGCGCAAGGGCGATTACGTCGACGGCACAATGCTGTTCGGTCCTCCGTTGGTGGGCTTCGGCTTGCAGTTCGCGCTGGTTCAGCATCTCGAGTTTGCCGCAGCCTTCAGCGCGTTGGCGTTGGGCATGATTTACATGGGCCTGGCGCGGTTGTTGATGGGCGGACGAGCGTTGCTGCTGGCGGAAACCTGTCTGGCGCTGGGGGTGATCTTCGCCAGCCTGGCGATTCCGTTGGGGCTCGATGCACGCTGGACTGCTGCTGCCTGGGCCGTCGAAGGCGCCGGCATCTTCTGGCTCGGCCTGCGTCAGCAACGACCGCTGGCCCGAGCCTTTGCCTTGCTGCTGCAACTGGGCTCGGCGCTGGCGTTTATCAGTGAGCTGCGGATCGGTGAAAGCAGCCTGCTCGACGGTGCGCCGCTCGGTGCGCTGATGCTCGGCGTGGCGTTGTTGTTCAGCTTCTACCAGTTGCGTAAAGCTTTGCCCGAGCAGACGTCGGAATGGGAGCGCAAAGGGCTGCCGGTATTGGCCTGCCTCGGTCTGACCTTCCTCTATCTGCTGGCGCCGTTGTTCTTCTTCACTCACGGCACGGCGATCAGTTGGGCGCTGGCGGGGTTGGCGACGTTGTTTGTTGGCTTGCGTCTGCAATCGCGCACGTTCCTGTTCACTGCGTTCGCCGTGCAGTTGCTCGGCGGTGCGTTGTTCCTGATGCGGCTACAGGGTTCGAGCGGTGAGTCTGGCGCTGTGTTCAACGCGGGTTGGAGCGGCCTGCTGAGCGCGTCGTTGATCGGCCTGGCGCTGATCGCTGGCATGTTGCTGGCGGCGCGCGACGAGATGGTCCGAAGCGATGTGCGATTGCTGCGCGGCTTGTCGGTGGTGCTGCTGGCCGGTCTGGTGTTGATCAATCTGGCGGTGCTGTTCGTTCTGCCTTGGCAAACGGCGAGTGCGGTATGGGCGGCCAGCGGTCTGCTCATCATCTGGCTGAGTCTGTACCTCAAGCAGCGCGTGAGTTTTGTCTTCGGTTTGCTGTTGCAGGTCATCGGCGGCGCGGCGTTCCTGATGGCCGGGCCTGATTTGCTCGGACCGCTTGCGAGCGAAGGATTGACGCCTCTGGCTCATAGCGGTTTCTGGGCGCCGCTGGTGTTGGGTTTGGCTGCGATGGTTGGCGCCTGGCGCTTGCAGCTCGGCAATCATGCTTCGGCCTTCGATGGGCTGAGTTTGCAGCGTTTATCCGAAGTGCTGCTGGTGTGGGGTGGGGGTTGGTGGGCGCTGGCGTGGATCAGTGAAGTGCTGCGCTTCGCGCCGTTGAATCTGCAAGCGACGTTGTTGCTGGCCGTTGCTGCGCTGAGCGTTGCGCTGTGGACAGTGTTGGCGCTACGCCTGAAATGGTCGTCGCTGGGATTGCTCTGCACCTTGCTGATGCCTGCGGCCGGTTTGGTGTTGCTGGCTGCGTGGCACTCGCGTTATCACCCGGCGGCCAACGTCGGTTGGCTGGCATGGGCGGCCGTGTTTGTTGTGCATTTCATCTCCCTGCGGCGATTGGCGCCGATGTTGCCGGCGCGCGCCCTCAGTGCCGCGCACGTGCTCGGCTGCTGGCTGTTGATCGGCGTGTTGGCCCTGGAACTGCGTTACGGCTTGCTGCTGTTGTCCGAGCAGTACAACGCCTGGCGCTGGTTGGGTTGGGCGATTCTGCCGAGCCTGTATCTGGTGCTGATGGCGGCACCCCGTGCCTGGCCATGGCCGGTGTCAGCTTATTCGCGCGAATACCGCATGTACGCGGCGGCACCGCTGGCGTTGCTAATGCTCGGCTGGTTCTGGCTGGCGAACGTCGTCAGCGACGGCACCGCCGAACCGTTGCCGTACGTGCCGCTGATCAACCCGCTGGAGTTGGGTCTGCTGTTTGCGCTGTTCGGCGTCTACGTGTGGTCCCGCAGCGCCGTGACGCAACTGTCGATCCGCAAGGACTACCTGGATCACGCCACGCAACTGATCGCTGGCGCCTCGCTGTTTGTGTTCTTTACTGCGCTGGTGATGCGCACGGCCCATCATTGGGGCGGTGTGCCGTTCGAACTGGATGCGTTGCTCGAGTCCATGCTGGTGCAGGCCGGTCTGTCCATCGTCTGGACCTTGATGGCCCTGAGTCTGATGATCGGCGGCCATCTGCGTCATCGCCGCGAAGTCTGGCTGATCGGTGCGGGGCTGATCGGTGTGGTGGTGGCCAAACTGTTCTTTGTCGAATTGAGTAACCGCGGCGGACTCGCCCGAATCGTCTCGTTTATCGGCGTTGGCGTGTTGCTGCTGGTGGTGGGCTATTTCGCCCCGTTGCCGCCCAAGCGCGTCGAGGCTGTGCCGGAGGCTGAAAAACCGACCCCGCAAACCGAAGGAGTGTCGTCTTGAGTCAGAAGCTGAACCTTGTCTGGTTGGGCGTTGTTGCGTTGGGCGTGGCGCTGTCGGCCAGTGCTCAGGAAAAACTGGCGGACTTCGCCACGCAGGTGCCGTTGTCGGTCAGTGGTGAAGGTCCGTGGTATCGCCTCGAATTGCCGTTGAGCGTGCAATTGAATGCGCGGCAAACCGATCTCAGCGATGTGCGCGTGTTCAATGCCGCCGGTGAGGCTCAGGCGTATGCCTTGGCGCGCGCGCCGGCGCAGACCAGCGACAACCGCACCCTGACCGACGTGAAATGGTTCCCGCTGTACAACTCGGCGGACTCCACTGAGCACGCTCCGAGCGTACGGGTGCAATCGAGCGCCAATGGCACGCTGGTCGAAGTGCAGCCGTCCAGTCAGCTGGAGGCGGGCGAAGAAATGCTGCGCGGTTGGTTGCTCGACGCCAGCAGCATCAAAGCACCGTTGCAGCAGTTGATCCTCGACTGGACCAGCGAGCGCGACGGTTTCCAGCGTTTCACCATCGAGGCCAGCGACGACCTGCAGCATTGGCAGTCGTGGGGCGAAGGGCAGGTGGCACGCCTGACGTTTGCCGACGAGCGGGTCGAGCAACATCAAGTCGCTCTGCCGGGTCAGACGACCCGTTATCTGCGATTGCTATGGAGCACGCCGCAATCGGCACCGACGTTGACCTCGGCGCAACTGCAAAGCGCCAAGACCCGCAGCCTGCCGCTACCACTTGTCTGGTCGCAACCGCTGGCCGGCAGCAGCGTGAAGCCCGGTGAATACACCTGGCAATTACCCATGGGGCTGAATGTCGAACGCTTGCAGGTCGAGTTGAGTCAGCCCAACAGTTTGGCACCCGTAACCTTGTCCGGTCGTCGGGAAAGTAGCCTGCCGTGGCAGCCGCTGAGCAGCGGTTTGCTTTATCGCCTGACCCAGAGTGGCCAGGATGTGGTGCAGAACGAATTGCAGCTGTCGGGGCAAACCGTGCAGCAGTTGAAACTGACGGTGGACGAGCGCGGCGGTGGTCTGGGTGCCGTGGCACCGACTGTGCGATTCGCCGTGCGCTCCATTCAATTGGTGTTCCTGGCGCGCGGGGCGGGGCCTTATACGCTCGCGCTGGGAAGTGCCACGGTGAAGGCGGCGAACCTGCCACTGTCGACGTTGATTCCGGATTACAGCGCTGCAAAGTTGGCGACATTGGGCAAGGCTACGGTCGAAGGCGCGGCGGTGGCCACGCCAGCGTCGACCGTGACAACGGCTGCGACGATGGACACAAACTGGAAGAAGTTCGGGTTGTGGGCGGTGTTGCTGCTCAGTGTTTTGTTTCTGGGCGCGATGGCGTTCAGTCTGTTGCGCAAGCCTGCTACCAAATCCTGAGGATGGCTGGTGCTACGCACCATTCGCGAGCAAGCCCGCTCCCACACTGAATTTCTGTCGTACACATAATTTGTGTTTGCTGAAGATCAAATGTGGGAGCGGCGGTGCGGCGATCCGACTTGCTCGCGAAGACGGAATGTCAGGCAAAGAAAGTCACGAAACTGCCACTCATCCTCCGCTCACATCTCCTGCGTTTCGAACTACGCTCAATCGGGCGCATGAACTCTATTGGGTGTAACACGTCTGATAGGAGGAAATGCGCCCCGACTCGCGTTAAACTGCGCGGGTTTTTAGCCCCCCATTCCACCGGAGCCTTCCATGTCCCGCGTTACCCTGAGTCGCTATTTGATTGAGCAGACCCGTAGCAATAACACCCCTGCCGATCTGCGTTTCCTGATCGAAGTGGTGGCGCGTGCTTGCAAAGAGATCAACCACGCCGTGTCCAAAGGCGCCCTCGGTGGTGTTCTGGGCAGCATGGGCACTGAAAACGTCCAAGGTGAAGTGCAGAAAAAACTCGACGTGATCTCCAATGAGATCCTGCTCGAAGCCAACGAATGGGGCGGTCACCTGGCCGGCATGGCGTCCGAAGAAATGGACAATGCCTACCAGATCCCGGGCAAATACCCGAAAGGCGCGTACCTGTTGGTATTCGACCCGCTGGACGGCTCGTCGAACATCGATATCAACGCGCCGGTCGGTACGATCTTCTCGGTGCTGCGTTGCCCGAACGAATACCTGAGCCAAAACGAGCCCTTGAACGAAAAGGCTTTCCTGCAGCCAGGCACCGAGCAAGTGGCTGCCGGTTACGCGATCTACGGTCCACAGACCATGTTGATCCTGACCCTGGGTGACGGCGTAAAAGGCTTCACCCTGGACCGCGAAATGGGCAGCTTCGTGCTGACCCATGAAGACATCAAGATCCCGACCTCCACTCAGGAGTTCGCGATCAACGCGTCCAATCAGCGTCACTGGGAAGCGCCGGTACAACGCTACGTCGGCGAATTGCTGGCTGGCGAAGAAGGCCCGCTGAAAAAGAACTACAACATGCGCTGGGTCGCCGCGATGGTCGCGGACGTGCACCGCATCCTGACCCGAGGTGGTCTGTTCATGTACCCACGCGACAGTCGCGAGCCGTCCAAGCCGGGCAAGCTGCGTCTGATGTACGAAGCCAACCCGATGTCGTTCCTGGTTGAACAGGCTGGCGGCGCGTCCACCGATGGCCATCAGCGCATCCTCGACATCAAGCCTGACGGCTTGCACCAGCGTGTCGCGGTGTTCCTCGGTTCGAAAGAAGAAGTCGAACGCGTCACGGCTTACCACAAGGAATAAACCCATGACCGCGCCCTGGCAGCCGTTGCTCGAATGGTGGTTCGGAACCCTCGAATCCCCCCACGAAATAGCGGCTGACAAGGGCAAGTTATGGTTCGGCAAGCGCGACAGCCAGGACCTCGAAGCGCGCACGCGTTTCGGGGACTGGGTCGAGCAGGCACTGGCCGGCGGATTGACCGAGTGGGCGCAACGCCCCGAAGGTTGGCTGGCCCTGGTGCTGCTGCTCGATCAACTCCCGCGCATGATCTATCGCGACACTCCCAAATCCTTTTCAGGCGATCTCAGGGCTCAGGCACTGGTGGCGCAAGGCATTGCTGCGGATTTTGATCGGCAGTTGCGCCCCATACAACGGGTATTCATCTATCTGGTGTTTGAACATTGCGAGAATCTGGCGGTGCAGAACGAAGCGGTTTCGCGGTTTATCGAGCTGGTGGCGCAGCAGCCTGAGGCTGATCGGGCGGTGTTTGCCGATAACCTGGATTATGCCGAGCGGCATCAGAGAGTGATTGCACGGTTTGGGCGGTTTCCGCATCGCAATGCGGTGTTGGGAAGGGAATCTACGGCTGAGGAGTTGGCGTTTCTTTCGAAGCCCGGGTCTCGTTTCTAAATCTTCGTTGTTGCAGATGCCGTCTTCGCGAGCAAGCCCGCTCCCACAGGGGATTTGTGATCGACGCAAATCCAATGTGTGTGCGGGCTTGCTCGCGAAGGGGCCCGCAAGAATGGCTTAAATCCTGAAACTACCCACCAACTGTTTAAGCCGCGCCGCCTGCTGTTCAAGGTCTGAACACGCACGCAAGGTCGACTGCAAGTTCTCCACGCCTTCCTGATTCAGCGTGTTGATCTCGGTAATGTCGACGTTGATCGACTCCACCACCGCCGTCTGCTCTTCCGTCGCAGTGGCCACCGACTGGTTCATCCCGTCGATCTCACCGATACGCTGGGTCACGCTGCCCAGACGTTCGCCCGCCAGGTTGGCGATGCCGACGCTGCTTTCGCTCTGGCGCTGGCTGTCGGTCATGGTGCTCACGGCTTCCCGAGCGCCGACTTGCAGTTCCTCGATCATCTTCTGCACTTGCTGCGCCGAATCCTGAGTACGGTGCGCGAGGTTACGCACTTCGTCTGCCACCACGGCAAAACCGCGACCGGCTTCACCGGCACGGGCCGCTTCGATGGCGGCGTTGAGTGCCAGCAAGTTGGTCTGCTGGGAGATGCTGGTGATCACTTCCAGAATCTGCCCGATGTTTACGGTGTTGCTGTTGAGCGTTTCGATGTTGCCGCACGAATCGCTGATCTTCGCCGAGAGCTGCTGCATCGCCGCGATGGTTTTATCGACGACTTGCTGACCGTCTTCGGCCAATGCGCGAGCATCGCTCGAATGCTGAGAGGCGAGGGCGGCGTTCTGGGCGATTTCCTGAGCGGCGGCGCCCAGCTCGTTGATGGCGGCGGCCACGCTACTGGTGCGCGAGGCTTGTTGGTCGGAGTTGAACATCGACGAGTTCGACGCGGCAACCACACGCAAGGCGACTTCGTTGACCTGGCCGGTGGCCGAGGACACTTCGCGAATCGACGTATGAATACGCTCCACAAAACGGTTGAACGAGGTGCCCAGGGCACCGAATTCGTCCTGGCCGTGAATGGTCAGGCGTTTGGTCAGGTCACCTTCGCCTTCGGCGATGTCATGCATGGCGCGGCCCATGGTCAGCAGCGGCTGCATCAGGAAGCTGATCAGCATGCCCAGCAACGCGATGATGATCACCACGGCAATGACCATGGCGATGATCGCCGAGGTGCGGAACTCGCTGAGCATCGAGAACGCGGTGTCCTGATCCAGCACCAGTGCCACGTACCAGTCTGCCGAAGGCACACCGTTGACGTGGGTAAAGGAGATGAATTGGGTCTTGCCGTCGATCGCGACTTCTTTCATGCCCGGGCTGACTTTCGGCGCGCCGTTCGGGTAGGCGTCGGTCAGGCTTTTGAGTACGAGTTTGCTGTCCGGGTGAATCAGGATCTTGCCGTCGGCACTGACGATGAACGCATGGCCGTGGCCGCCGAAGTTCAGCGAGTTGATGATCGCGCTGACGCTGGACAGGTCGATGTCTGCCCCGGCGACGCCGATCATTTGATTCTGATATTTCACCGGCGTGGCGACGGTGATTACCAATTTGCCCGACGACGCGGCGATATAAGGTTCGGTGACGATGGTCTGTTGCGCGCTGTTGGCCGCCTTGTACCAGCCGCGGGCGCGGGGGTCGTAATCCGCCGCTCGATTGCCGGCCGGGACCGAGAACATCACGCCGTCGGTGCCACCGAAGTAGCTCAGCTGAAAATTACTGGTGTAGGCGGGCAGGTCGATGGCGCGCTTGAGGTTGGCCTGGGCGCTGCCGTCCACCGCGATCTGCTGGGACAGCGATTGTAGCAACTGGATGCGGCTTTCCAGCCAGGTCTGGATGTTGCTGGTGGTCAGGCTGCCGAGTTCCTGCATCGAGGATTCGGTACTGCTGCGCAGGGTTTGCCGCTGGCGGTAGTCGTTGAAGAGGATGAAACAAGCGAATGCAACGGCCACCACGAGGGCGGCAGCCAACAAGATCTTGTGGCTGAACTTCATGTTTCTGGTCATTAAATGAGCTACCGCGAAGAGGCTGGTCAACAAAGGGGCGTCAATTTGCCACAGTCGTGGGCTTTGCGCTGCTTTTATGTCGACTGAGCGGCGCCAAAGATTAGGCGGCTTTTGCGAATACCGACGAAATGGTCAACAGCAAACAAAAGTTCCTTATATTTCACGAAAGGCGGACGACCGGCCCAAAAATAGCCGGCCGGCCACGGAACCAGACAGGGGTTTTCTCTTCTAAGCTTCAGCTTGGCAGCCATGCCATTCCCCTTCGCCCCAGGAGCTACACCATGTCGCTGCGTTCTATCGCCCTGCTTTCGTTCTGCGTGTTGTTGGCCGCTTGCAGCAAGATCAATCAGGAAAACTACTCGAAGTTGTCGTCAGGCATGCCCAAAGCCGAGGTAGAAACCTTGCTGGGTAAACCCTCCGATTGCTCGGGCGCGCTCGGCATGTCCAGCTGTACCTGGGGCGACAAGAACAGCTTTATCAGCGTGCAGTACGCCGGTGACAAAGTGCTGATGTTTTCCGGCCAAGGCCTGAAGTAATCCGGGGCTATGCGCCCACGGGAGAAAAACAATGAAACGGTTACTGATAGTCCTTTTAGCCGGCCTGGTATTGGCCGGCTGCGCCACTTCCGGCGTAGATCCGTTGGCACCGAAAACTGTCAACAGCGTCAATCTCAAGAAGTACCAAGGGACCTGGTACGAATTGGCCCGTCTGCCGATGTATTTCCAGCGCAACTGCGCGCAATCCGAAGCCCATTACACGCTCAAGCCTGACGGCAAAGTGTTGGTGCTGAATCGCTGCCTGACGGCAGACTGGCAATGGGAAGAGGCCAAAGGCGTGGCCTGGCCACAGGAGCCGGGCAAGCCCGACAAGCTGTGGGTCGAGTTCGATACCTGGTTTTCGCGGCTGATACCGGGTGCGGCGAAGGGAGAGTACTGGGTGTTGTACGTCAGCGATGACTACAAAACCGCCATTGTTGGCGATCCGAGCCGCAAGTATCTGTGGCTGCTGTCACGGACCCCGACGGTCAATGGTGTAGTGCGTGAAGAACTGCTGAGCAAGGCACGTCAGCAGGGTTACGACACTACGCGGCTGATCTGGCGCGCGACCGATACGCAGATGGCCAAGACCTCGAACTAACGGGTTACCAGTAACCAAATGTGGGAGCGAGCTTGCTCGCGATAGCGGACTGTCAGTCAACATTGATGTTGAATCTGACGGCCCCATCGCGAGCAAGCTCGCTCCCACTTTTGTTTCCGGTGTTAGCCCAACAGGTCGCGCAGGACTTGGGTGAAAGCGCGGTTACTCTCTTCTTCGCCCGCATGACGCCCGTCGCGCACAACCCACTGGCCATTGACCAGCACATCCCGCACCTGGCGATCACCGCCGGCAAACAACCAACGATTGAGAATCCCATCGCCACTGGCTGTCGCCAGGTACGGATCGTTGCCATCCAGCACCAGCCAATCCGCACGTTTGCCAACTTCCAGCGCACCAATCGGTTGACCCAACGCCTGAGCGCCGCCATCCAGCGCCGCGTCGTACAGCGTGCGGCCAACCATCGGCTGATCCGCGCCATACAAACGATTACGGCGTTGGTCGCGCAGACGCTGGCCGTACTCCAGCCAACGCAACTCTTCCACCACGCTCAATGACACATGGCTGTCGGAACCGATGCCCATGCGCCCGCCCTGAGCGAGGAAATCCACCGCCGGGAAGATACCGTCGCCGAGGTTGGCTTCGGTGGTCAGGCACAAGCCGGCGATGGCGCGACTCTTGGCCATCAGCGTGACTTCTTCCGGGTTGGCGTGGGTCGCGTGAACCAGGCACCAGCGCTGATCGACTTCGGTGTTTTCGTACAGCCATTGCAGCGGACGGCGGCCGCTCCAGCTCAGGCAGTCATCGACTTCTTTCTGCTGTTCGGCGATGTGAATGTGCACAGGGCACTGCTGGTCGCTGGCCGCCAGCACTTCGCTGATCTGCTGCGGTGTTACCGCGCGCAACGAGTGGAAACACAAACCCAGCGACTGCGCCGGTTGCTGCGCCAGGATCGGCTGCAAGCGTGACTGAAGCTTGAGGTAGTTTTCGGTGCTGTTGATAAAGCGGCGCTGGCCTTCGTTCGGGACCTGGCCGCCGAAACCGGAATGGCTGTAGAGCACCGGAAGTAGGGTCAAGCCGATACCGGCGGAACTGGCGGCCTGGCTGATGCGTAGCGCCAGTTCGGCCGGGTCCGCGTAAGGCTGGCCGTTGGTGTCGTGGTGTACGTAGTGAAATTCCGCGACCGAAGTGTAACCGGCCTTGAGCATTTCGATGTACAGCTGACGGGCGATGACGCCGAGTTGATCCGGGCTGATTTTTCCGACGAGGCGATACATCAAATCGCGCCAGGTCCAGAAACTGTCATTCGGATTACCCGCCACTTCCGCCAGCCCGGCCATGGCCCGCTGGAAGGCGTGGGAGTGTAAATTCGGCATACCCGGCAGCAGCGGACCGCTCAGCCGTTCGGCGCCATCTGCGTTGGAATCGGCCTGGATATGGGTCAACACGCCGTCGGCGCTGACCTCAAGACGTACATTGTTGGCCCATCCACTAGGCAGCAGCGCGCGTTCGGCAAAGAAGGCGGACATGGTTCAGCACCCCATCGTGTGTTATTTGTATATACATATACAGACGTTTGCCTGCTCGGTAAACTCCGGCAAGCTAGCAACTTCAACCAAACGACCAAGGATTAACCGTGCCGACTCCGCCTGCAGTCTCTCCGTTGGCCGCACACATGGGCGACAGTCCGGCGCCCTTGTACGCCCGCGTCAAACAGATGATCACCCAGCAAATCGACAGTGGAAACTGGCCGCCGCACTACCGCGTTCCGTCGGAAAGCGAGTTGGTCAACCAGCTGGGTTTCAGCCGCATGACCATCAACCGCGCCCTGCGCGAGATGACCGCCGACGGTCTGCTGGTGCGCATGCAGGGTGTCGGCACGTTCGTCGCCGAACCGAAAAGTCAGTCCGCGCTGTTTGAAGTCCACAACATCGCCGACGAAATCGCCTCCCGTGGCCATCGCCACACCTGCAAGGTCATCACCCTCGAAGAAGAGGCTGCAGGTTCCGAGCGGGCGCTGGCACTGGACATGCGCGAAGGCCAGAAAGTCTTTCACTCGCTGATCGTGCATTTCGAAAACGATATTCCGGTGCAAATCGAAGACCGTTTCGTCAACGCACTGGTGGCGCCGGACTACCTCAAGCAGGACTTCACTCTGCAAACGCCATACGCCTATCTGAACCAGGTCGCGCCGCTGACTGAAGGCGAGCACGTGGTCGAGGCGATTCTGGCCGAGGCCAGCGAGTGCAAGTTGCTGCAGATTGAAAAGGGCGAGCCGTGCCTGCTGATTCGTCGCCGCACCTGGTCCGGCCGTCAGCCGGTGACAGCCGCCCGTTTGATCCACCCCGGTTCCCGTCATCGTCTGGAAGGTCGGTTTCATAAATAGAGAGCATAAATGAGTCAGTTCAAGGTTCTACGTGCAATAGATTACCCACGCATGCCATGGAAAAACGGCGGCGGCAGCACTGAAGAAATCACCCGTGATGGAGGTGCCGGCCTTGAGGGTTTCGGCTGGCGCCTGTCGATTGCCGATATCGGCGAGTCGGGCGGTTTCTCGACATTCGCGGGCTATGAGCGAGTGATCACTGTGCTGCAAGGCGACGGCATGACCTTGCGGGTTGATGGTCAGGACACGCGGCCATTGTTACCGCTGGACCCGTTTGCCTTCAGCGGCGAGAGCCAGGTTTCCTGCACATTACTCGGCGGGCCGATTCGCGATTTCAACCTGATTTATGCGCCGCAGCGTTATAGCGCGCGATTGCAGTGGCTGGACGGCGAGCAACGGTTTTTCAGCTCGGCAGGCACGGTGCTCGTGTTCAGTGTCACCGACGAGCTTGAAGTGAAGGTTGGTAACAGTGCCGCACAACTCGGTCGCCATGATTGCCTGCAACTCGACGGTAACGCCGGCCTGCTGGAAGTCTCCAGCAATGGCCCATGCTGCGTGATCGAGCTGACTGCACGCTGATTCAAAATACCTAAAAGATCGCAGCCTCGTTTCACTCGACAGCTCCTACAAGATGAACACCATCCCTGTAGGAGCTGTCGAGTGAAACGAGGCTGCGATCTTTTGCTTTTCAACGTTCCCGAATGCGCACCAACTTGTTACCGAACGCCCCAGCGTGGCGCAAAACCCCGCTCAAGTAACAGCTGTAACCCTCCTCGCAAAATCCCCCCGAAAAATTTCATCTTTGCCAGAACCCTTGATCCAGGCGCTTTCCAGCCCTTTAAAAATTTTTCTTGAACACTCATCCAGCAAGTTGGCCGCTTGATTGCATATGCTTGTATGTACAAGTAAAGACGTATGCGTATGAGTCGATCGAGACTCCTCGCAACGTCCACTGATTCGCTTGTGTCGCTTTGACGCGCACAGGCTGGCTTACCCACCGCCAGGGTTGGTTTGGATTGATCGCTGAGGAGTCTTTTTCGTGACTGACAATACCCAGAAACCTACGAAGTATCGTGACGTTGAAATTCGTGCCGCTCGCGGTAACAAGCTGACCGCCAAAAGCTGGCTGACTGAAGCGCCGCTGCGCATGCTGATGAATAACCTCGACCCGGAAGTCGCCGAGAACCCTAAAGAACTGGTGGTTTACGGTGGTATCGGCCGTGCAGCACGTAACTGGGAATGCTACGACAAGATCGTCGAAAGCCTGACCAACCTGAATGACGACGAGACCCTGCTGGTGCAATCCGGCAAGCCGGTCGGCGTATTCAAGACCCACACCAACGCCCCGCGCGTACTGATCGCCAACTCCAACCTGGTGCCACACTGGGCGAGCTGGGAACACTTCAACGAACTCGACGCCAAAGGCCTGGCCATGTACGGCCAGATGACCGCCGGCAGCTGGATCTACATCGGCAGCCAGGGCATCGTTCAAGGCACCTACGAAACCTTCGTCGAAGCCGGTCGCCAACACTACAACGATGACCTGAAAGGTCGTTGGGTTCTGACCGCAGGCCTGGGCGGCATGGGCGGCGCTCAGCCTCTGGCCGCGACCCTGGCCGGCGCTTGCTCGCTGAACATCGAATGCCAGCAGGTCAGCATCGATTTCCGTTTGAACAGCCGTTATGTCGATGAGCAAGCCACCGACCTCGACGACGCTCTGGCCCGCATCGCCAAATACACCAAGGAAGGCAAAGCGATTTCCATCGCCCTGTTGGGTAACGCGGCCGAAATCCTGCCAGAACTGGTCAAGCGCGGTGTGCGCCCGGACATGGTCACCGACCAGACCAGCGCCCACGACCCGCTCAACGGTTACCTGCCGGCCGGCTGGACCTGGGAAGAGTACCGCGCTCGCGCCAAGACCGAGCCAGCCGCTGTCGTCAAAGCTGCCAAGCAATCCATGGCCGTGCACGTTAAAGCGATGCTCGAATTCCAGAAAATGGGCATTCCGACCTTCGACTACGGCAACAACATCCGTCAGATGGCCCAGGAAGAAGGCGTAGAAAACGCGTTCGACTTCCCGGGTTTCGTACCCGCTTACATCCGTCCGCTGTTCTGCCGCGGTATCGGCCCGTTCCGTTGGGCTGCACTGTCGGGCGATCCGCAAGACATCTACAAAACCGACGCCAAGGTCAAAGAACTGATCCCGGACGACGCGCACCTGCACAACTGGCTGGACATGGCCCGCGAGCGCATCAGCTTCCAGGGTCTGCCGGCACGTATCTGCTGGGTTGGCCTGGGCCTGCGCGCCAAGCTTGGTCTGGCGTTCAACGAAATGGTTCGCAGCGGTGAATTGTCCGCGCCAATCGTGATCGGTCGCGACCACCTGGACTCCGGTTCGGTCGCCAGCCCGAACCGCGAAACCGAATCCATGCAGGACGGTTCCGATGCCGTGTCCGACTGGCCACTGCTCAACGCTCTGCTCAATACCGCGAGCGGCGCGACCTGGGTTTCCCTGCACCACGGCGGCGGCGTCGGCATGGGCTTCTCCCAGCACTCGGGCATGGTGATTGTCTGCGACGGTACTGACGAAGCGGCCGAGCGTATCGCTCGCGTCCTGCACAACGACCCGGCTACCGGTGTCATGCGTCACGCCGATGCGGGTTACCAGATCGCGATCGACTGCGCCAAGGAGCAGGGGCTGAACCTGCCGATGATTACCGGCAAATAATGCAAAACCCTGTAGGAGCTGCCGCAGGCTGCGATCTTTTGGCGTCGTTACTGACGCCGAAGATCAAGATCAAAAGATCGCAGCCTCGTTTCACTCGACAGCTCCTACAGGGACCGAGCGAATTCCAATAACAATCCACAGAGGTTGAATCATGGCTGTTAACAGCGATCGTGCAGGCAGTAAACCGTTGATCGAGAAACGTTCGATCGACTACATCCCGGAAGCGGAGAGACACGGTCGTCTGTTGAGCCAGTTCACCCTGTGGATGGGTGCCAACCTGCAAATCACCGCGATTGTCACCGGGGCCCTGGCCGTGGTGCTGGGCGGTGACGTGTTCTGGTCGTTGATCGGTCTGTTGATCGGTCAACTGCTCGGCGGTGGCGTAATGGCGCTGCATGCCGCGCAAGGGCCCAAGCTTGGCCTGCCGCAGATGATCTCCAGCCGGGTACAGTTCGGCGTGTATGGCGCGGCCATCCCGATCGTGCTGGTGTGTCTGATGTACCTCGGCTTCACCGCAACGGGAACCGTGCTTTCCGGCCAGGCGCTGGGCCAGTTGTTTGGCGTCAGCGACAGCGTCGGCATCCTGATTTTCGCCAGTGTCATCGTGCTGGTCACGGTGCTCGGTTATCGAGTGATCCATTGGATTGGCCGTGTTGCCAGTGTTATTGGTGTGATCGCCTTCGTTTACCTGTTCAGCCGTCTGATGAGTCAGACCGACGTTGGCGCGCTTCTGCAAATCCGCCACTTCAGTTGGAGCAGCTTCCTGCTGGCGGTGTCGCTCGCGGCGTCCTGGCAGATCGCCTTCGGCCCGTACGTGGCGGACTATTCTCGCTACTTGCCAAGCAAGACGTCCTCGGTGAAAACCTTTTTCGCAGCGGGTGCGGGTTCGGTGATTGGCGCACAGGTGGCGATGATCCTCGGTGTGTTTGCCGCGGCTTCGGCCAACGGGCAATTTGCCGGCCACGAAGTGGCGTACATCGTTGGTTTGGGCGGTACCGGTGCCACCGCTGCGCTGCTGTACTTCAGCATCGCGTTCGGCAAGGTCACCATCTCCACGCTGAACTCCTATGGCAGCTTCATGTGCATTGCGACCATCATCAGCGGTTTCCGTGGTGAGCTGAAGGTAACGCGCTTGCAGCGTCTGGTCTTCGTGCTGGTCATCGTCGGTACTGCGACCCTGATGGCGTTGCTCGGTCAGCACTCGTTCCTCGGTGCGTTCAAGTCCTTCATCCTGTTCCTGCTGGCGTTCTTTACGCCATGGAGCGCGATCAACCTGGTGGACTACTACTGCATCACTCGCGAGCGCTATGACGTGCCGGCGCTGGCCGATCCGAACGGTCGCTACGGCCGTTGGAACGTCCTCGGTATCAGCGTCTATGTCTTCGGTGTGCTGGTGCAACTGCCGTTTATCTCCTCCAAGTTTTATACCGGTCCGCTGGTGGCCGCTCTGGGTGATGTGGATATCTCCTGGATCATCGGTCTGGTGCTGCCCGCAGCCCTGTATTACGTGTGCGCAAAAAAATGGCATGGCTCGGTACCCGATCAACTGATTCTGCCGGTCGAGCAGGACAGCGTTGCACAACCTAAAACAAGCGGGGCCGGTCGCGCTGCGGCGCAGGCCTGATTGGACGTGGACAGGGCTGGATGCCTCTTGACTGCCGTAAGCCAACTCATGATTAGGAGCGTCACACAATGAAATCGAACAAGACCCTGCTGACCACATTGCTTTCCATGGGCCTGCTGGCCAGCGCCGGCGCCACTCAGGCGGCGGGTTGGTGCGAGTCGGGCAAACCGGTGAAGTTCGCCGGCCTGAACTGGGAAAGTGCCATGCTGCTGACCGACGTGCTGCAAGTCGTGTTGGAGAAAGGCTACGACTGCAAGACCGACAGCCTGCCGGGCAACTCCATCACCATGGAAAACGCCCTGAGCAGCAATGACATTCAAGTGTTTGCCGAAGAATGGGTCGGCCGTAGCGAAGTCTGGAACAAGGCTGAGAAGGCCGGCAAGGTCGTCGGTGTCGGCGCGCCTGTCGTGGGTGCTGTCGAAGGCTGGTACGTGCCGCGTTACGTGATCGAAGGCGACGCCAAGCGCAAGTTGGAACCAAAGGCTCCAGACCTGAAAAACATTGCTGACCTGGGCAAGTATTCCGCGGTGTTCAAGGACGCCGAAGAGCCAGCCAAGGGTCGTTTCTACAACTGCCCGGCCGGCTGGACCTGTGAGCTGGACAACAGTGAAATGCTGAAAAGCTACGGCCTGGAAAGCACCTACACCAACTTCCGTCCGGGCACCGGCCCGGCGCTGGATGCCGCGGTGCTGTCGAGCTACAAACGTGGCGAGCCGATCCTGTTCTACTACTGGTCGCCAACCCCGCTGATGGGCCAGGTTGATCTGGTGAAACTCGAAGAGAAACCAGGCGTGGACAAGCGCGTGACCATCAAGGTCGGCCTGTCCAAAACCTTCCACGAGCAAGCCCCGGAACTGGTGGCGGTGCTGGAGAAGGTCAACCTGCCAATCGACCTGCTCAACCAGAACCTCGGGCGCATGGCCAAAGAGCGGATCGAGTCACCAAAACTGGCGAAAATCTTCCTCAAGGAACATCCTGAAGTCTGGCACGCATGGGTGAGCGAAGACGCAGCCAAAAAGATCGACGCGGCCTTGTAGGTTGAGTTTCTCCGACTGCCCTGAGCGGCAGTCGGATGCTTGATCGCAACCCCTTGATTGAGAGCCTCTTATGTTTCCCGAAAGCTTTACCTTTTCCATCGCCGACTGGGTCAACAGTTGGGTCGATTCGCTGGTCACCAACTACGGCGACGTGTTCCGGCAAATCTCCGACACCCTGTTGTGGGCCATCGTCAATCTTGAAGGGCTGCTGCGTGCGGCACCCTGGTGGCTGATGCTGGCGATCGTGGCGGGCGTTGCCTGGCACGCGACCCGCAAAGTCGTGACCACCGCCGTGATCGTTGGCTTGTTGTTCCTGGTGGGCGCGGTCGGCCTCTGGGACAAGCTGATGCAGACCCTGGCGCTGATGATGGTGGCGACCATCATTTCGGTGATGATCGGCATTCCGCTGGGCATTCTTTCGGCGCGCAGCAATCGCCTGCGTTCGATATTGATGCCGCTGCTGGACATCATGCAGACCATGCCGAGTTTCGTGTACCTGATCCCGGTGTTGATGCTGTTCGGCCTGGGCAAGGTCCCGGCGATTTTCGCCACCGTGATCTACGCCGCACCACCGCTGATCCGCCTGACTGATCTGGGTATTCGCCAGGTTGACGGCGAAGTGATGGAAGCGATCAACGCCTTCGGTGCCAACCGCTGGCAACAACTGTTTGGCGTGCAACTTCCGCTGGCCCTGCCGAGCATCATGGCCGGGATCAACCAGACCACCATGATGGCCCTGTCGATGGTAGTGATTGCCTCGATGATCGGTGCCCGTGGCCTGGGTGAAGACGTGTTGGTGGGGATTCAGACCCTCAACGTCGGACGTGGTCTTGAGGCGGGTCTGGCGATCGTGATTCTGGCAGTGGTTATCGACCGTATTACTCAGGCGTATGGTCGGGCACGGCATGAGGTGAGCAAATGAACAACGAAGCCATCAGCAAAATCGAAGTCAAAAACGTCTTCAAGATTTTCGGCAACCGTTCCAAGGATGCGCTGGCCATGATCGGCCAGGGCAAAACCAAAGATCAGGTGCTGTCCGAAACCGGCTGTGTGGTCGGCGTGAACGACTTGTCCCTGAGCATCGGCACCGGCGAGATCTTCGTGATCATGGGGCTGTCGGGTTCCGGCAAGTCGACGCTGGTGCGCCACTTCAATCGCCTGATCGACCCGACCAGCGGCGCGATCCTGGTGGACGGCGTGGACATCCTGCAATACGACATGGAAGCCCTGCGCGAATTTCGCCGGCACAAGATCAGCATGGTGTTCCAGAGCTTCGGCCTGCTGCCGCACAAGACCGTGGTGGATAACGTCGCCTACGGCCTGAAAGTGCGTGGCGAGACCAAGCAAATGTGCTCCGAGCGCGCGCTGCACTGGATCAACACCGTGGGCCTCAAGGGCTACGAAAACAAATACCCGCATCAGCTCTCGGGCGGCATGCGTCAGCGTGTGGGCCTGGCTCGCGCCTTGGCGGCGGACACCGACATCATCCTGATGGACGAAGCCTTCAGTGCCCTCGACCCGCTGATTCGCGCCGAGATGCAGGACCAGTTGCTGGAACTGCAAAAGACCCTGCACAAGACCATCGTCTTCATCACCCACGACCTCGACGAGGCCGTGCGTATCGGCAACCGCATTGCGATTCTCAAGGATGGCCGCCTGATTCAGGTGGGTACGCCAAGAGAGATCCTGCATTCGCCGGCGGATGAGTATGTGGACCGGTTCGTACAGCGTCGGGCTGCGGTGGTTTAAAGGTTTGCGGTGTTTGTGCTGGCCTCTTCGCGAGCAAGCTCGCTCCCACATTTGGAATGCGTACCCCTGTGGGAGCGGGCTTGCTCGCGAAGAGGCCAGCAAAGCTGCATCAATATTCAAGTTGTACGCACGAGGTTGAAGATGTCCCAGGCTGAAAAAATCGTTATCGCCGACGCCCCGTTGCGTTGGCAGGATGTGGTCGCCGTAGCCCGCCACGGCGCACAGCTTGAGCTGTCGCCACAGACCTGGGCACGGATCGAAAATGCCCAGGCGATCGTCCAGCGCATCGTCGTCAGCGGCGAGCGCGCCTATGGCGTCAACACCGGCCTCGGCGCGCTGTGCAATGTCTCGCTCAAAGACGAGCAACTCAGCCAATTGTCGCGCAACACCCTGCTCAGTCACGCCTGTGGCGTCGGCGCGCCATTGGCCGACGAACAGACCCGCGCAATCATCTGCGCCGCCATTCGCAACTATAGCCATGGCAAATCCGGCATTCATCGCCGGGTGGTCGAAGCCCTGTTGGCGCTGCTCAACCGCGGCATCACCCCGCAAGTGCCATCCCAAGGTTCGGTGGGTTACCTGACCCACATGGCCCACATCAGCATCGCGCTGCTGGGTGTCGGCAATGTCAGCTATCGCGGGCAGATCGTTTCCGCGCAGCAAGCCCTGGCCGAAGAAGGTCTGCAACCGGTTCAGCTCGGTGCCAAAGATGGCTTGTGCCTGGTCAACGGCACGCCGTGCATGACCGGCCTCAGCTGCCTGGCGCTGGCCGACGCGACGCGTCTGGTGCAATGGGCCGACGTGATCGGCGCCATGAGCTTCGAAGCCCAGCGCGGTCAAATTGCCGCGTTCGATGCCGAGATCATCGCGCTCAAACCGCATCCAGGCATGCAGCAAGTCGGCATCAACCTGCGGGCGTTGCTCGATGGCAGTGAAGTGATTGCCAGCAGCAAAGGCATTCGTACTCAGGATGCGCTGAGCATCCGCTCGATTCCGCAAGTTCACGGCGCCGCTCGCGATCAGCTTGAACACGCGAAAAAGCAGATCGAAACCGAACTCAACTCGGTCACCGACAACCCGATGCTGCTGGGTACGCCGGACGACTTCAGGGTGGTGTCCCAGGCCAACCCGCACGGTCAATCCGTAGCCTTGGCGGCGGATTTGCTGGCCATCGCCATGGCTGAAATCGGCTCCGTCGCCGAACGTCGGCTGGATCGCTTGATCAATCCTCACGTCAGTGGTCTGCCGGCGTTTCTGGTGGCCAACCCGGGGGTGAACTCCGGGATGATGATCGTCCAGTACGTCGCCGCTTCGCTGTGTGCGGAAAATCGTCAGCTGGCGCAACCGGCCGTACTCGACAACTACGTCACCTCGGGCCTGCAGGAAGACCACCTGAGCCTGGGCACCAACGCCGCGTTGAAGCTGCATCGCGCCCTGGAAAACTGCACGCAGATCCTCGCCATCGAGTACCTGCTGGCGGCTCAGGCGTTTGAATTCTTGAAAGAACAACGCTTCGGCGCCGGCACCGATGCCGCCTGGCGTCTGCTGCGCGAGCGAGTCCCGGCCTACGACCAGGACCGCTGGCTGGCACCGGACATCGCCAGTGCCGCCGCCGTTTTGAAAGACCCGATTTTGCTGCACAAAGTGTTACCGAACCTGAACTGATTTCCACCACACCAGCGTGCCAAGGCGCGGCTCCCCAGAAGGCGAGGCGCGACGGACAACGGACATCTCCGGAGCGTCTGGTGAGTTAATAGAAACTCTCAAAAGGAGCATAGAAATGACTGCGTTAAACCTTATTCCAGGCCAACTGAGCCTTGCCCAACTGCGTGATGTTTATCAGCAACCGGTCAAAATCACCCTCGACAACAGTGCCTCGGCCCAGATCGAAGCCAGCGTTGCCTGCGTGGAACAGATCCTCGCCGAGAACCGCACCGCTTATGGCATTAACACCGGTTTCGGCCTGCTGGCTTCGACCCGTATCGCCAGCGAAGACCTGGAAAACCTGCAGCGCTCGCTGGTGCTGTCCCACGCCGCCGGTGTCGGCGAGCCGATCAGCGACGCGCTGGTTCGCTTGGTCATGGTGCTCAAGGTCAACAGCCTGAGCCGCGGTTTTTCCGGCATTCGTCGCGTAGTGATCGACGCGCTGATCGCCCTGATCAACGCCGAGGTTTACCCGCACATTCCATTGAAAGGTTCGGTCGGTGCCTCCGGTGACCTGGCGCCTTTGGCCCACATGTCGCTGGTGCTGCTGGGCGAAGGTAAAGCTCGCTACAAAGGCGAGTGGATGGAAGCCATCGAAGCGCTGAAAGTCGCCGGTCTGACTCCGCTGACCCTGGCTGCCAAAGAAGGTCTGGCGCTGCTCAACGGCACTCAGGTTTCTACCGCTTATGCATTGCGTGGTTTGTTCGAAGGCGAAGACCTGTTTGCTGGCGCCCTGGCCATTGGTGGTATGACTGTTGAAGCCGTGCTGGGCTCGCGCTCGCCGTTCGACGCGCGCATCCACGCCGCTCGTGGCCAGAAAGGCCAGATCGACGCCGCTGCCGCTTACCGCGACCTGCTGGGCGAGCGCAGCGAAGTGTCCGACTCGCACCAGAACTGCGAAAAGGTCCAGGACCCGTACTCCCTGCGCTGCCAGCCGCAAGTCATGGGCGCTTGCCTGACCCAGTTCCGTCAGGCCGCCGAAGTGCTCGCCATCGAAGCCAACGCCGTTTCGGACAACCCGCTGGTATTCGCCGCTGAAGGCGACGTGATCTCCGGCGGTAACTTCCACGCCGAACCGGTCGCCATGGCTGCCGACAACATGGCCCTGGCCATCGCTGAAATCGGGTCCCTGAGCGAACGTCGTATCTCGCTGATGATGGACAAGCACATGTCGCAACTGCCGCCGTTCCTGGTGGCCAATGGCGGCGTGAACTCCGGCTTCATGATCGCCCAGGTGACTGCTGCGGCATTGGCCAGCGAGAACAAGGCGTTGTCCCATCCGCACTCGGTGGACAGCCTGCCGACGTCGGCGAACCAGGAAGACCACGTTTCCATGGCGCCGGCTGCCGGCAAGCGTCTGTGGGAAATGGCCGAAAACACGCGCGGCGTTCTCGCGGTGGAATGGTTGGCGGCTTGTCAGGGTCTGGACCTGCGTGACGGTCTGAAGACTTCGACCAAGCTGGAAAAGGCTCGCGCCATCCTGCGTGCTGAAGTGCCGTTCTATGAGAAGGATCGGTTCTTTGCACCGGACATCAATGCGGCTAGCGAGCTTCTGGCGACTCGTTGCCTGAACGAGCTGGTTTCGGCGAAGTTGTTGCCTAGCCTGTAATAGCCTCTTCGCGAGCAAGCCCGCTCCCACAGGGGTTACGCAATCCAATGTGGGAGCGAGCCTGCTCGCGATTCGATCATTTCCTCCAATAAAAATAATTAAGGACGAGCAATGCAACAGCCAGCAAAAGGTTTGAAACGCGGGCTCTCTGCCCGACATATTCGCTTCATGGCACTGGGGTCGGCGATCGGCACCGGGCTGTTTTACGGTTCTGCCTCGGCCATTCAAATGGCCGGTCCTGCGGTCCTGCTCGCTTACCTGATCGGTGGTGCGGCGGTGTTCATGGTCATGCGCGCCCTCGGTGAGATGGCGGTGCACAACCCGGTGGCGGGCTCTTTCGGCCACTACGCCAGCACTTATCTTGGGCCGATGGCGGGCTTCATCCTCGGTTGGACCTACGCGTTTGAAATGGTCATCGTCGGCATGGCCGACGTCACCGCATTCGGTATTTACATGGGCTTCTGGTTTCCGGAAGTCGCCCGGTGGATCTGGGTACTGGGCATCGTTTCGGTGGTCGGCGGCTTGAACCTGTGCAACGTCAAAGTCTTCGGTGAAATGGAGTTCTGGCTGTCGCTGCTCAAGGTCGCGGCCATCGTCGCGATGATCCTCGGTGGCTTCGGCATCATGCTGTTCGGCATCAGCACGGCGCCCGGCGCCCAGGCGACCGACATCAGCAATCTCTGGAGCCATGGCGGCTTCATGCCCAATGGCGTGGGCGGCTTGATCGCTTCGTTCGCGGTGGTGATGTTTGCGTTTGGCGGCATTGAAATCATCGGCGTGACCGCCGGTGAAGCCAAAGACCCGCAACACGTGCTGCCCAGGGCGATCAATGCCGTACCGTTGCGTATCCTGCTGTTCTACGTACTGACGATGTTCGTACTGATGTCGATCTTTCCATGGCAGCAGATTGGCAGCCAAGGCAGTCCATTCGTGCAGATTTTCGACAACCTGGGGATCAGCTCGGCGGCGACCATTCTCAATATCGTGGTGATCTCGGCAGCGGTTTCGGCGATCAACAGTGACATCTTCGGCGCTGGCCGCATGATGTACGGTCTGGCCCAGCAAGGGCATGCGCCCAAAGGCTTCGCCCGCTTGTCGCGCAACGGTGTGCCATGGATGACCGTGGTGGTGATGAGCGTCGCGCTGCTGCTGGGCGTGCTGCTGAACTACCTGATTCCGGAAAACGTGTTCCTGTTGATCGCCTCTATCGCCACCTTTGCGACGGTGTGGGTCTGGTTGATGATTCTGTTCACCCAAGTGGCCATGCGTCGCTCCATGAGTGCCGAGCAGGTCGCCCAACTGAAATTCCCGGTACCGTTCTGGCCTTATGCGCCGATGGCGGCGATTGCCTTCATGCTGTTCATCTTTGGCGTGTTGGGCTATTTCCCGGACACCCAGGCGGCTCTGATCGTCGGCGTGGTCTGGATTGTATTGCTGGTGCTGGCCTACCTGACGTGGGTGAAACCGGCGGCAGGGAAGGCAGTACCGGTGGAGCGGGAACCTTCTTTTTCTCATCGATAACCTAACGGAGGCCACGGATGAAAACTCTCTGGCAACACTGCCACGTCGCAACCATGGCGCAAGGCGCCTACTCGATCATCGAGGATGCGGCCATCGTGACGTCAGGAGCGCACATTGAGTGGATCGGCCCACGCGCTGAACTGCCGTCGGGCGAGTACCCGGCAGTCAATGATCTTAAAGGGGCCTGGGTGACGCCGGGCCTGATCGACTGCCACACCCACACGGTGTTCGGCGGTAACCGCAGCGGTGAATTCGAGCAGCGTCTGCAAGGCGTCAGCTATGCAGAAATCGCAGCGGCCGGTGGTGGCATCGCCAGCACCGTGCGCGCCACTCGCGCGGCCACTGAAGATGAACTGTTCGCCAGCGCCGCCAAGCGTCTGAAGAGCCTGATGCGCGACGGCGTGACCACCGTCGAGATGAAATCCGGCTACGGCCTGGACCTGGCCAGCGAACGCAAGATCTTGCGGGTCATCCGCCGTCTCGGCGCCGAGTTCCCGGTCAGCGTGCGCAGCACCTGCCTGGCCGCTCACGCCTTGCCGCCGGAATACGTGGATCGTGCCGACGACTACATCGATCACATCTGCGCCGAGATGCTCCCGGCCCTGGCCGCCGAAGGGCTGGTGGATGCGGTGGACGCGTTCTGCGAGTACCTGGCGTTTTCGCCGGCGCAGGTCGAGCGGGTGTTCATCGCCGCACAACAACTTGGTCTGCCGGTGAAGCTGCACGCCGAACAGTTGTCGTCGTTGCATGGCTCGAGTCTGGCGGCGCGTTACCACGCACTGTCGGCCGATCACCTGGAATTCATGACCGAAGACGACGCCATCGCCATGGCCAAGTCCGGCACCGTCGCGGTGTTGCTGCCCGGCGCGTTCTACTTTCTGCGGGAAACCCAATTGCCGCCGATGGAAGCTTTGCGCAAACACGGCGTGAAAATCGCCATCGCTACCGACCTCAACCCAGGCACCTCACCGGCGCTGTCGTTGCGTTTGATGCTGAACATGGCGTGCACCTGTTTCCGCATGACCCCGGAAGAAGCCTTGGCTGGTGCAACGATTCATGCCGCCACGGCACTGGGCATGGCTGAAACCCACGGTTCGCTGGAAGTCGGCAAGTGTGCAGATTTCGTCGCCTGGCAAATCGATCGTCCGGCCGACCTCTCGTATTGGCTGGGCGGTGACCTGGAAAAACGCGTCGTGCGTCACGGCGTTGAAGTGAGCATTTAGGAGAACGGTTGTGGATAAGGTTCTGAACTTCAAACAAGGTCGCGTGCCGCTGCTGATCAGCATGCCCCACGCCGGCCTGCGCCTGACCCCGACGGTCGAAGCCGGGTTGATCCCCGACGCGAAAAGCCTGCCCGACACTGACTGGCATATCCCGCAGCTATACGAATTTGCTGCCGAGCTGGGTGCCAGCACCTTGGCCGCCGAGTACTCGCGTTTTGTCATCGACCTGAATCGACCGTCTGACGACAAGCCTTTGTATGCCGGCGCGACCACCGGTCTGTACCCGGCGACGCTGTTCGACGGTACTCCGTTGTTCCGTGAGGGTATGGAGCCGTCGGCGGCGGAACGAGCGACTTACCTGGAGCAGATCTGGACGCCGTACCACCGCACTTTGCAGAGCGAGCTGGCGCGACTGAAGGCTGAGTTTGGCTACGCGCTGCTGTTCGATGCGCACTCGATCCGCTCGATCATCCCGCATCTGTTCGACGGCAAACTGCCGGACTTCAACCTTGGCACCTTCAACGGTGCCAGTTGCGATCCACAGTTGGCCACTCAGTTGGAAGCCATCTGCGCGCGCCACGGCGAGTACAGCCATGTGCTGAACGGTCGCTTCAAGGGCGGCCACATCACTCGCCATTACGGCAATCCGGCCAAGAACATCCATGCCGTGCAACTGGAGTTGGGCCAGTGCACCTACATGGAAGAGTTCGAGCCGTTCCGTTATCGCCCGGATCTGGCGGCGCCGACGCAGGTGGTGCTCAAGGAATTGCTGCAAGGGCTGCTGACCTGGGCCCAAAAGCACTACAGCGCATAAGATCAAAAGATCAAAAGATCAAAAGATCGCAGCCTTCGGCAGCTCCTACATTGGTCGTGTGAAAACTCGATCCTGTAGGAGCTGCCGAAGGCTGCGATCTTTTTGGTGCTGTCGCCACTGTGCAAAACACGGTCGCCACAGTTCGCTTTTACCCTCTCGACGCTGCGTAATGTTCTGGGCACGGTGCACAAAGACACCGGCCCACAATAATCCGCTGCCGTACGAGATAATCCCGATGAAAAGACTGTTCACCCGCTGTCTCTCAATCCTCTGCGGCACTGCTCTGCTGAGCACCAGCGTTCTGGCCAGTGACGACGCTTCCTGCAAGGCCGTGCGCATGGGCGTGGTCAACTGGACCGACGTGATCGCCACCAGCGGCATGGCCGATGTGTTACTCAACGGCCTCGGTTACGAAAGCAAGCAAACCAGCGCCGTGCAGCAAATCATCTTCGCCGGCATCCGCGACAAGCGTCTGGACATCTACCTCGGTTACTGGAAACCGGCGATGGACAAAAACATCGCGCCGTTCCTGGCTGCCAATCAGGTGAAGGTCATGGACAAACCGAGCCTGGCCGACGCTCAGGCAACCCTCGCCGTACCTGAATATGTCGCCGAAGCGGGCCTGAAAACCTTCGCCGATATCGCCAAATTCAAGGATCAACTCGGCGGCAAGATCTACGGCATCGAGCCCGGCAGTGGCGCCAACACCACCATCAAAACCATGATCGAGACCAATCAATTTGGCTTGAAGGATTTCAAGCTGATCGAGTCGGGTGAGGCCGGCATGCTTGCCGCCGTTCAGCGGGCGGTGAATCGCAAGGAATTCGTAGTGTTCGTCGGCTGGACCCCGCACCCGATGAACATCAACATGAAGATCGCCTACCTGACCGGCAGCGAAGACGTTTACGGCCCGAACGAAGGCGCCGCCACCGTTTCCACCGTGACCGCCCCGGACTACGCCCAGCGCTGCCCGAATGTGAATCGCCTGCTGGAAAACCTGACCTTCACCGCGGCCCAGGAAAGCCAGTTGATGGTGCCGATCATGGAGCGTAAAACGCCGCAGGATGTTGCCAGACAATGGCTACGTGATCATCCCGAGGATCTTCAGCGCTGGCTTGCCGGTGTCAGCAGTTTTGATGGCAAGGATGGCGTGGCGACCGTTCAGACCAGTTTGAAACTTTGATGAGTTCCTATCCGTTATCCGAGCAAATGGCGGCTTTCGTCGAGAAAACCGTCAGCTTCAACAGCACCGACAGCAGTCTCGGTGGTTTGCGCCAGGCTTATAGCGACATGTGCCGGGCGTTCACTCCGTCACGTCCCGCCGGGCTGTATGTGGTCGATTTTGAATTGGCCGGCGTGCCGGTGCGGTCTTATCAGCCGCCGGTTTCGCCACCGACCAGCGGTTGTCCGTGCATCGTGTATCTGCACGGCGGTGGGTGGGTGGTGGGGGGGCTGGATTCCCACGACTTCATCTGCGCCGAACTGGCGTCGACGCTCGGCGTGCTGGTGATCGCCGTCGATTATCGGTTGGCACCGGAATATCCGTTTCCGGCGGCGTTCGAGGATTGTCTGGGTGTCTGGCGCGCACTACGGACCGGGCCATTCCGGCTCGATCCCGAGCGAACGCTGGTGGTCGGGGACAGCGCCGGTGGCAACCTTGCGGCGGCGTTGTGTCTGGCGTTGCGCGATGCGGGCGAGCCATTGCCGGCTGCGCAGGTGCTGATTTATCCGGGGCTGGGCGGTGATCACCGATTGCCGTCGCGCAGCGAATGCGTCGATGCTCCCTTGCTCAGCAGCAGCGACCTGGATTGTTATCACGCCCTGTACTTGCGCGGTACTGGGCAGCCAAGTGCCTATGCGATGCCGTTGCTCGCCGAGGATTTCAGTGGGTTGCCGCCGGCCTTGATCGCCGTGGCACAATTCGACCCGCTGCGCGATGACGGCATGCTCTACGCCGAGCGACTGAATGCAGCAGGCGTGGCAGCGACGCTTTATTACGGGGAGGGGTTGGTTCACGGCTGTTTGCGGGCTCGGGGGCAGGTCGCCGAGGTCGACGCACTCTATGAAACGCTGCTCGGCTATTTGTCTGAAAAAACAGGCTGAGAAACTCTGACTCTGCAAGGCATGCTCATTGGCGTAATTCGGGTTTATGATGCCGGACGGCAGAATCATAGAAGTCCCCCCAGGGATGACCTCGACCCCTTACGGAGCGCGCAATGCAGACTTTGTACCCGCAGATCAAACCCCACGCCCGGCACGATCTGGCCGTCGATGAAACCCACACGCTGTATGTCGACGAAAGCGGTTCGCCGGAAGGTTTGCCGGTGGTGTTCATCCACGGCGGCCCCGGCGCCGGGTGTGATGCCCAGAGTCGTCGGTTTTTCGATCCGAACCTGTATCGCATTGTGACCTTCGACCAGCGCGGTTGCGGTCGTTCCACGCCCCACGCCAGCCTGGAGAACAACACCACCTGGGATCTGGTCGCCGACCTTGAGCGAATTCGCCAGCACCTTGGCATCGATAAATGGGTGTTGTTCGGCGGTTCATGGGGATCGACCCTGGCACTTGCCTACGCGCAAACCCACCCGGAGCGTGTGCACGGTCTGATTCTGCGCGGGATTTTTCTCTGCCGTCCGCAGGAAATCGAGTGGTTCTACCAGTGTGGCGCCAGTCGTCTGTTCCCCGATTACTGGCAGGACTACATCGCGCCGATCCCGCTGGACGAGCGCGAAGACTTGCTCTCGGCTTTCCACAAACGCCTGATCGGCAACGATCAGATTGCCCAGATGCACGCGGCCAAGGCCTGGTCCACCTGGGAAGGCCGGACCGCCACCCTGCGCCCGAACCCGATGGTGGTCGATCGTTTCTCCGAGCCACAGCGCGCACTGTCGATTGCCCGCATCGAATGTCACTACTTCACCAACAATGCGTTCCTTGAGCCCAACCAGCTGATCCGCGACATGGGCAAGATCGCCCATTTGCCTGGCGTGATCGTCCACGGTCGCTACGACGTGATCTGCCCGCTGGATAACGCCTGGGAGCTGCATCAGAACTGGCCGAACAGTGAATTGCAGGTGATCCGTGACGCCGGCCATGCCGCCTCCGAACCTGGCATTACTGACGCACTGGTTCGCGCCGCCGATCAGATGGCCCATCGTCTGCTCGACCTGGCCCCTGAAGAAGCATGAAGGGCCTGCTGCAACGCGTGCGTGGCGCGCGAGTCGAGGTAGCGGGGGAGGTGGTTGGCGCCGTCGATCAGGGTTTGCTGGTGTTGGTGGCGGTCGAGCCCGAGGATACTCGGGCCAGCGCCGACAAACTTCTGCAGAAACTGCTTAACTATCGTGTGTTCAGTGACGCCGAGGGCAAGATGAATCTGTCCTTGGCGGATGTAGGCGGTGGGTTGCTGCTGGTCTCACAGTTCACCCTGGCCGCCGATACCAAGAGCGGGTTGCGTCCGAGTTTTTCGACCGCTGCCCCTCCGGCCCTGGGCGAGGAGCTTTTCGACTATCTATTAGGTAAGGCGAAACAGGTGCATGGCACTGTGGCATCAGGTAGATTCGGCGCGGATATGCAGGTGCACCTGGTCAACGACGGCCCGGTAACCTTCCTGTTACAGACCTGAAAGCGCTTGAAACATGTTTTTAAGGGCTTTTCGACTGAAAACAGGCGTTTTTCGCGATAAATACTTTGTTACCCCTGATGCGTTGTAACGCGGCCTACTAGATAATCGCGCGCTACGGGGATCAGCGTTCGTTGGTCCATTTTGACTTAGGTAGAGACTTGTCCTGGACCTCTTGGGGAATCATTTAGCCCCATAGGAGTCGGAACAATGCTCGCCAACTTGGCAAGAGTGGTCTGTAGGGTCGGTTTTTCCATGCCGTATTCCTCTCAGGCACTTTAACTGGCCGTTGGTTTTTTGATCTGTTTTCGGCGAGGGTTGCTCGTGATTGTTAGTCCCTGTAATGCAAAATTGTCTGCCAAACGGTTACGAAGCGCTCTGGTAGCGGGCTCTGCACTGCTCTGCCTGCTCAGCGCCGGTCAGCTTTGGGCATTCAATCTGGATGATGTATCGGTCAAGGCAAAAGAGCTGGCCGGGCAGAAATACGAAGCTGCGCGCAGTAACCTGCCGAACGAGTTCCGCGAGATGAAATTTGCGGACTATCAAAAAATTCGCTTCCTGACCGAAAAAGCCGAGTGGGCCGATCAGAAAACCCCGTTCAAGCTGTCGTTCTATCACCAGGGTATGCATTTCGATACGCCGGTGAAAATCAACGAAATCACAGCTAACACCGTCGAAGAGATCAAATACGACCCAAGTCGTTTCGATTTCGGCGACGTGAAGTTCGATCCTAAAGCCACCGAACAACTGGGTTATGCCGGTTTCCGTGTGCTGTACCCGATCAACAAGGCTGACAAGCAAGACGAAATCATGACCATGCTCGGCGCGAGTTACTTCCGCGTTGTCGGCAAGGGTCACACCTATGGCTTGTCCGCTCGCGGCATGGCCATCGATACCGCGTTGCCGTCCGGCGAAGAATTCCCGCGTTTCACCGAGTTCTGGATTCAACAGCCGAAGCCGGGTGACAAGCACCTGGTGATCTTCGCCCTGCTGGATTCGCCACGCGCTACCGGTGCCTATCGCCTGACCCTGCGTCCGGGCAGCGACACCGTTGTCGACGTCAAGGCCAAGATGTTCCTGCGTGACAAGGTCACCAAGCTTGGCGTTGCGCCGCTGACCAGCATGTTCCTGTTCGGTGCCAATCAGCCGTCGAAAGTGCTGAACTACCGTCGCGAATTGCACGACTCCAGCGGCCTGTCGATCCATGCCGGCAATGGCGAATGGATCTGGCGCCCACTGAACAACCCGAAACACCTGGCGGTGAGCAACTTCTCGATCGAGAACCCGCGCGGTTTCGGCCTGCTGCAACGTGGCCGCGACTTCAGCCACTACGAAGACCTCGACGACCGCTACGACAAGCGCCCAAGTGCCTGGATCGAACCAGAAGGCGATTGGGGCAAGGGCTCCGTCGATCTGGTAGAGATTCCGACTGCGGACGAAACCAACGACAATATCGTTGCGTTCTGGAGTCCGGAAAAACTGCCTGAGCCTGGCCAGTCCCTGGATGTTGCTTACCGCATGCACTGGACCATCGACGAAGCTGCACTTCACGCACCGGACAGCGCCTGGGTTCAACAGACCCTGCGTTCTACGGGCGACGTTAAACAGTCCAACCTGATTCGTCAGCCGGACGGTAGCGTTGCTTATCTGGTGGACTTCGAAGGCCCGTCCCTTGCGGCATTGCCGGAAACTGCGGACGTTCGCAGTCAGGTCAGCGTTGGCGAGAATGCCGAGTTGGTCGAGAACAGCGTACGTTACAACCCTGAAACCAAGGGCTGGCGCCTGACGTTACGGATGAAGATCAAGGATCCGGGCAAGCCTACCGAGATGCGTGCTGCACTGGTCGAGAACATCGTGCCTGCCGACCTGGCCAAAACATCGGTACCCGCGTCCAATTCGTCCGTCGCCAAGGCCGACAAGATTGCCGCCCGGCAGCAGGAGAAGCTGGACAGGGAAGCCAAGGAAGCCAAGGAAACCAAGCAAGCTGAGACCAAGCAGGTTGGAGCCATGCCAGCCGTAGATTCCAAGGACAAGGACAACAAAGACGCCAAGCAGCCAGTCGCTGCCGACGCGGCCCCAGCCACACCGGAATCGGCACCGACTGAAGAAGTCCTGACCGAGACCTGGAGCTACCAGTTGCCTGCCGATGAGTAATTCTCAAGTACAGCCAGAGACTCTTGCCGAGTATCTGGCGCATCTACCAATGACCGACGAGCAGCGCGCGGAACTCGCGGGCTGCCAGTCTTTCAGCGAATTGCATGAACGCCTTTCGTCCTCGACGTTCGACGCGCCGACCGAGGCTGCTCAAGCTTCGGTGGGTCGTCGCCTGACCCTGAACACCGCCGAAGAACTGGCAGACGCTGAAATGCTGGTGCTCGACGCCAGCGGCCGGGTCTGTCTGCGGGCAACCCCGCCGATTCGTCGGACCAAAGTCGTGCCGGAGCCGTGGCGCACCAACATTCTGGTGCGTGGCTGGCGTCGTCTGACCGGTCGCACCAATCCGCCGGCCCCGCCGAAGGATGAAAATGTGCTGCCGGCGGCTCGCTGGCGCACCGTCGGTTCGATCCGTCGCTACATTCTGCTGATACTGATGCTCGGCCAGACCATCGTTGCTGGCTGGTACATGAAAGGCATCATGCCGTACCAAGGCTGGTCGTTCGTCGACCTGAACGAAGTGCTGCATCAACCGCTGTCGCAAACGGCTACGCAAGTACTGCCGTATGCGCTGCAAACCAGCATCCTGATTCTGTTCGGGATTCTGTTCTGCTGGGTGTCGGCCGGTTTCTGGACGGCACTGATGGGCTTCCTCGAGTTGCTCACAGGCCATGACAAATACCGCATTTCTGGTAAAAGCGCCGGTAACGAGCCGATCCCCAAGGACGCGCGCACCGCACTGGTGATGCCGATCTGCAACGAAGACGTGCCTCGGGTGTTTGCCGGGTTGCGGGCGACCTTCGAGTCGGTTGCGGCCACGGGCAACCTGGATCGCTTCGACTTCTTTGTCCTCAGCGACAGTAACGACGCCGATATCTGCGTTGCCGAGCAACAAGCCTGGCTGGACGTCTGCCGTGAAGCCAAGGGCTTCGGCAAGATCTTCTATCGCCGCCGTCGCCGTCGCGTTAAGCGTAAAAGCGGCAACCTCGACGACTTCTGCCGTCGTTGGGGCGGTGATTACAAGTACATGGTCGTGCTCGACGCGGACTCCGTGATGAGCGGCGATTGCCTGACCAGTCTGGTGCGCTTGATGGAAGCCACCCCGGACGCCGGGATCATCCAGACCGCGCCGCGCGCGTCTGGCATGGACACGCTGTATGCACGCATGCAGCAGTTCGCCACCCGCGTGTACGGTCCGCTGTTTACCGCCGGTCTGCACTTCTGGCAGTTGGGCGAATCCCACTACTGGGGCCACAACGCGATCATCCGCATGAAGCCGTTCATCGAGCACTGCGCCCTGGCGCCGTTGCCCGGTAAAGGCGCGTTTGCCGGTGCAATTCTGTCCCACGACTTCGTTGAAGCGGCGCTGATGCGCCGTGCCGGCTGGGGCGTGTGGATTGCCTACGACTTGCCGGGCAGCTACGAAGAGTTGCCGCCGAACCTGCTGGACGAACTCAAGCGTGACCGTCGCTGGTGCCACGGCAACCTGATGAACTTCCGGTTGTTCCTGGTAAAAGGCATGCACCCGGTGCACCGTGCGGTGTTCCTGACGGGCGTGATGTCTTACTTGTCGGCGCCGTTGTGGTTCTTCTTCCTCGTGCTGTCGACGGCGCTGCTGGCGGTCAACACGCTGATGGAGCCGCAGTACTTCCTTGAGCCGCGCCAGCTCTATCCGTTGTGGCCACAATGGCACCCGGACAAGGCGATCGCGCTGTTCTCGACCACCGTCGTGCTGCTGTTCCTGCCGAAGTTGTTGAGCATCATCCTGATCTGGGCCAAGGGCGCGAAAGAGTTCGGTGGCAAGTTCAAGGTGACGTTGTCGATGCTGCTGGAGATGCTGTTCTCCATGCTGCTGGCGCCGGTGCGGATGATTTTCCACACCCGCTTCGTGCTCGCCGCGTTCCTCGGCTGGGCCGCGACCTGGAACTCGCCGCAACGTGACGACGACTCCACGCCATGGAGCGAAGCGGTCAAACGCCACGGTCCGCAAACCTTGCTGGGCTTCTTCTGGGCCCTGCTGGTGATCTGGCTGAACCCGAGCTTCCTCTGGTGGCTGGTGCCGATCGTCGGTTCGTTGATGCTGTCGATTCCGGTGTCGGTGATTTCCAGTCGAGTCGGCCTGGGCCTCAAGTCCCGTGACGAAAGCCTGTTCCTGATCCCTGAGGAATACAATCCGCCACAGGCGTTGCTGGCGACCGACCAGTACACCCACGAAAACCGTTGGCATGCGCTGAACGACGGCTTCGTCCGCTCGGTGGTCGATCCACAGCAGAACGCCTTGGCGTGCTCGCTGGCGACGTCCCGTCACCGTCAGGCCGAGCCGATCGAGTGGCTGCGGATCGAACGGGTGCGTCATGCGCTGAAAGCCGGGCCTGAGGGTCTGAACAACAATGAGCGCGTGGAACTGCTCAGTGACCCGGTAGCACTGGGTCGTCTGCATGAGCAGATCTGGAACGAAGCTCACCCCGAGTGGCTGGAGGCGTGGCGTAAATCGGTGAAGGCCGATCCCCATGCGCCGCTGTTGCCGCTCAAACCGCTGAGTGTGCAGCCTCAGTTGGCCTGATGAAATCCCCCCGCATCCTTTGAGATCGGGGGCGCTTCAAAAAGATCGCAGCCTTCGGCAGCTCCTACAGGGTGTACATCTGTAGGAGCTGCCGAAGGCTGCGATCTTTTGCTTTCCGTCCTCCGAAACAACAAATCCCACCCAAACCCTTGTGCAAACGAACGAGTGCGTTAGCATCCGTCCCCGAATTGGTGCGCCCGGACAACTTTCTGTTCGTATCTGCCGGTTTTCCAAGGAAAACCTGCGGTTTGCGCGCCTCACAACGCGATGGTTTTGGGGACTTGATGATGAAGAAGTATCTCTCGATGCTGCTGGTCGGCGTCACGGCATTGGTTGCAGTCAACGCGGCGCACGCCGGTGCCATCGATGACGCGGTCAAGCGCGGCACGCTGAAAGTCGGCATGGACCCGACCTACATGCCGTTCGAAATGACCAACAAGCGTGGCGAGATCATCGGCTTCGAAGTCGACATCCTCAAAGCCATGACCAAGGCCATGGGCGTCAAGCTGGAGATGGTTTCCACCGGCTACGACGGCATTATTCCGGCCTTGCTCACCGACAAGTTCGACATGATCGGCAGCGGCATGACCCTGACCCAGGAACGCAACCTGCGCCTGAACTTCAGCGAACCGTTCATCGTGGTGGGCCAGACCCTGCTGATCCGCAAGGAACTGGAACGCACCATCAAGTCCTATAAAGACCTGAACACCGCCGACTACCGCATCACTTCCAAGCTTGGCACCACCGGCGAGATGGTCGCCAAGAAGCTTATATCCAAGGCCAACTACCACGGCTACGACAACGAGCAGGAAGCCGTGCTCGACGTGGTCAACGGCAAGGCCGATGCCTTTATCTACGACGCGCCTTACAACGTCGTGGCGGTGAGCAAGGTCGGTGCCGGCAAACTGGTGTTCCTCGACAAGCCGTTCACCTACGAGCCTTTGGCCTTCGTTCTGAAGAAGGGTGACTACGACAGCCTCAACTTCATCAATAACTACCTGCGTCAGATCCACGAAGACGGCACCTACGATCGCATCCATGACAAGTGGTTCAAAGACACCGCTTGGCTCAAGGACATGGAATAAGGATTTCTGCTGCGGTGTATCAGTAACACCACGCCGCTTCAATCGCGAGCAAGCTCGCTCCCACAGTTGATCGATGTGAACACAACCTTTGTGTCCGGCACAGACCCTGTGGGAGCGAGCTTGCTCGCGATGGCGTCCTCCTTGGCGACACAAATTTCGGAATCTGCTTACAGATGAAACAGAAAAAAGCCCAATGGCCGTGGCACGTTTTAACCGTGCTGCTGCTGATCGGCCTGGCCGGCGCGTTGTATTACGCCACCTCGCTGATGTCCTACGAATGGCGCTGGAACCGTGTGCCGCAATACTTCGCCTATCACGCCGAAGAATCCCAGCGTGCCGCCGATATCTCCACCGTCAGCGAACTGGTGCGCAAGGGCGACAAGGCTGAAGTCACCCTGCGCAATGATGCCGGTACAGAGCAGCACCTGACCGTCGACGATAGCAGCCTGCAAGTCGCCCAAGGTGATGACGTGGCAGAAGGCGACGTGATTGGCGTGACCCGCCATTGGGCCGCCGGACCGCTGATGTGGGGGCTCTGGACCACCTTGTGGTTGTCCGTGGTTTCAGGTGTGCTCGGTCTGCTGATCGGCCTCGCCACGGGTCTGTGCCGACTGTCGAACAATCCGACCCTGCGCGATCTCTCGACAATCTACGTCGAACTGGTCCGCGGTACGCCGCTGCTGGTGCAGATCTTCATTTTCTACTTCTTCATCGGCACCGTGATGAACCTCTCCCGGGAGTTCGCCGGGATCGCCGCGCTATCGCTGTTCACCGGCGCTTATGTGGCGGAAATCATCCGTTCCGGCGTTCAATCCATCGCCCGTGGCCAGAACGAAGCCGCGCGCTCCCTGGGTTTGAGCGCTGGTCAGTCGATGCGCCACGTGGTGCTGCCGCAAGCGTTCAAACGAGTGCTGCCACCGCTGGCCGGCCAGTTCATCAGTCTGGTCAAGGACACCTCGCTGGTGTCGGTGATCGCCATTACCGAACTGCTGAAAAGCGGTCGCGAAGTCATCACCACCTCGTTCTCGCCGTTCGAAATCCTGTTCTGCGTGGCCGGTCTGTACCTGTTGATCAACCTGCCGCTGTCGAAAATCGCCAGCCGGCTTGAGCGGAGGCTCGCGCAAAGTGATTGAAGTCCGCGATCTGGTAAAAGTTTTCGACACCCGCGGCCACGTGGTTCGCGCAGTGGATAACGTCTCGACGCACGTGGCCAAGGGCGAAGTGCTGGTGGTGATTGGCCCGTCCGGTTCCGGCAAGTCGACCTTCCTGCGCTGCCTCAATGGCCTCGAGGAATTCGACTCGGGTTCGGTGAGCATCGACGGCTTGCAACTGGCCGACCCGAAAACCGATGTGAATGCCTACCGCCGTGAAGTCGGCATGGTGTTCCAGCATTTCAACCTGTTCCCGCACATGACCGTGCTGGAAAACCTTTGTCTGGCCCAGAAAGTCGTGCGCAAGCGCGGCAAGAAGGAGCGCGAGGCCAAGGCCTTGGCGTTGCTGGAGAAAGTCGGCATTGCGCAGAAAGCCAACGAGTTTCCGTCGCGTCTTTCCGGTGGTCAGCAGCAGCGCGTGGCCATCGCCCGGGCACTGGCGATGGAGCCGAAGGTCATGCTGTTCGATGAGCCGACCTCGGCGCTCGACCCGGAAATGGTCGGCGAAGTGCTGGACGTGATGAAAACCCTGGCGGTGGAAGGCATGACCATGGTCTGCGTCACCCACGAAATGGGCTTCGCCCGGGAAGTGGCGGATCGGGTGCTGTTTTTCGATCACGGTAAATTGCTGGAAGACGCTTCACCGGCCGAATTCTTCGATGCACCGAAGGATCCGCGGGCTCAGGCCTTCTTGCGCCAGGTTCTCTAACCTCAGCGCCTGCGGAACCGCATTCGCGAGCAAGCCCGCTCTCACATTGGTTTTGTGATCGACACATATCCCCTGTGGGAGCGAGCTTGCTCGCGATGGCATCACCTCGGTCCCAAGCGAACCGAGGCATTCGTATCACCTTAAACCTTGAACCGTCCCACCAGCATCTGCAGATGCGTCCCCAGCCGCGCCAGCTCAACGCTAGACGCCGCGGTCTCTTCACTGGCGGCCGAGGTCTGCTCGGACACGTCGCGCACGTTCAGCACGCTACGATTGATCTCTTCGGCCACCGCGCTCTGCTGCTCGGCCGCGGCGGCGATCTGCTGGTTCATCGACTGAATCGCCGAGACGGTGCGGGTAATACTTTCCAGCGAGCCACCGACGCGGCGGGTCAGTTCGACGCTGCTGTCGGTCAGGCTGCGGCTGTTGTCCATGATGGTCGCCACTTGCTGGGTGCCGGTTTGCAGGCCGACGATCAGCTCTTCGATTTCTTCGGTTGACTTCTGGGTACGCTGGGCCAGGCTGCGGACTTCGTCGGCGACCACCGCAAAACCACGTCCGGCCTCACCGGCACGGGCGGCCTCGATGGCGGCGTTGAGGGCCAGCAGGTTGGTTTGCTGGGCCACGGATTTGATCACGTCGAGCACGCTGCCGATCTTGTCGCTTTCGCGTTTGAGATGATCCATGGCCTCGGTGGAGTTGCCGACTTCTTTGGCCAGGCGCTCGATCTGGGCGATGGCTTCGCCGACCACTTTGTCACCTTCGCGGGCCTGCTGGTCGGCGGCGACGGCGGCTTCGGAGGCTTCTTCGGCGTTACGCGCGACTTCCTGCACGGTGGCGGTCATTTCATTCATGGCGGTGGCCACCTGGTCGGTTTCGACCTTCTGGCTGTTGACCCCGGCGCTGGTCTGCTCGGTGACTGCCGACAGCTGTTCGGCGGCACTGGCGATTTGCGTGACGCCGTCACTGATGCCGCCAATCAACTCGCGCAGGCCCAGGGTCATGCTTTGCATGGCGCGCTGTAGCTGACCGAGTTCGTCCTGACGTTCAGAGATAAGGTTTTGGGTCAGGTCGCCGGCAGCAACGCGCTCCGCCACTTTGAGGGTCTGGCTCAGGGGAATCACGATCTGGCGAGTGATGGCCCACGCGGCAAGCATGCCGAAGGCCAGCGCCAGGGCGGTGGCCAGCAGCAGCAGGTTTTTGGCGTGCGCGGCGTCGGTGTCACGGACGATGGTTTGCGATACGGTGAGTTTTTTGCTGGCGTCGAACAGGATGTCGCCTTGTACGGCCATGCGTTTGAGCGCGGCAGCGCTGGCAACCTGAGAGTCACGGAACTGGCTGACGGCGGCGCGATAGGCCTTGAGCGAGTCAGTGGCCTGCTGCAGGTTGGCGATGTGCTGTTCCGGCAGTTTGGAGGGCAGGCTTTCGAGGTTTTTCAGCGCGTTGTCGATGGCGTCCAGCGCCGGTTGCTCGGCTTCGGTTTTGCCGCTGTAGGTGTAACCGCGCACCTGGAAGCGTGCTTGCTGGATCAGTTTGCTCAGGTCGATCACGCTGTTGAAATCGGCGACGCTGTCACCTTGCAGCATGGATTTTTCGACGTCGGCGACACGGGCCACGGCGTTGTCGGCGGTGGCGCCTAGTTTGCCGCGGGCGTCTTCGCGGGTGGCGCCGGCCTGGGTCATGGCGGTGAAGGCTTGTTTGTACTCACTGACGGCGGCCAGTTGCTGGTCGATCATCGCCACGTCGGCCGGTTGTTCGATCAACGTGCGTGCGGTTTTCAGGCCGGTATCGAGTTGGCCAAGCAGGTCGTTGACCGCACCGGGGCCTTGTTCGCCCCGACGCATTTCGTATTCCAGGCGGGCCACGCGCAGGTCTTTGGTCAGGTCATTGAGGCTGGCAATAAACCCCAGCTTATCGCCGCGACTCATCACGCCGCTCAGGCCGGTCCAGCCGGTGAAGGTGATCAACAAGGTAAGAAGCAGCACCAGACCGAAGCCGACACCCAGTTTGCGATTGACGCTGACGTTCCCCAGTTTCTCGGCTAGCCATCGGTACATGCTGCTACTCCCCAGGACCACTCATTGGTTTTATGGGAACTGTATCGGCCGGATGACGAGAATCTGTAGGAGCTGCCGAAGGCTGCGATCTTTTGATCCTGGCAGCCGCGAGATCGGCACAGATCAAGATCAAAAGATCGCAGCCTTCGGCAGCTCCTACACAGGGTGGTGCGGTGTCAGAAGAGGCGGGCGAGCAGCGCAGTGACGGCGGTTTCGACCCGCAGGATTCGGTCGCCGAGCTGTACCGGTTGCAGGCCGGCCTTGCCGAGCAGGTCGATTTCGTAAGGAATCCAGCCCCCTTCGGGGCCGATGGCCAGGGTCACCGGTTCGGCCAGGCCACGAGGGCAGGGCGGGTAATGGCCGGGGTGGCCGACGAGGCCGAGGGTGCCCTCGGTGATTGCCGGCAGACGGTCTTCGACGAACGGCTTGAAGCGTTTCTCAATGACGATTTCCGGCAACACACTGTCCCGGGCCTGTTCGAGGCCGAGGATCAACTGCTCGCGAATCGCCTCGGGCTCCAGGAACGGGGTTTGCCAGAAGCTCTTCTCGACGCGATAGCTGTTCACCAGAATGATTCGTGGTACACCCATGGCCGCCACGGTCTGAAACACCCTACGCAGCATTTTCGGGCGTGGCAGGGCCAGTATCAGGGTCAGTGGCAGCTTGGCGGGTGCTGGCTGGTCGAGGGTGGCGCGCAATTCGGCTTCATCGGCGTCCAGGCGCAGCAGTTCGGCCGAACCCATTAGCCCGCCGATACGCCCGACCCGCAGGCTGTCGCCGACAACCGAGCGGTGGACTTCTTGCATGTGCGTCAACCGGCGATCACGCAGGATCGCCCGGTCGGCCGCAATGAAGTCGGCCTCTTCGAGCAGCAGCAGGTTCACGGTTGAGTCGCTGGTGGCTGGTCGTTGTGATCGTCGGCCGGTTGGTCGTCAGGGTGCTCGCCGCGCTTGCTGATCAGGCTCCCGAACAGGATGCCGATTTCAAACAGCAGCCACATCGGTACCGCCAACAGTGTCTGCGAGAAGATGTCCGGTGGCGTCAGGATCATGCCGACCACGAAGCAGCCGATGACCACGTACGGGCGGATTTTCTTCAGGTATTTGACGTCGACCACGCCGATCCACACCAGCAGCACCACGGCCACCGGAATTTCAAACGCCACGCCGAAGGCGAAGAACAGCGTCATGACGAAGTCGAGGTAGCTGGTGATGTCAGTCATCATTTCCACGCCGGCCGGGGTGGCGGCGGCGAAGAACTTGAAGATCAACGGGAACACCAGGTAATAGGCGAACGCCATGCCGGTGTAGAACAGCACGATGCTGGACATCAACAATGGCACCGCGATGCGCTTCTCATGCTTGTACAGGCCCGGTGCGATGAAGCCCCAGATCTGATGCAGGATCACCGGGATCGCCAGGAACAGCGAGACCATCATGGTCAGCTTCAGCGGCGTCAGGAACGGCGACGACACGTCGGTGGCGATCATCGTCGCGCCGGCCGGCAGGTACGCGCGCAGCGGCGTGGAGACGAAGGTGTAGATCTGCTGGGTAAAGGCAAACAACCCGGCGAAGATGATGAAGATCGCCGCTACACAACGCAGCAGACGGGTACGCAACTCGGTGAGGTGCGAAACCAGCGGCATGTGCTGGTCGTTTTCAGGGAGATCGCTCATGGGGCTCGCGGCGGCAATGTTGGGTCATGTGGGGTCGGCGCAACAGGCGCAGCCGCAGGCGTAACGGGTTCAACCGGGGGCACTGCAACAACGGGCGCGGATTCGACAGCCGCTACCACAGGTGCTGGCTCGGCGACTGGAGCATGAATCGTCTGCTCCGCCACCGGTTCAACCGGCTGAACCGGTGTAGCCTCCTGCTGAGTCGGCGTGAAAATCTTCCGCGCCTCCTGTTCCAGCGACAGAATGTGCTCGTTGTGCAGCTGCCGACGAATCTCGTCGGCACCGATTTCACGTTCAACTTCCTGTTTGATCGCGTTGAAGCTGCGCTTCAGACGGCCGACCCACAGGCCGGCGGTGCGCGCAGCACCCGGCAGACGCTCAGGGCCCAGCACCAGCAGGGCCACGAGGCCGACGAGCAGCAGTTCAGAGAAGCTGATACCAAACATTAGTCAGTGCTCACACGTCTTTGCGGATCGGCTCTTCGACTTTTTGCGCCTGCACATCGATGGTGTGCGGCTGGTTCACAGACTGTGTGGTCTGTGGCTGAACGGGTGGAACCGGTTGGGCCGGGGTTACCGTCGGGTCAGCTGGCTTGTCTTCATCGTTCATGGCTTTTTTGAAGCCCTTGATCGACTCACCCACGTCAGTGCCCAGGTTTTTCAGTTTCTTGGTGCCGAACACCAGCACGACAACAACCAGGATGACGATCCAGTGTTTCCAGTCAAAAATGCCCATGTTGCTGCTCCTCTCTAATAGTTGTTCAGGCGGACGGGCGCGAGGCTTTCTCGGCGTGTCCGGACAGACCGAAACGACGGTCCAGTTCATCGAGTACAGCCTGTGGATGCTGCCCCAGTTGGGCGAGCATGACCATGCTGTGGAACCACAAATCGGCGGTTTCGTAGATCACATCGCTGCAGTCACCGCTGATGGCGGCATCCTTGGCGGCAATGATGGTTTCGACCGACTCTTCGCCGACTTTTTCCAGAATCTTGTTCAGGCCCTTGTGGTACAGGCTGGCGACATACGAGCTGTCGGCGGCGGCGCCTTTGCGCTCTTCCAGCACTTGGGCCAGACGGGTCAGAGTGTCACTCATGGGTGTGTCCTGCGCTATAGATGGCGTGCGGATCTTTCAGGACCGGGTCGACGGTTTTCCAGTCGCCGTTCTCGAAGACGCGGTAGAAGCAGCTCTGACGGCCGGTATGGCAAGCGATGTCGCCGATCTGCTCGACCATCAGGATGATCACGTCGGCGTCACAGTCCAGACGCATCTCATGCAGGGTTTGCACATGGCCGGACTCTTCGCCTTTGCGCCACAGCTTGCCGCGGGAACGTGACCAGTAAATGGCGCGGTCCTCGGCAACGGTCAGTTCCAGCGCTTCACGGTTCATCCAGGCCATCATCAGGACGCGCCCAGTCTTGTGATCCTGGGCAATCGCCGGCACCAGGCCATCGGCGTCCCACTTGATCTCGTCCAGCCAGTTTTTCATCTTCGACTCCGACAGCGGGCCCGACACTTCATTAGTCGGGCAGGCGTTGAAACAGTGTGCCAGCGCGCGGGAGCGCTGGCTATCGGCGAACGACCAGATACAAGCCGACGGCCACCATGATGCCGGCCGGCCAATGGCCCAGTTCGTTCAGCGGCCCACCGGCAGCGAGTATGGTGCCGCCGGCCAGGTGTGCACAGCCGAGCAGTCGCAGCAGCCAATCGTCCTTGCGGCGGTGCCACGGTGGTGGCGGGTCGTAGGCGTGAGGCTGGGATATGCGCTCGAGCAGGTCGCGGGCCATGTTGGCCAGGTGCGGCAACTGCTCGAACTGGCTCTGCACGTTGCCGAGCAAGGCTTTGGGGCTGACGCGCTCACGCATCCAGCGTTCGAGGAACGGCTGGGCGGTGTTCCACAAATCGAGGTCCGGGTACAGCTGACGACCCAGGCCTTCGATGTTCAGCAGGGTTTTTTGCAGCAATACGAGCTGCGGCTGCACTTCCATGTTGAAGCGCCGGGCGGTCTGGAACAGGCGCATCAGCACCTGGCCGAAAGAAATATCTTTTAACGGTTTTTCGAAGATCGGCTCGCACACGGTGCGGATCGCCGCCTCGAATTCGTTGAGTTTGGTTTCCGCCGGCACCCAGCCCGAATCGATGTGCAATTGCGCCACACGACGGTAGTCACGCTTGAAGAACGCGAACAGGTTGCGCGCCAGGTAGTCCTGGTCTTCCGGGGTCAGGCTGCCGACGATGCCGCAGTCGATCGCAATGTACTGCGGGCTCCACGGGTTCACGGTGCTGACGAAGATGTTGCCGGGGTGCATGTCGGCGTGGAAGAAGCTGTCGCGGAACACCTGGGTGAAGAAGATCTCGACGCCACGTTCGGCGAGCATTTTCATGTCGGTGCGCTGGTCGGCCAAGGTTGTCAGGTCGGTGACCTGAATGCCGTAGATGCGCTCCATCACCAGCACTTTCGGCCGGCACCAGTCCCAATAGACTTGCGGCACGTACAGCAGCGGCGAGCCTTCGAAGTTGCGCTTCAACTGGCTGGCGTTGGCCGCCTCCCGCAGCAGGTCGAGTTCGTCGTAGATGGTTTTTTCGTAGTCCAGGACCACGTCCACCGGGTGCAGCAGGCGCGCGTCGGCCGAAAGCTTTTCGGCGGCGCGGGCGAGGATGAACAGCCACGCCAGATCCTGCGCGATGATTGGTTTGAGGCCCGGGCGGATGACCTTGACCACCACTTCTTCGCCGGTTTTCAACTGCGCGGCATGCACCTGCGCCACCGAGGCGGAAGCCAGCGGCTCTACGTCGAAACGGCTGAAGACTTCACTGATTTTCTTGCCGAGTTGTTCTTCGATCAACTTCACCGACACTTGCGAGTCGAACGGCGGCACGCGGTCCTGCAGTTTCATCAGCTCATCGGCGATGTCTTCCGGCAGCAAGTCGCGGCGGGTGGACAGGATTTGCCCGAACTTGATGAAAATCGGTCCCAAGTCCTGCAACGCCAAGCGCAATCGCGCGCCACGGCTCAGGTCCAGCGTCTTGCGCGGGAACCAGCGCCACGGCAAGGCGTAGCGCAGCGCCAGCAGAAACCACGGCAGTGGCAGGGCGAACAACAGGTCATCGAGGCGGTAGCGAATCACAACGCGCTGGATGCGCAACAAACGGCGGACGGCAAGCAGCTTCATGCGTTATCGCTTGGGTCGAGGGATCGGGAAAGGCGCTCAAAACGCGCCTCGAGACGTTCCAGGTCGAGTTTGATCTGGTCCAGTTCACTGAAACGGGCTTCGGCTTCGCGCTGGCCGACGAGGGTGCGCGATTCTTCGGCCAGGTACTCGCCAAGGTTCTGATTCAGGCTGGCGAACCCTTGCTGATAAAAGCGTGCGCGGCTACGCAGGTGACCGCCGAGCAGTTGCGTGGCGACAGGTCCCAGCCAGCGCGAGAGTTCGTACTCCCAGTCCAGTTCAAGGTCCTGAAGGATCGCTGCCAGCTCCAGCAGCACGCCGCTGTCGCCGTCGAGTTCGACTTCAGGAGCATGCAGGACCGAAGTTTTGTCCTTGCTCATGGCCAGTTTCAGCAGGCTGGAGGCCGGTGCGCGCAAGGTGCAGTCGGCGCCGGTTTCCCAGTGGGACGCCAGCATCAAGCCTTCGTCGCTGGGCAGGATGAACACTTGCAGCGCCGGACTGCGGCAGTCGACCGCAATCACCTTGCCACTCAAATGCGCCAGCCGCGGCAGCGCCGTGCTGTCGAGACGCAGCACCCGGTTCAGACCGAGTTCAACGCTGGCGAGCAGGCCGGCTAGCAACATCAGGGTTTGATGCCGCGGTGCAGGGCGACGATGCCTGCGGTCATGTTGTGGTAGGTCACGCGGTCGAAACCGGCCTCGACCATCATCGACTTCAGGGTTTCCTGATTCGGGTGCATGCGGATCGATTCGGCCAGGTAACGATAGCTTTCCGAGTCGTTGGTGATCAGCTTGCCCATCAGTGGCATGAAGGCGAACGAGTAGGCGTCGTAGGCTTTGGACATCAGCGCGTTGGTTGGCTTGGAGAACTCAAGCACCAGCAAACGGCCGCCCGGTTTCAGCACGCGCAGCATCGAGCGCAGGGCGTCTTCTTTATGCGTAACGTTGCGCAGGCCGAAAGCGATGGTCACGCAGTCGAAATGGTTGTCCGGGAACGGCAGCTTTTCAGCATCGGCCTGAACGAATTCGACGTTGCCGGCCACACCCAGATCCAGCAGGCGGTCACGACCGACCTTGAGCATGGATTCGTTGATGTCGGCCAACACGACCTGGCCGGTCGGGCCAACGAGGTGCGAGAACTTTTTGGTCAGGTCGCCGGTACCGCCGGCGATGTCCAGCACGCGGTTACCGGTGCGAACGCCCGACAGCTCGATCGCGAAACGCTTCCACAGACGGTGCATGCCGCCCGACAGGAGGTCGTTCATCAAGTCGTACTTGGCGGCTACCGAGTGGAAAACCTCAGCGACTTTTTCCGCTTTTTGGCTTTCCGGAACGTTTTTGAAGCCGAAGTGAGTGGTGGGTTCGGCATCGCTGCCTTTGCGCTGATCAGTCATATCGCTGTCACCAAAAGAGAATGCGGGACATTCTAATCCCGGTGGCCTGCTTTGTCTTGGCAAGGCTGCAGGTAAGATAGGTAACCACCGGGACGTTTTGCCGCAGTAGCGGTCAAGATGCTTCAGGAAAGTATTCATAAAGCAGGAGTCATTCGATGGCCCGTATTAGTGTTGAGCGTTCCCACGGCCTGGGTAAGGCAGCGGCCCGCGAGAAGGCCGACAAGTTGGCGCAAAAACTGTCCGAGCAATATGGCCTGGAGCCGCAATGGTCCGGCGACACCCTGAACCTCAAGCGTTCCGGTGTGAAAGGCGCGGTGTATGTGGGCGAGGATTCGATCAAGGTCGATGTCGAACTTGGCCTGTTGATGTCGGCCATGAGCGGCACCATCAAATCGGAAATCGAAAAGGCCCTCGATAAAGCGTTGGCGTGATGCCGAAAAGATCGCAGCCTCGTTTCACTCGACAGCTCCTACAGGGGCGACGGTGTAGGAGCTGTCGAGTGAAACGAGGCTGCGATCTTTTCCAAAAGGCACCACCGATTCATGTCAGTTGTTAGGGTGCCGTTTCTAATTATTCTCACTACTTTGTGCCTGAGCCCGACTCTTTCGCGGGCAGTTCCTCAAACCTTCTGCGCGTGAGGTGCACCATGGCCAAAGTTATTTTGAAGAAAAAAATCGACGCTTCGACGACTGCTCTGAGCGACGTTAAATCTTATGCCCGCAAGATCTGGCTTGCAGGCCTGGGTGCCTACACCAAGGTCGGCCAAGAGGGCAGCGAGTACTTTCAAGAGTTGATCAAGGCTGGTCAAGTTGTTGAAAAGCAAGGCAAAAAAGTAGTTGCCGAGAAACTTGAAGCGGCCAATGCCGAGATCGATGAAGCCAAGAGTGAAGTCACTACTTTCAAAGGTAAGGTCGAAGTTCAGCTCGACAAGGTCGAGAAGGCTTTTGACTCGCGTGTCGCAAGTACCTTGAATCGTATCGGCATTCCGTCTAAACATGACGTTGAGACACTCTCTGCCAAGCTCGATGAGCTGACGGCATTGCTCGAACGCGTCGCGCGTAAATCTTAAGGAGAACGGGATGGCTGGCAAAAAGAATACTGAAAAAGAAGGCAGCTCGTGGATCGGGAAAGTCGAAGACTACTCCCGCAAAATCTGGCTGGCTGGTCTAGGCGTGTACTCGAAGATCGACACTGACGGCAGCAAACTCTTCGATACATTGGTTAAAGACGGCGAGAAAGCCGAGAAGCTCACCAAGAGCGCTGTCGGCAAGAAAGTCGATGCTGCCAAGGACTCTGCTTCGTCGGCCAAGTCGCGCATCAGCGGCGTGAAAGATCGCGCACTGGGCAAGTGGGATGAGCTGGAAGGGGCTTTCGACAAGCGTCTGAACAGCGCCATTTCGCGCCTGGGTGTACCGAGCCGCAATGAAGTCAAAGCGCTGCACAGCAAGGTCGATACCCTGACCAAGCAAATCGAAAGACTCACCGGTGCCAAGGTGGCGCCTGTTGCGGCGAAAACCGCGGCGGCCAAACCTGCGGCGAAGTCGGCTGCCAAACCACTGGCTAAAGCTGCCGCTAAACCAACGGCCAAAACTGCCGCAGCGAAACCTGCAGCAGCCAAGCCAGCGGCCAAAGCAGCAGCAAAACCAGCCGCTAAACCGGCTGCCAAAACTGCAGCGGCCAAACCCGCTACCAAGCCAGCGGCCAAACCTGCCGCAGCGAAGAAACCAGCGGTGAAAAAGCCGGCAGCTGCGAAAGCGGCTGCACCAAAACCAGCAGTGGCTGCCGCCAAACCGGCAACCCCGGCCCCGGTCAGTGCATCGAACTCCGCTACTGCGCCGATCCCTGCTGTAACCCCGACTGTCGCGCCAGCTCCTTCGACGCCAACCAGTCAGTCCTGATTTTCAGGGCTCAAGAAAACGCCCGGCCTGCAAAGGTCGGGCGTTTTTTTATGCATAGATTAATGAACACCGCAGATCCACTGTGGGAGCGGGCTTGCTCGCGAAAGCGGTTGGTCAGTCGACATCATTTTTGAATAATAAACCGCTTTCGCGAGCAAGCCCGCTCCCACAGGGGTTATTCGTGTTCTTCGAGGTATTGAAGGGCCAGTTGCTCCGTCGCCACCTTGATCGGCGGCAACAAATGCGGCGCCACCAGCATCATGATCTGGTACACCACCAATCTCACCTCACCCTCGCGATCAAGAATCCGCTGATAGTCCAGCGAAAACAGCAGCGTCATGGTGATCTGTTCCACCAGCTGCCCCAGCGCCTGGGTGTCGCTGACCAATTGCCCCTGAGCCTTTAATCGTGCGAGCAACGAAGCCAGTGTGCGCTTCAACGCGTTGAGCAGGTTGCGTATGCCCTTGGCCAGTTTCGGCAAGCGCCCGGCGAGGTTCGACAGGTCCTGGAACAGAAACCGGTAATGGGCCAGGCGCTCAACGATCAGGTGCAGGAACAGCCAGTAATCTTCTGGTGCAAGTTCCACATCGGCCGGTGGATCGAGCAGGGGCGCCAGTTCGGCCTGGAAGCGCTCGAACAGCCCGAGAATCAACGGTTCCTTGCCATGGAAGTGGTAGTAGAGGTTGCCCGGGCTGATGCCCATTTCGTTGGCAACTTCCATGGTGGAGACGTTCGGCTCGCCCTTCTGATTGAACAACTGCAAAGCACATTCGAGAATCCGGTCGCGGGTTTTCATCCAGTCTTCTTAATGGTTCGTTGAACGTCAGCGCACACGCACGTAAGTACCGGGTGCTGCCTCCATCGGTGGATAGTTCTGGTTGCCGAGCGCCATGTGGGTTTCTTTTAGCGCGCCTGAACGTTCTTGAATCCAGCCCAGCCACTGAGTCCACCAACTGCCGTCGACTTGCTTGGCGTCGTAATACCAGGCCCGTGGGTCACCGCTCAGCTTCGTGCTCTCGACGAAGTTGGCTTTCGGGTTTGATGGTGGGTTGAGAATGCTCTGTACATGGCCGCTGTTGGACAACACGAACCGTCGCTCGCCACCCAGCAGCAGGGTCGAGCGATACACCGCATCCCACGGGGTGATGTGGTCATTGATGCCCGCGACGCTGAAGCTGTCGACGTTGACTTTCTGCAAGTCGATCGGCGTGCCGCACACCTCCAGACCTCCCGGATGACTCAGCGGGTTGTGTTTGAAGAAGTCCAGCAAGTCGCCATGGAGGGCTGCCGGCAAACGTGTGTTGTCGTTGTTCCAGTAAAGGATGTCGAACGCCGGCGGCTCCTTGCCCAACAGGTAGTTGTTAACGAAATAGTTCCAGATCAAATCGTTGGGGCGCATCCAGGCGAAGATCTTGGCCATGTCGCGACCATCCAGCACGCCTTTCTGATAGGAGCGACGCTTGGCTGCTTCAAGCGTCTGTTCGTCGGCGAAGAGGGTCGCAGGCGAGTCCATCTGACTGTCGAGCAGGCTCACGAGATAGGTCGCGCTGGAAACCCGCCGAAGTTGTCGCTTGGCCTGTAAGTGACCTTGCAGGGCGGCGATGGTCAGCCCGCCAGCGCAGGCGCCCATCAGATTGACTTCGCGAGCGCCGGTGATCGCCCGGCACACATTCATCGCTTCTTCCACGGCTTCAACGTACGTCGACAGCCCCCATTCGCGATGACGCACATCCGGATTGCGCCAGCTGATCATGAAGGTCTGCAGGCCGTTCTTCAGGGCGAACTGGACGAAGCTGTTGTGCGGGCTCAGGTCGAAAATGTAGTACTTGTTGATCTGTGGCGGCACCACCAGCAGCGGTTTGGAATACTGCTTTTCGCTCATGGGCTTGTACTGGATCAACTCCAGCAGCTCATTGCGAAACACCACGGAGCCCGTAGTGGTGGCGACAGTTTTGCCAACCTCGAAAGCTTGCTTGGTGACTTGTCTGGGCAAGCCGTCGTTGTGCAGGAAGTCGTCGACCAGGTGGCTGATACCTCGCACCAGGCTGTTGCCGCCGGAGTTGAAGATCTCCTTGATCGCCAGCGGATTAAGCAGGCTGTTGGACGGTGCCATGGCGTCGTTGAGCAAGGCGAACGCAAAGTGGGCCCGGGCGCGATCGTCCGGGGTCATGTTGCTGTCGTCGATCCAGTGTTTGACCTGCTTCTGCCAGCTCAGGTAGGCCTGCAAACTGCGGCGATAAAAAGGGTTGAGGCTCCACGCCGGGTCGGCAAAGCGGTTGTCTTGCGGATTGGTCGGGTGCAGGGTTTCGCCCAGCAGTACGCGGCCCAGTTGACCGCCCAGCTTCAAGGCGTGTCGGGCGGTGTGCACCGGGTTGCGCAAACCATGTGCGGCAACGCTGCGCAGGGTGGAAAACAGATCCCGACCACGCAGGCCGGTAATCGCACTCTGTGCGTTGATGAACGCGGCGGGAGTGGGCAAAAATTCCCTCGCTGGTTTTTCGCGCATGAATCAACACTCCTTCGTCTTCAGGCCAAATACAGATACACCGAACCAGAACACCATAGACGCTGTTGCGGAATGTTGCGCGGCGCTGCGTCTTCCCGACCCCTTTTTGTAACAAAAGCCAGGGCCGATTAGCCGCCCAATGGCGCCGGATGCGGATGCATCACGGCACGCTGACGTTCTTCCTCGAGAAACTTCATGATGATCGGTGCTACTGCTTCGGCCCGGGTAATCAAAAACAGATGCCCGTCATCGATGATGTGCAACTGGGCGTTGGGAATCCGCCAGGCCAGTAACCGCATGTTGACCAACGGAATCAGTGGATCGTCGTCACCGGCCAGTACCAAGGTTGGCTGGTGGATCTTGTGCAGCCAGTGAATGCTGGTCCAGCCGAGGCCGGCGAACAGCTGCCAGTAGTAACCGAGTTTGCCTGCCGAGCGGACCTTGGCGGCATGGCTGGCGGCGAGGGTTGGATCGCGACGGAACGCGCCGCCATAGATCATCGGCGCGATGCGAATCACGTGAGACGGCTGGATGTAGCGTCGTGGACTGGCCATCATCCACAGGACTCTCGGCTTGCCCGGCACCATCACCGTGCCAGCCGCCGTGGCCGCCAGAACGAGTTTCTTGCAGCGCTCAGGATAGTCGTAAGCGAACTGCTGGGCCAGGGCGCCACCCCACGACACGCCAATCACATTGACTTGCCCGTAGTCGAGATAGTCGAGCATCCGCGCCGTGAGTTTCGCCAGGCCTGGAAAGCGATACGGTCGCCTTGGAGTCGACGAACCGCCGACACCAGGGACGTCGAAGGCGATGACTTCCAGGTCGGGATCCAGCGCCGCGACGAACGGAAACACCAGCTCCAGGTTGGCGCCGATGCCGTTGAAAATCAGCAAGGGCGTCAAGTGAGGCTTGCCGGGGCGTACCGCCGTGCGGAGGGTCTGGCCATCCAGGTCGACGGTACGAAATATGAACGGTTGCGGCATGCTTCAGGCCCTGTGGGTCACTGTCTCAATTTCACCCCCGATCCCCTGTGGGAGCGGGCTTGCTCGCGAATGCGTCAGGTCAGTAGACATCACTGTTGAATGATCAATCGCTTTCGCGAGCAAGCCCGCTCCCACAGGAGGGCGAGGTGTGTCAGTTATCGCTCATGCACATAGGTGCCCGGTGCAGCTTCGCCCGCCGGATAAGCCTTGTTGCCCAAACTGCCCGGAGACTTCTTCAGCTTGCCCGAACGCTCGGCTTGCCATGCCTGCCAGTGCAGCCACCAGGAATCGGTGTGCTTGGTGGAGTTCTCTTGCCACTCCTCAGCCTTGACCGGCATCTCTGTGCTGGTCATGTAGCGCGATTTCGGATTGCCCGGCGGGTTCAGAATGCTCTGGATATGCCCGCTGCTGGACAGCACGAATTCAACCTTGCCACCGAACAGTTGCGCCGACTTGTAGCAGGACTTCCACGGGGTGATGTGGTCGTTGGTGCCGGCCAGGGAGAAGATGTCGGCAGTGACCTGCTTCAGATTGATCGGTGTGCCGCACACTTCCAGTGCATCAGGACGGATTAAAGGGTTGGTTTTGAACAACTCGATCAGGTCGCCGTGGAACGCTGCGGGCAACCGTGTGGTGTCGTTGTTCCAGAACAGGATGTCGAAAACCGGCGGTTCGTTGCCCAGCAGGTAATTGTTGACCCAGTAGTTCCAGATCAGGTCGTTGGGGCGCATCCAGGCGAAAACTTTCGCCATGTCACGGCCTTCCAGTACGCCGGCCTGATAAGAGTGGCGCTTGGCGGATTCGAGGGTTTGCTCGTCGACGAACAGTGCCACGTCGCTGTCCAGGGTGGTATCCAGCACACTGACCAGCAGCGTCAGGGCGTTGACCTTGTTCTCGCCGATCGCGGCGTAGTGGCCCAGCAGGGCAGTGCAGGTGATGCCGCCAGAGCAGGCGCCGAGCATGTTGATGTCTTTGCTGCCGGTGATCGCGGTGACCACGTCGACTGCTTCCTTGAGCGCTTCGATATAGGTCGACAGACCCCACTCGCGCTGCTCCTTGGTCGGGTTGCGCCAGCTGACGATGAACGTCTGCATGTTGTTGCGCAGGCAGAAGCGCGCCAGGCTCTTGTCCGGGCTCAGGTCGAAAACATAGAACTTGTTGATCTGCGGTGGCACCACTAACAGTGGGCGCTCATGCACCTGCTCGGTGGTCGGCCGATAGTGGATCAATTCCAGCACGTCATTGCGAAACACCACCGCGCCTTCGGTGACGCCAAGGCTCTTGCCGACCTCGAACGCGCCCATGTTGACCTGGCTCGGCATACCGCCGTTGTGCACCAGGTCCTTGGCCAGATGGGACAGGCCGTCGAGCAGGCTTTTGCCGCCGGTTTCGAAGAAGCGTTTGACCGCCGCCGGGTTGGCCGCACTGTTGGTCGGGGCCATGGCTTCGGTCATGAGGTTGATCACGAAATGCCCGCGAGCGACGTCCTTGGGCGAGAGGTTGCTGTCGCCGATCCAGTCGTGGAGTTCCTTGCGCCACGCCAGGTAAGTCTGCAAGTAACGTTTGTAGAGCGGGTTCTGGCTCCAGGCCGGATCGGCGAAGCGACGGTCATCGCTTGTCGGTAGAAGCTCGGACTTGCCGAACAACACGTTCTTCAGTTCAAGACCGAAATGGGCGACATGCCTGGCGCTGTGAATCGGTTGTCGGATGGCCTGCCTTAGCACCATTCGAGCAGAAGCCAGTAGATCCTTTCCACGCAGCCCAACGACAGGATTCAGCCCCAAGGTGTTTTCCGAGGCCTGATACTTCAAGTCATCGTTATTCTTGTTACTCATCTACGACGCTCCATTGTCCTGAGACGAGTACCTGGGTCCAGCTGTGCAGTCCACAGCCAATGCCAGGTACTACTGCTCGGGTGACCGTTAATTCTGCATCGCTGCTTTTTAGTTCAGAGAGCACTGCAGGTACCTTGCCAGCTCCATTGGTTACCCGAGTTTAATTTTTTTCGCAAGCAGGCCAATCGTCGGCCCGGAAGCGGAGCATTCAAACAGATGGAATTAGAAAATGCCCTCTAATGAGCGAAAGGCCTGAGCTAGAGCATCAGCTTGACGATGGATTCGTTCGGATCGCGGGTCTTTCCAGCGGCTTTGAGTTCGGCAAGATAATCGTTCCAGAGATCCTCTTGGCGCACGCCCAGCTGGTACAGATATTCCCAGGTGAACAGGCCGCTGTCGTGGCCGTCGTCGAAGGTCAATTTCAGTGCGTACTGACCGGCCGGTTCTACCTTGGTCAGGCCTACGCCGATCTTGCCAAATTGCAGGATAGGTTTGCCGTGGCCCTGGACCTCGGCGGAAGGAGAGTGCACGCGCAGGAACTCGGCGGGCAGGTGATGTTCCTCACCGGACGCGTATTTCAGCGACAGGGTTTTCGAGGCTTTGTGCAGTTTGATATCGGTGGGGAGTTGGGTCATGACCGGCAATCCATTTGTGTGGGCGAGCTCGGTTCAAATGTGGGAGCAAGCGGGCTTGCTCGCGAAGGGGCCATAACATTCAACATCAATGTTGAATGTCAGACCGCTTTCGCGAGCAAGCCCGCTCCCACAGGTCCGCGCTCACTTGTAAGTATGGCTTACAGGATATAACGGGACAGGTCTTCGTTCTGCGCCAATTCGCCGAGGTGGCTATTGACGTAATCGGCGTCGATCAGGATCGCCTTGTCGTCGTGGGCGCTGGCCAGATCACCGGCGCTGAACGACACCTCTTCAAGCAGACGCTCAAGCAGCGTGTGCAGGCGACGGGCACCGATGTTCTCGGTCTTCTCGTTGACCTGCCAGGCGATCTCGGCAATACGCTTGATGCCGTCCGGCAGGAATTCGATCACCAGGCCTTCGGTTTTCAGCAGGGCACAATACTGCTCGGTGAGCGACGCGTGCGGCTCGCTGAGAATGCGTTCGAAATCTTCAGGCGTCAGGGCCTTGAGTTCGACACGAATCGGCAGGCGACCTTGCAGCTCAGGCACCAGATCGCTCGGCTTGCTCAGGTGGAACGCACCGGACGCGATGAACAGGATGTGGTCGGTCTTGACCATGCCCAGTTTGGTGTTGACGGTGCAGCCTTCGATCAGCGGCAGCAAGTCGCGCTGTACGCCCTCACGGGACACGTCTACGCCACCGGTGTTGCCGCGCTTGGCGACCTTGTCGATTTCGTCGATGAACACGATGCCGTGCTGCTCGACCGCTTCCAGCGCCTTGGCCTTCAACTCTTCTTCGTTGACCAGGCGGCCGGCTTCTTCGTCACGCACCAGTTTCAGTGCTTCCTTGACCTTGATCTTGCGGCTCTTGCGTTTGCCCTTGCCCATGTTGGCGAACAGGCTCTGCAGCTGGTTGGTCATCTCTTCCATGCCCGGTGGCGCGGAGATATCGACACCGGTCACTTCGGCGACTTCGATTTCGATCTCTTTGTCATCCAGCTGACCTTCGCGCAGGCGCTTGCGGAACAGCTGACGGGTGTTGGAGTCGGCCGACGGTGCGGCGTCGTCGTTGCTGCTGAAGCCCATGCGTGCCGGGGGCAGCAGGGCGTCGAGGATGCGTTCTTCGGCGGCGTCTTCGGCGCGGTGGCGAACCTTGGTCATTTCCTGTTCGCGCAGCAGCTTGATCGCTGCGTCGGCCAGGTCACGAATGATCGATTCAACGTCGCGGCCGACATAGCCGACTTCGGTGAACTTGGTCGCTTCAACTTTGATGAACGGTGCGTTGGCCAGTTTCGCCAGGCGACGAGCAATCTCGGTTTTACCGACACCGGTCGGGCCGATCATCAGGATGTTTTTTGGCGTGACTTCAACGCGCAGCTCTTCAGGCAGCTGCATCCGGCGCCAGCGGTTACGCAGCGCGATGGCGACGGCGCGCTTGGCATCGTCCTGGCCGATGATATGGCGATTGAGTTCGTGGACGATTTCACGGGGAGTCATGGACATAATAATTGGCGGTCCTCAGGTAAAAGTGAGCCGTGGCGTGGTGGCCAAAACAGGCTTACTCAGCGAGGTCCTGCTCCTCAATGGTGAAGGTGTGGTTGGTGAATACACAGATGTCGCCGGCGATGCCGAGGGCGGTTTCGACGATTTCCCGGGCCGACAGATCGGTTTTCTTCAGCAGCGCGCTGGCGGCGGCCTGGGCGTAGCCGCCGCCGGAACCCATGGCGATCAGACCTTCTTCGGGTTCGACCACGTCGCCGTTGCCGGTGATGATCAGAGAGGCGTCTTTGTTCGCGACCGCGAGCATGGCCTCGAGGCGGCTGAGGGAGCGGTCAGTGCGCCATTCTTTGGCGAGTTCGACAGCGGCGCGAACCAGGTGGCCCTGATGTTTCTCAAGCTGGCCTTCGAAACGCTCGAAGAGGGTGAAGGCGTCAGCGGTGGCCCCGGCAAAGCCGGCGATCACCTGGCCGTGGTACAGGCGGCGAACTTTCTTCGCGTTGCCTTTCATCACGGTATTGCCGAGAGAAACCTGGCCGTCGCCGCCCATGACGACTTTGCCGTGGCGGCGAACTGAAACGATGGTGGTCAAGGGAGAGTCTCCACGCAGCGGGGCGAAAATGCCTTATGCCAACTCATATGGGGGTGGTGGAGCGTATTTCAACTGTAGGAAGGGAGAGGGGACGAATGGTGCGAGGCGCGTAGGAGCTGCCGAAGGCTGCGATCTTTTGATCTTGGTCTTGATGATGGGTAAGACGGAACACCCTGCAAACCTTGAAAAGATCGCAGCCTGCGGCAGCTCCTACAGGATTCGTGTCTCCTGCGGGAGCTGCGGTGGCAGAGGGTTAGCGGCTTTGGCGTTGTTGTAACAACAGGTTGCTGAACCCTGCGCCGGACAGTTGTTTCTGAGCGGTGGTCAGTTGCTCGCGGTTGCTGAACGGTCCGACCAATACCCGATACCAGGTTTCGTCTTTCACGGTGCCGGATTCAACCGCCACAGCCTGACCGAGCAAGATGATCTGCGCCCGAACCTTGTCCGCGTCAGCTTCCTTGCGGAACGAACCGGCCTGCAGGAAGAACTTGGTCACTGGCGCCGCTTTGGACACCGGTGGCGCAGGTGGCGGAGTAATCCCGGCCAGTGCTGCCTGAGCGCGCGCGGTATCGATCTTCGCCGCTTGCTCTGGCGTAACCGGCGTCGTCGGAATGGCCGGCACTTGTGGCGTCGGCAGGGTTTTCTCCGGCACGGCATCCGGCGGCACGATGACCTCCGATTCCGGCAGCAACGTGTAGAAGTCGTACTTCGGCTTCACCGGTTGCGTCGGGCTCGGCGGGGTCTTGTTGGCCTCGGAGATCTTGGTGGCTTTCTGCTGCTCGATCTTCTCGCGCTTGACGCTCTCGCTGCCCTTGCCCGGTTCCAGTTTCATCAGGAACACAATAAACGCGCCGACTGTCAGGCCGATGGCCATCCACAGCCAGCCCGGGATCGGTTGCTTTGCAGGAGCTTGGTAACGGCTGGCGCCACGCTTGGGTGCAGGTTTTTTCTTGGCAGCCAACTTACATACGCTCCAGAGTTTCCAGACCCAAGAGTTCCAGGCCTTGCTTGAGTGTGCGACCGGTCAGCGCGGCGAGGCGCAGACGACTCTGCATTTGCGCCGGGGTGTCGGCGCTGAGGATCGGGCAGTTCTCATAGAAACTGGAGAACAGGCCGGCGACATCGTACAGGTAGGTGCACAGGATGTGCGGCGTGCCTTTGTCGGAAACGTTGTTCAGCACTTCGCCGAACTGCGCGAGCTTCGCCGCCAATTCGTGTTCGTGCGCAGCTTCGAGGACGATCTGGCCTTCGACTTCACTGAAGTCCTTGCCGAGTTTGCGGAACACGCCGGCCACGCGGGTGTAGGCGTACAGCAGGTACGGCGCGGTGTTGCCTTCGAAGTTCAGCATCAGGTCGAAGTTGAAGCTGTAGTCGCTGGTGCGGTGCTTGGACAGGTCGGCGTATTTCACCGCGCCAATGCCCACGACCTTGGCGATGTTGCGCAGTTCGTCTTCGGCAAGTGTAGGGTTCTTTTCTTTCACCAGGTTGTAGGCACGTTCCTGGGCTTCGGTCAGCAGGTCGATCAGCTTCACGGTGCCGCCATCACGGGTCTTGAACGGACGGCCATCTTTACCGTTCATGGTGCCGAAGCCCATGTGTTCCATGTCCATCGGATGCGTCACAAAACCGGCCAGGCGCGCGACCTGGAATACTTGCTGGAAGTGCAAGGCCTGACGCTGGTCGACGAAGTACAGCGCGCGATCAGCCTTCAACTTGCCACTGCGGTAACGCACGGCCGCCAGGTCGGTGGTGGCGTAGAGGTAACCGCCGTCAGCCTTGACGATGATCACCGGCAGCGGGTCGCCGTCGGCGTTCTTGAACTCGTCGAGGAACACGCACTGGGCGCCGTTGCTCTCGACCAGCAGGCCAGCGGCCTTGAGGTCGTTGACCACGTTGATCAGGTCGTCGTTGTAGGCGCTTTCGCCCATCACGTCGGCCATGGTCAGTTTGACGTTCAGCAGTTCGTAGATTTTCTGGCAGTGCGACAGCGAGATGTCTTTGAACTTGGTCCACAGCGCCAGGCAGTCCGGGTCGCCGGCTTGCAGCTTGACCACCAAGCCACGGGCGCGATCTGCGAACTCTTCGGATTCGTCGAAGCGTTGTTTGGCCGCGCGGTAGAAGTTTTCCAGGTCCGACAGCTCGTCGCTGGTGATCGGGTTTTCCTGGAGGTACGCCATCAGCATGCCGAACTGGGTGCCCCAGTCGCCGACGTGGTTCTGCCGGATGACTTCGTCGCCGAGGAACTCCAGCACCCGGGCAACGCCGTCGCCGATGATGGTCGAGCGCAAGTGGCCGACGTGCATCTCTTTGGCCAGGTTCGGTGCCGACAGGTCGACGACAGTGCGCTGCGCCGGGCCGGCCTTGCGCACGCCGATGTGGGCGTCGGCCAGGGCGGCGTCCAGGCGAGTGGCCAGGGCTTGGGTGTTCTGGAAGAAGTTCAGGAAGCCGGGACCGGCGATTTCGGTCTTGGTGACGTTTTCATCAGCCGGCAGCGCGGCGATGATTTTCTCTGCCAGGTCGCGCGGCTTCATGCCGGCCGGTTTGGCCAGCATCATCGCGATGTTGCTGGCGAAATCGCCGTGAGTCTTGTCACGGGAGTTTTCCACCTGGATCGCCGGCGACAGGCCTTCAGGCAACACACCTTCGTTGACGAGTTGGGTGATGGCTTGTTGGATCAGCTGGCGAATGGTGTCTTTCATGGTGTTCTCTTTCGACCGCAAGCGCGGCGGCGCCTGGATGCGCTAGTGGAAAAACTGGGCATTATCCGTTGCGAAGACGGGCTTGCCAACTATAGCGGGCAGGTTATGGATATGTGGTGACTATTAGGGCCTCTTCGCGAGCAAGCTCGCTCCCACATTGATCGGGTGAGCGCCGCAGATCCCCTGTGGGAGCGAGCTTGCTCGCGATAGCGATCGACCAATCAATACAAATCCACGGGATCGACATCCAGCGACCAACGCACCGCCCGCCCGCTCGGCATCTGCTCCAACACCAGCAGCCAGCTGCTTAATAGTCGATGCAGCGGCGCCCGAGCCGTCGCTTGCAGCAAGAACTGCGCACGATAACGCCCGGCCCGGCGTTCCATCGGTGCAGGCACCGGCCCGAGCAGTTCAATCCCGGTCAGGTTCTGTTCGGCCAGCAAACGCTCGGCCTCGCTGCACGCCTCATCAAGAAAACCTTCAGCTTGCCCCGGTTTGTGCGCTTCGGCCCGCAGCAGCGCCAAGTGCGCAAACGGTGGTAACCCCGCCGAGCGACGTTCGCTCAACGCCTGTTCGGCAAAGGCGAAATAACCCTGTTCAGTCAATTGCACCAGCAGCGGATGGTCGGCCAAGTGGGTCTGGATGATCACTTTGCCCGGCTCTTCAGCCCGGCCCGCGCGTCCGGCAACCTGGACGATCAACTGCGCCATGCGCTCACTGGCGCGGAAGTCGCCGGAAAACAGCCCGCCGTCGGCATCGAGAATCGACACCAGCGTCACCCGCGGGAAGTGATGCCCTTTGGCAAGCATTTGCGTGCCCACCAGAATGCAGGGCTGGCCCTTCTGAATGGTCGCGAACATTTGATTCATGGCGTCTTTGCGCGAAGTGCTATCGCGGTCGACCCGCAGCACCGGGACGTCCGGAAACAAAATCCCCAATCGTTCTTCGGCGCGCTCGGTGCCGGCGCCGACAGGCCGCAAATCGACCTTGCCGCACTTCGGGCAATGCCGAGGGACGCGTTCGACGTAGCCACAATGGTGACAACGCAGTTCGCCTGAGCGCTGGTGCACGGTCATTCGCGCATCGCAGCGCTGACACTCTGACATCCAGCCACAGTCATGGCACAGCAGCGTGGGCGCAAAACCGCGACGGTTGAGGAACACCAACACTTGTTGGCCAGCGGCCAGCGTCTGACCGATGGCCTGCTGCATCGGCCCGGAAATGCCGCTGTCCAGCGGACGACTTTTCACGTCCAGGCGCAGGAACCGCGGCTGTTTGGCGCCACCGGCACGCTCGTTCAAGCGTAAGAGTCCGTATCGACCGGTGTAGGCGTTGTGCAGGCTTTCCAGTGAAGGCGTGGCGGAGCCGAGGACAATCGGGATGTTTTCCTGGCGTGCGCGGACCAATGCCAGGTCGCGGGCGTGATAGCGCAGGCCTTCCTGCTGTTTATAGGAGCCGTCGTGCTCTTCATCGATGATGATCAGGCCGGGGTTCTTCATCGGCGTGAACAGCGCCGAACGGGTGCCGATAATAATGTCGGCGTCACCGTCCCGGGCGGCGAGCCAGGCTTCGAGGCGTTCGCGGTCGTTGACCGCCGAGTGGATCAGCGCGATGCGTGCATTGAAGCGCTGCTCGAAACGCGCCAGGGTCTGCGGGCCGAGGTTGATCTCCGGGATCAGTACCAGCGCCTGCTTGCCGGCCTCAAGGGTTTCGCGGATCAGTTGCAAATAGACTTCGGTCTTGCCGCTGCCGGTGACGCCGGCCAGCAGGAACGCGTGATAACTGTCGAACCCTGCGCGAATCGCCTCATAGGCCGCACGCTGCTCGGGGTTGAGCGGCAATTCCGGTTGCGCCAGCCAGTGTTCGTGGCGGGCGTCGGGGGCGTGTTTGCGGATTTCGACTTGCACCAGATCCTTGGCCAGCAGCAAATCCAGGCTGTCCTTGCTCAGCATCAGTTTGCTCAGCAACTGATGGGCGACGCCGTGGGGATGCTGGGCCAGAGTCGCCAGTGCCTCCCGTTGACGCGGGGCGCGAGCGATGCGCGGGTCATCAAGGCTGGCGCCGGGCGCGGCGGACCAGAAGCGCTCCTGCCGTGCTTCGGCCAGTTCACCCTGACGCAGCAACACCGGCAGCGCCCAGCTCAAGGTGTCGCCGAGGCTGTGCTGGTAGTACTGAGACGTCCACAGGCACAGTTTGAACAGCGCTGGCGGCAGGGGCGGCGTGGCATCGAGCAGTGCCAGGGCCGGCTTGAGCTTCTCTGCCGGGACTTCACTGGTGTCGGTGACCTCCACCAAAATCCCGATCATCTCCCGCCGGCCGAACGGCACCCGCAAGCGCATGCCGGGGTGCAACTGGGCGCGCAGGACACCGGCCGGGGCACGGTAATCGAACAGGCGGCGCAGGGGCGAGGGCAGGGCGAGGCGCAGAATGGCGTTGGGCACGCGGGGTGATCTCGATAAGCGGGCAGTAAAAGAAGTCGGACGCCTATTAATTGTGGGAGCGGGCTTGCTCGCGAATGCGGTGGATCAGACACATCATCGTTGCCTGACACACCGTATTCGCGAGCAAGCCCGCTCCCACAAAGGGCGCGTATTAGGCCGGGAGCCTAGCAGACGGTCGGTCTCAGTGACAGCTTGCGTGAATGGCATTGTCTGGTAGAATCCGCGGCCTAATTATGTGCGGTATTCAACAATAGTGTTGAGTGGCGGCACACTAGCCTGAGGAATACACCATGAAAGCCGATATCCATCCAGCGTACGAAACCATCGAAGTAACTTGCAGCTGCGGCAACAAGTTCGAAACTCGTTCGAACCTGTGCAAGCCACTGGGTACTGACGTATGCAACGAGTGCCACCCGTTCTACACCGGTAAGCAGAAGACTCTGGATACTGGCGGCCGTGTACAGCGCTTCGCAGACCGTTTCGGTGCTTTTGGCAAAGCCAAAGCTCCTGCTGCTGCAGAGTAAGGTTGCAAAGCCCCATGGGCTTTACCTTGCTGATGAAAAAGGCGTCCCTTGCGGGCGCCTTTTTTATGTCTGCGATTTGGCTTTCCGCTGCCCAGGCCTTCTGCCCGGCGCCGAGCGGGCTGACATCCATTGCGGTGCAGCGGGTGGTGGATGGTGACACGCTGCGTCTGAGCGATGGTCGCAGCGTGCGCATGATCGGTTTGAATACGCCGGAACTGGGCAAGAAAGGCCGCTCCGACGAGCCGTTCGCGGTGGCGGCACGCCAACGCCTGGAAGCACTGGTGGCTGCCAGCGACGGACGGGTCGGTTTATTGCCCGGTAAAGAAAGCAAAGACCATTACGGCCGTACCTTGGCCCATGTCTACAGCGCCGATGGCGCCAACCTTGAAGCGCAGATGCTCGCTGAAGGACTCGGTTTCCAGGTGGCAGTCGCGCCGAATGTCGATCTGGTCGACTGCCAGCAAGCGGCGGAACACAGCGCCCGTCAGGCCGGACTCGGGTTGTGGCGTCAATCCCCTGTACTGAAAGCGGAGCAGATCAGCGCTTCCGGTTTCGCTGTGCTCAGCGGTCGTGTGAGCAAGGTTCAGCGCAATCGCGGCGGGGTTTGGATCGAGTTGCAGGATTCGGTTGTACTGCGCGTTGCACCCAATGTGTTGGGCCAGTTCGATATTGCGGATCTTGAGCGGTTGAAGGGCAAGCAGATAGAGGCGCGCGGCTGGGTACTGGACCGTTCGCGGCGTGGCGGACTGAAAGAAGGGCAGGCGCGCTGGCTTCTGCCATTGACCGACCCGGCGATGCTTCAGATGGCGCAGTGATAAAAAATTGTAGACATTTTTAATGTAGATTGTGAACGGTCAATCCCTTGTGTTCCGCGGCTCTTGGTCCAAAGTCGTAGGGCCGGGTGCTTGACAGGGGTGACCGGTCAGTCTTGTAGGGACTTTGCGACACGAGTATCCTCGGCGGTCCGTCTGTCCCACAGTAAAAAGCGGAATGCCCATATGTCTGATTTGAAAACTGCCGCTCTCGAATATCATGCCCATCCTCGTCCAGGGAAGCTGAGCGTCGAGCTCACCAAAGCCACCGCTACCGCCCGCGACCTGTCGCTGGCCTACAGCCCCGGTGTAGCCGAACCAGTCCGCGAAATCGCCCGCGACCCTGAACTCGCCTACAAGTACACCGGCAAGGGCAATCTGGTTGCAGTCATTTCCGATGGCACCGCAATTCTCGGCCTGGGTAACCTCGGCCCATTGGCTTCCAAACCAGTGATGGAAGGTAAAGGCGTGCTGTTCAAGCGCTTCGCCGGCATCGACGTTTTCGACATCGAAGTCGACTCCGAAAGCCCGCAAGCCTTCATCGACACCGTCAAGCGCATCTCCATCACCTTCGGTGGCATCAACCTGGAAGACATCAAGGCGCCTGAGTGCTTTGAGATCGAACGCGCTCTGATCGAGCAGTGCGACATTCCGGTATTCCACGATGACCAGCACGGCACCGCGATCGTTACTGCGGCCGGCATGATCAACGCCCTGGAAATCGCTGGCAAAACCCTCGCTGACGCCAAAATCGTCTGCCTGGGCGCCGGTGCTGCCGCCATCTCCTGCATGAAATTGCTGGTGAGCATGGGTGCCAACATCGAAAACATCTTCATGGTTGACCGTACCGGCGTGATCCACTCCGGCCGTGACGACCTGAACCAGTACAAGGCTGTTTTCGCTCACGCGACTGAAAAACGCACGCTGGCCGACGCCCTGAAAGGCGCGGACGTGTTCGTTGGTCTGTCCGGCCCGAACCTGCTGAGCGCTGAAGGCCTGAAGTCCATGGCGGCCAGCCCGATCGTGTTCGCGTGCTCCAACCCGGACCCGGAAATCTCCCCGGAACTGGCTCACGCCACTCGTGATGACGTGATCATGGCGACCGGCCGTTCGGACTACCCGAACCAGGTCAACAACGTGCTGGGCTTCCCGTTCATCTTCCGTGGTGCCCTGGACGTTCGCGCCAAGCGCATCAACGAAGAAATGAAAGTGGCTGCGGCCAACGCCCTGCGTGAACTGGCCAAGCTGCCGGTTCCTCAGGAAGTGTGCGACGCCTACGGCGGCATCAAACTGGAATTCGGTCGTGAGTACATCATTCCGAAACCAATGGATGCCCGTCTGATCACCGTGATCTCCGATGCCGTGGCCAAGGCTGCGATCGAGACCGGCGTAGCGACCCTGCCGTATCCGAAGAACTACCCGCTGAAAAGCGTGGATGACGTGTTCAACGGCTAAGTCGTTGTAGCGCTTCAACACAAAGCCCCGGCTCTTGCGAGTCGGGGCTTTTTTTTGCCTGTGGGTTTTGCAGCGGTTGTGCTGGCCTCTTCGCGAGCAAGCCCGCTCCCACAGGGGTACGCATTCCAATGTGGGAGCGAGCTTGTTCCGGGCGGCGATCCGACGATGGCGGTCTGACAGGCGCCACAATAAAAAGCCCCGCTCTTCTTTGGAAGGCGGGGCTTTTTGCAGCTTCAGGCGATCAGAACAAATCGATCGGCGCCGCTTCATCCGCAGGCAGTGGGCTGCCCGGCGCAGTGCCGTTGCCCAGCTCGTTCGCTGACGGTGGCGTGTCTTCGGCCTTGAACAGCTCGAAGTAGGCGCCTGGCGTGCCTGGGGTGGCTGCACGGCCGCTGACCGGGTCGACTCGCAGGCTGAGGATGCCTTCCGGCTCTGCCTGCGTATGGGGCGGCAGGCCTTTGAGTGCGGCGCCCATGTAACTCATCCAGATCGGCAGGGCGACGGTGCCGCCGAATTCCTTGCGGCCCAGGCTTTCAGGCTGGTCGAAACCGGTCCAGACAGTGGTCACATAATCGGCGTTGTACCCAGAGAACCAGGCGTCCTTGGACTCGTTGGTGGTACCGGTCTTGCCCGCAATGTCGCTGCGGCCCAAGGCCAGGGCGCGGCGGCCGGTGCCGAGTTTGATCACGTCCTCGAGCATGCTGTTGAGGATGTAAGTGGTACGGCCATCGACGATGCGTTCGGCCACGGCCGGCGTTTGTGGCGCTGGCTGAGCGGTCAAGGCTTCGCCCGGGGTTGCGTTGACGGTGAAAGCGTTAGCCGCGACAGGGGCGGCGATGCCGTCGGTGGCGACGTTGCCTTTCGGGACGCTCGGCGGGTTGGCGACGAACAGCGTGTCGCCATTGCGGCTTTCGATCTTGTCGATGATGTAGGGGCTGATCTTGTAGCCGCCGTTGGCGAAGGTGCTCCAGCCGGTGGCGATTTCCATTGGCGTCAGCGTCGCGGTGCCCAGGGCCAGGGACAGGTTGCGCGGCAGGTCCTGCTTGTTGAAGCCGAACTTGCTGATGTAGTCGATGGTGCGGTCAACGCCCAGCGCCTGCAGCAAGCGGATCGACACCAGGTTGCGCGACTTGTAGAGCGCCTCACGCATACGGATCGGGCCGAGGAAGGTGTTGGTGTCGTTCTTTGGACGCCAGACCTTGTCCAGGTACTCGTCGACGAACACGATCGGTGCGTCGTTCACCAGGCTGGCGGCGGTGTAGCCGTTATCCAGTGCGGCACTGTAGACGAACGGTTTGAAGCTCGAACCCGGCTGACGCTTGGCCTGCATGGCGCGGTTGTAGTTGCTCTGTTCAAAGGCGAAGCCGCCGACCAGGGAGCGAATGGCACCGTTTTGCGGATCAAGGGAAACCAGTGCGCCCTGAGCCTGCGGGATCTGGCTGAATTTCAGCGAGTTGTCCGGCTGGCGTTGCACACGAATCAGGTCGCCGACCTGGGCGACGTCCGAAGGCTGCTTCGGGTTGGCACCCATGCTGTTGGTGTTGAGGAATGGGCGCGCCCATTTCATGCTGTCCCAGCCGACGTGTTCGTCACCGGTACGGGTCATCACTTGCAGGCCGGTCTTGTCGACCTGGGTGACGATGGCGGGCTCAAGGCTGCTGATGGTGCGCTGTTTGGTCAGCTCGGTTGTCCAGGCCTCGCGAGTCTTGCCCGGCAGGCGCGACTCGGGGCCGCGATAACCATGACGCTGGTCGTAGGTCATCAACCCTTCGTGAACCGCGGTGTTGGCCATTTCCTGCAGGTTGCTCGGCACCGTGGTGGTGACGCGGAAACCCTCGGTATAGGCGTCGCTGCCATAACGGCCGACCATTTCGGCGCGGGCCATTTCAGCGATGTACGGCGCATTCACTTCCGGGGTCGGCACGTGATAACTGGCGTTCAGCGGCTCGTTGATCGCGGTGGTGTAGTCGGCTTCGGTGATTTTTCCGAGCTTGTACATGCGCCCAAGGATCCAGTCGCGACGTTCCTTGCTGCGGGCCGGATTGGCCAGCGGGTTGAAGCGCGAAGGGGCTTTTGGCAGGCCGGCGATCATCGCCATCTGCGCCAGGCTGACGTCACGAATCGACTTGCCGTAGTAAACCTGTGCGGCGGCCTCGATACCGTAGGCGCGGTTGCCCAGATAGATCTTGTTGACGTACAGCTCAAGAATCTCGTCCTTGGTCAGCTGCCGTTCAATCTGCAGAGCCAGGAGGATTTCGGTGGTTTTGCGCGAGAAGCTGCGTTCGCTGGTCAGGAAGAAGTTCTTCGCCACCTGCATGGTGATGGTGCTGCCGCCGGACTGAATGTGTCCGCTTTTTACCAACTGGGTGGCCGCGCGCATCAGACTGCTGGGGTCGACACCGTAGTGATTGGCGAAGTTGTCGTCTTCAGCACTTAGTAACGCATTAATGAAATTGGGGGGAATGTCGGCGAACCGGATCGGTGTGCGGCGCATTTCGCCAAATTCTGCGATCAGCTTGTTGTCGCTGCTGAAGACCCGCAAAGGAATCTGCAACTGGATGCTTCTCAGCGCCTCCACGGATGGCAAACCCGGACTAAGGTAGAGAAAGGCGCCGCTAAGACCGAGGAGCAGTCCGCAGAAAACGGCGACGATGGACCAACCGAAAAATTTCAGCAGACGAATCAAGGCTTTTGGACATCCAGGGCAAAGAATGAATTTGGCATCAGGGTTCAGATAAACAGGGAACGACCCGCGCTTGAAAGTAAAAACCGGAAAAAAACGCTGGGCATTATAAGCATTTTTCCGTCGAGGGCGTCATTTGCGCTGCTGTCAAGACGGGTGGTTTGAACGCAACGGATATTACAGAGTCCGTAAGACACGGATAGTCATAGGGAATTGGTAGTGCTAGGACTCTTCAATAAAAAGGCCAACACGCTTCTGGGGATCGACATCAGCTCCACGTCGGTCAAGCTTCTGGAGCTAAGCCGCCAAGGCGACCGCTATCGGGTCGAGGCCTATGCGGTGGAACCTTTGCCCACCAACGCGGTGGTCGAGAAAAATATCGCCGAGCTCGAAGGCGTAGGGCAGGCACTCGCGCGCGTGCTGCTCAAGGCCAGAACCAACCTCAAGAACGTCGCCGTGGCCGTGGCCGGTTCGGCGGTGATCACCAAGACCATCGAGATGGACGCCGGTCTTTCCGACGACGAAATGGAAAACCAGCTGAAGATCGAGGCCGATCAATACATCCCTTATCCATTGGACGAAGTGGCCATCGACTTTGAGGTCCAGGGCGTTTCTGCGCGCAACCCCGAGCGAGTCAATGTGCTGCTGGCGGCCTGTCGCAAGGAAAACGTCGAGGTGCGGGAAGCGGTCCTGGCCCTGGCCGGCCTGACAGCCCGCGTGGTCGACGTCGAGGCCTATGCGCTAGAGCGTTGCTACGGATTGCTGGCGAGCCAACTGGCTGCTTCTCAGGAGCGTCTGACGGTAGCGGTGGTCGATATCGGCGCCACCATGACCACCCTGAGCGTGCTGCACCAGGGGCGGATCATCTACACCCGCGAACAATTGTTCGGCGGTCGTCAGCTGACGGAGGAAATCCAGCGACGTTATGGCCTGACCCTTGAACAGGCGGGGCTGGCGAAGAAACAGGGTGGTTTGCCGGACGATTACGTCAGCGAGGTGTTGCAGCCGTTTCGCGATGCGCTGGTGCAGCAGGTGTCGCGTTCATTGCAGTTTTTCTTCGCCTCCGGTCAGTACAACTCGGTTGATCACATTCTGCTGGCCGGCGGTACCGCGTCGGTCCCGGGGCTTGATCGGTTGATCGAGCAACGATTGGGTACACCAACGCAAGTGGCCAACCCATTCTCCGACATGACCTTGGGCAGCAAGGTCAACGCCGGTGCCCTGGCCAGCGATGCGCCGGCACTGATGATCGCCTGCGGGCTGGCCCTCAGGAGTTTCGACTGATGGCGCGGATCAATCTTTTACCCTGGCGCGAAGAGCAGCGTGAAGTCCGCCGCAAACGCTTTTTGCTGGTGTTGGTCGGTGTGCTGGTGGGGTCAGTGGGGGCGGTGCTGATCGCGAACCAGGCCATCAGTGGCGCTATCGATCGGCAAGTGGCTCGTAACGATTACATCGGCAAACAGATTGCCATGGTCGATGAGCGGATTAAACAGATCAGCGATTTGAAGGCCCGTCGCCAGCAACTGGTCGAGCGCATGCGCATCATCCAGGACCTGCAAGGCAACCGGCCGATCAGCGGGCGTATTTTTGATCAACTGGCACGTACGCTGCCTGACGGCGTGTATTTCACCGAGGTGAAAATGGTCGGCAAGTCCTTGTCCATCACCGGAGCGGCGGAGTCCAACAATCGTGTGTCAGACCTGATGCGCAATCTGGATGCGTCCGATTGGTTTGATGCGCCCACCCTCACGGAAGTCAAAGCGACGACCGCCGGTCAGCTGGATCAGGCCAACGTCTTTCAGCTGACCGTTCGTCAGACTCAGCCCGCCGCTGCGGAGGGCGGCAAATGAGGCTGTCTGACTGGTTCGAAGGCCTGCGCAAGATCGACATCAACGACCTGGACACCAATAACATGGGTTCCTGGCCGCCAGCCATCAAGGCACTGGCGGGAGTCCTGCTCATGATCCTGGTGCTTTCGCTGGGCTACAGTTTTTCCATCAGCGACCTTCAAAGCCACCTCAAACTCAAGCGCGAGGAAGAGTCGACCCTCAAGGAGCAATTCGCCAACAAAGCCCATATGGCGGCGAATCTGGAGCTGTATACGCAGCAGATGAAGGAAATGGAGAACTCCTTTGGCGTACTGCTACGGCAATTGCCCAGTGACACCGAAGTGCCCGGTCTGCTGGAGGACATCACTCGCACCGGCCTGGGCAGTGGCCTGGAGTTCGAAGAGATCAAACTGCTGTCGGAGAACACGCAGCAGTTCTACATCGAGTTGCCGATCCAGATCACCGTCACCGGTGCCTATCACGACCTTGCCACCTTCGTCAGCGGCGTCGCCGGGCTGCCAAGGATTGTCACCCTGCATGACTTCGACCTTGCGCCGGCCAACCCGGAGGGTGGTCCGAAGTTGCGTATGAGCATCCTCGCCAAGACCTACCGCTACAACGACAAGGGGCTGCAAAAATGAGCCCGATTCGTTGTTTTTCGATGGTTGTGTTGGTCGCCGGCCTGGCTGGTTGCGGCAGCGACAATGACTTCAGCGACCTGGACGCGTACATGAACGAAATGCGTTTACGTGCGCCCGGCAAGATTGAACCAACGCCGACATTTCGGTCTTACCCAACATTCACCTACAGTGCCGCCAACCTGCGAAGCCCGTTTTCCCGACAGATCAGAGTCGATCTGGCCGGCCAGAAACACGGCTCGCGCAACGTCAAACCTGATCCGAATCGGGTCAAGCAGTACCTCGAAGGTTTCAACATCGAGCAGTTTGAAATGGTCGGAACGATCGCCAATGCGACCGGCTCCTTTGCGCTGTTGCGCGGGGCGGGCGGGGTGCATCGGTTGAAAGTCGGCGATTACCTGGGGCGTAACGATGGGCGGATCGTCGCCATCAGTGGCTCGCAGGTCGATGTGGTCGAAATCGTTCCCGACGGCGAAGGCGCCTGGCTGGAGCGGCCGCGGACCATCCCTTTGAAAGAGCACTCATAGTGGAACTCGAATAATGAACAGGATTTTCTCAACCTTCGGTATTTCGCTATGGATAGCGTTGCTGTCGCCGATGGTACTAGCGGCCAACCTCAAAGCGCTGGATGTCGCCGCGCTGCCGGGGGACCGCGTCGAGTTGAAGTTGTCGTTCGATGGGCCGCCACCGCCGCCCCACGGTTACACCACGGAATCGCCTGCACGGATCGCGCTGGATCTGCCTGGCGTCGTCAGTCAGCTAAAAAGCAAAAATCGTGACCTGGGCGGCGGAAATGCCCGCAGCGCCACGGTGGTGGAAGCCAAGGACCGTACGCGACTGATCATCAATCTGACCCAGTTGACGCCGTATAACGCACGGGTCGAAGGCAACACGCTGTTCGTGGTGGTCGGCCAAGGTGCCAACAAAACGGCCTCCAGCCCGGCGCCCAAAACACCGCGCGCCGCGACGGCAACGCCAGCCCCGGCGAAAGCCTATACGCCAGTGGGCAAGGCCATCCGGGGTGTGGATTTCCAGCGCGGCACTCAGGGCGAAGGCAATGTGGTCATCGATCTGTCGGATCCCTCCATCGCCCCGGACATTCAGGAGCGCGACGGCAAGATCATCCTCGGTTTCGCCAGGACTCAATTGCCTGAGCCGTTGCGTGTACGTCTGGACGTCAAGGATTTCGCCACGCCGGTGCAGTTCGTCAACGCCAGCGCCACGGGCGATCGGGCCACGATCAGCATTGAGCCCAGCGGCGCCTTCGATTATTCGACTTACCAGACCGACAACAAGCTGACCGTCAGCATCCGGCCGATGACCGTCGATGACTTGCAGAAACGCAACACCGAGCGTTTCGCCTACACCGGCGAAAAGCTCTCGCTGAATTTCCAGGACATCGACGTGCGTTCGGTGCTGCAACTGATTGCCGATTTCACCAACCTCAATCTGGTGGCCAGCGACACAGTGCAGGGCGGCATCACGCTGCGTTTGCAGAACGTACCGTGGGATCAGGCGCTGGATCTGGTGTTGAAAACCAAGGGCCTGGACAAGCGCAAGATCGGCAACGTTTTGCTGGTGGCGCCGGCCGATGAAATCGCTGCCCGCGAGCGCCAGGAGCTTGAGTCGCAGAAGCAGATTGCTGACCTGGCGCCCCTGCGTCGCGAACTGTTGCAGGTCAACTACGCCAAAGCTGCCGATATCGCCAAGCTGTTCCAGTCGGTGACCAGTGCCGAGGCAAAAGCCGACGAGCGGGGCTCGATCACGGTGGATGAGCGGACCAACAACATCATTGCCTACCAGACCCAGGATCGCCTCGATGAACTGCGCCGTATCGTCTCGCAACTGGATATCCCGGTGCGTCAGGTGATGATCGAGGCGCGCATCGTCGAAGCCAACGTCGACTATGACAAAAGCCTCGGCGTGCGTTGGGGTGGTTCGTTGCAGAACAAGGGCAACTGGAACACCTCGGGCGTCAGCAATAATGGGGCTAATGCTTCGTCGACCATCGGTACGCCTGGCAGCACCAGCACCAACTCGCCGTTCGTCGACCTGGGTACCGCCGCCAACACCTCGGGGCTCGGCATCGCGTTCATCACCGACAATGTGCTGCTGGATCTTGAGCTGACGGCGATGGAGAAGACCGGCAACGGCGAAATCGTCTCGCAGCCCAAGGTGGTCACCTCGGACAAGGAAACCGCGAAAATCCTCAAGGGCACGGAGATTCCCTATCAGGAAGCCAGCTCCAGCGGCGCTACCTCGGTGTCGTTCAAGGAGGCTTCGCTGTCTCTGGAGGTGACGCCGCAGATCACCCCGGACAACCGGATCATCATGGAGGTCAAGGTCACCAAGGACGAACCGGACTACCTGAACAAGGTGCAGGATGTACCGCCGATCAAGAAAAACGAGGTCAATGCCAAGGTCCTGGTCAACGACGGTGAGACCATCGTGATTGGCGGGGTTTTCTCAAATACTCAGAGCAAGGTTGTAGATAAGGTGCCATTTCTCGGTGATGTGCCGTATCTTGGCCGCCTTTTCCGGCGTGACGTGGTTTCGGAGAAAAAATCCGAGCTGCTGGTATTTCTCACTCCGCGTATCATGAATAACCAGGCGATTGCTGTGAGCCATTGATTCTGTGCGAAATTTGATTCTTGTTGGACCGATGGGGGCTGGAAAAAGCACCATCGGCCGGTTGCTGGCCAAAGAGCTGCGCCTGCCGTTCAAAGATTCCGATAAGGAAATTGAATTGCGCACGGGCGCCAATATCCCGTGGATTTTCGATAAGGAAGGCGAGCCGGGCTTTCGTGACCGCGAGCAGGCGATGATTGCCGAGCTGTGCGGCTGCGACGGCGTGGTGCTGGCGACCGGTGGCGGCGCGGTGATGCGCGAGGCCAATCGTCGGGCGCTGCACGCCGGGGGGCGGGTGGTCTATCTGCATGCGTCTGTCGAGCAGCAGGTGGGTCGCACTTCCCGTGATCGCAATCGACCCCTGTTGCGTACTGCCGATCCGGCCAAGACCCTTCGGGATCTGCTGGCGATCCGCGATCCGCTTTATCGGGAAATCGCCGATCTGGTGGTGGAAACCGATGAGCGGCCGCCGCGAATGGTCGTACTCGATATTCTCGAACGCTTGCAGCAGCTACCTCCCCGTTAAAGCGCAGCGCGAAATGCGCTATCCTCGGCGTCCTGTCATGGCCGCTCAAGGTTGTGGCGGATGGCTACCGAACGGCGTCACACCAGCAGACGCCGTGGACATTCGTTAACTCAAGGCAGGACGCCTGATTCCATCTTCACTGTGGGGACACATGCAGACACTCAAGGTCGATCTAGGCGAGCGCAGCTACCCGATTCATATTGGCGAAGGTTTGTTGGATCAGCCTGAGCTGCTGGCCCCGCATATACGCGGACGGCAAGTGGCGATCATCTCCAACGAGACCGTTGCGCCGCTCTATCTCGAGCGTCTGACCCGCAGCCTCGCACAGTTCTCGGTGGTTTCCGTGGTGCTGCCGGACGGCGAAGCCTTCAAGACCTGGGAAACCCTGCAACTGATTTTCGACGGTCTGCTGACCGCGCGGCACGACCGCCGTACCACGGTCATCGCCCTCGGTGGCGGTGTGATTGGTGACATGGCCGGTTTTGCTGCCGCCTGCTACCAGCGTGGTGTCGATTTCATCCAGATCCCGACCACGCTGCTGTCGCAAGTCGACTCTTCGGTGGGCGGCAAGACCGGGATCAACCATCCGCTGGGCAAGAACATGGTTGGCGCTTTCTATCAGCCGAACGTGGTGCTGATTGATACCGCTACCCTCAATACCCTGCCGGCCCGCGAACTGTCCGCCGGGCTTGCTGAAGTCATCAAGTACGGGCTGATCTGCGACGAGCCGTTCCTGACCTGGCTTGAAGACAACGTCGATCGTCTGCGCGCCCTGGACCAGGTCGCCCTGACTTATGCCATCGAGCGCTCTTGCGCGGCCAAGGCTGCGGTGGTGGGTGCCGACGAACGGGAGACCGGTGTTCGCGCCACGCTCAACCTGGGTCACACCTTCGGTCACGCCATCGAAACCCACATGGGCTATGGTGTCTGGCTACATGGTGAGGCGGTCGCTGCTGGCACCGTAATGGCCTTGGAAATGTCCGCGCGCCTGGGCTGGATCAGCGAGCAAGAGCGCGATCGCGGCATTCGTCTGTTCCAGCGTGCCGGCCTGCCGGTCATCCCGCCTGAAGAGATGACTGAAGCCGATTTTCTCGAACACATGGCAATTGACAAGAAAGTGATCGACGGTCGTTTGCGCCTGGTGCTGTTGCGCCACATGGGCGAAGCGGTGGTGACCGACGATTATCCGAAAGAGGTTTTACAGGCCACGCTGGGAGCGGATTACCGCGCTCTGGCTCAGCTTAAAGGTTAATAAGATCCCGATGACTAGTTTGCACGCCGACGAGGCTTTCCTCGGCCATTACCAGTTGAGTCATGACCCTTTTTCTCCACGGGTGCCTGGCTTCAAATTCTTCCCGGCCCAGCGCAAACCGGTGCTGGGGCAACTGCATCACCTGGCACGCTACAGTCAGTTGCTGCTGGTCGTCACCGGCCCGCAAGGCAGTGGCAAGACGCTGTTGCGTCAGGCCCTGGTGGCCAGCACCAACAAGCAGTCGGTGCAGAGCGTGGTGGTTTCCGCCCGTGGTGCCGGTGATGCGGCCGGCGTGCTGCGTCAGGTGGCTCAGGCGCTGAACGTTGCCCAGGCCGAGATCGGCGCGATTCTGGCTCAAGTGGTGCAACTTGCGTTGACGGGGCAGGAAGTCTATTTGCTGGTGGATGACGCCGAGCAACTCGACGAATCCGCGCTGGAAGCCTTGCTGGCCCTGGCCGCCGGTGCACCGGAAGGTCGCCCGCATGTGTTCCTGTTCGGCGAGTCGTCGCTGATTGCTCAACTGGAGGCGCTGAGCCTCGAGGAAGAGCGTTTCCACGTCATCGAATTGCAGCCTTACACCGAAGAAGAAACCCGCGAATATCTGGACCAGCGGCTCGAAGGCGCCGGCCGGGGTATCGAACTTTTCACCGCAGATCAGATCTCTGATATTCACGAAAGCTCCGACGGTTGGCCTGGCACCATCAACCAGGTTGCCCGCGATGCAATGATCGAAGCCATGATTGCCAGCCGCTCAGCGGTGAAGCGTCCAAGTATGGGGTTCAACATGCCGAAGAAACACGTATTGGCGATTTCCGCCGTTGTCGTGGTCGCGGTAGCCGCCGCCTGGTTGATGCCGGGTCGCAGCAAAGCACCGACCACTGGCGCACCTGTCAACGAACAGGCGCAACTGCCACTCGGCCAGGGCACGCCGCAACCTAACAGCGGCGGCGCGCCTGCCGTCGAATTCGCCGGTAACTCGCAACCGATGCCATTGCCGCTGGTCGGCAACTCGCAGCCGGTCATGCGTGGTCCGTTGGCCGAAGCCGCCGGTGGCATCACCGAAGGCGACGACGGCGTGCCGGTCGAAGGTTCGAGCGCTACGCCGCCGACCGTGACCACTACCGCGCCTCCAGCAGGTCTGTCGGCCGGTCCCGCACCGACGCCAGCCACCAAACCTGTGCCTGCGCCGACTCAGGTCGCGACTGCCAAGCCAGCCCCGGTTGCGCCTGCCGTGAAGCCAGCTCCAGCGCCAGCCAAGCCCGCCGCCGCTGCTGCTGCCAAGCCTGCCGAGAAACCAGCCGCTGTGGCCAAAGCCGCTGGCGGCACCTGGTACGCAGGGCAAGCACCGGGTAACTACGTGGTGCAGATCCTCGGCACCAGTTCCGAAGCGGCCGCGCAATCCTTCGTCAAGGAGCAGGGCGGCGAGTACCGTTATTTCAAGAAAGTCCTCAACGGCAAGCCGCTTTACGTCATCACTTACGGTAGCTTCGCCAACCGCGATGCAGCCGTTACCGCCATCAAGGCCTTGCCAGCGAAGGTTCAGGCTGGTAAACCTTGGCCTCGCTCCGTCGCCAGCGTCCAACAGGAACTGGCTACAGCTCGCTGATGATTCGGCGGCCTTACCCAGGCCGCCTCTCCCGGCACCTCAAAATTTTCCGCAAGTAGCATGCTGTCTCTACAGACCGCGTGCCTTGTGGTGTCTGCGTCACAGTAGTCTTTGAGTCGTTGCGGTCAAAATTAAAAAAGTTTTGACTAGCACAGCATATCGCTTTAAACCTTTCACAAATGCGACATAGATTTGCGACATTTCGTCGTCAAATTTGTGAGCCTCTGTGTCGGTGTGTACAATGACCTCCCTTTTGCCCCCGCAAAGCTGGCGTACGTTCGGCGCGGATGGTAAGTGGTTGAATTGAAAAGAAATTTGCCTCGACAAGAGGCAGCCTGGTGAGAAAGTGTCTATGAAAGCAGGTCTGTACCAACCAGATGAATTCAAGGATAACTGCGGTTTCGGCCTGATAGCCCATATGCAGGGCGAGCCCAGTCATACCCTTTTGCAAACGGCCATCGAGGCCCTGACCTGCATGACCCACCGCGGTGGGATCAACGCCGACGGCAAGACCGGTGACGGTTGCGGTCTGCTGATTCAAAAGCCGGATGTGTTCCTGCGAGCCATCGCCCAGGAAACCTTCGGCGTCGAACTGCCCAAGCAATATGCGGTGGGCATGGTCTTCTTCAACCAGGACCCGGTCAAAGCCGAAGCCGCTCGCGAGAACATGAACCGCGAGATCCTCGCTGCTGGCCTGACCCTCGTCGGCTGGCGCAAAGTGCCGATCGACACCAGCGTCCTCGGTCGCCTAGCCCTTGAGCGCCTGCCGCAGATCGAGCAAGTGTTCATCGCCGGTGATGGCCTGAGCGATCAGGACATGGCCGTCAAGCTGTTCACCTCCCGTCGTCGCTCGTCCGTGGCCAACGCCGCCGACGCCGATCACTACGTCTGCAGCTTTTCGCACAAGACCATCATTTATAAAGGCCTGATGATGCCGGCGGATTTGACCGCCTTCTATCCAGACCTCAGCGACCAGCGCCTGCAAACCTCGATTTGCGTGTTCCACCAGCGCTTCTCGACCAACACCCTGCCGAAATGGCCGCTGGCTCAGCCGTTCCGCTTCCTCGCCCACAACGGCGAGATCAACACCATCACCGGTAACCGCAACTGGGCCGTGGCCCGTCGCACCAAGTTCACCAACGATCTGATGGATCTGGAAGAACTCGGCCCGCTGGTCAACCGTGTCGGTTCTGACTCCTCCAGCATGGACAACATGCTCGAGTTGATGGTCACCGGTGGTATCGACCTGTTCCGTGGCGTGCGGATGATCATTCCGCCTGCGTGGCAGAACGTTGAAACCATGGACCCGGACCTGCGTGCGTTCTATGAATACAACTCGATGCACATGGAACCGTGGGACGGCCCGGCCGGCGTGGTAATGACCGACGGTCGCTACGCAGTGTGCCTGCTCGACCGTAACGGTCTGCGTCCGGCGCGTTGGGTCACCACCAAAAACGGCTTCATCACCCTGGCCTCGGAAATCGGTGTCTGGAACTACCAGCCTGAAGACGTGATCGCCAAGGGCCGCGTTGGCCCGGGCCAGATCTTCGCCGTGGACACTGAAACCGGCCAGATCCTCGATACCGACGCCATCGACAACCGCTTGAAGTCCCGTCATCCGTACAAGCAATGGCTGCGCAAGAATGCCCTGCGCATTCAGGCGACCATGGAAGACAACGACCACGGTTCGGCGTTCTACGACGTCGATCAGCTCAAGCAGTACATGAAGATGTACCAGGTCACTTTCGAAGAACGTGATCAGGTGCTGCGTCCGCTCGGCGAGCAAGGCTACGAAGCCGTTGGCTCGATGGGCGATGACACGCCGATGGCCGTGCTGTCCCAGCGCGTGCGCACGCCGTACGACTATTTCCGTCAGCAGTTCGCGCAGGTCACCAACCCGCCGATCGACCCGCTGCGTGAAGCCATCGTCATGTCGCTGGAGATCTGCCTCGGTGCCGAGCGCAACATTTTCCAGGAGTCGCCGGAACACGCCTCGCGCGTGATCCTCAGCTCGCCGGTCATTTCCCCCGCCAAGTGGCGCTCGCTGATGAACCTCGATCGTCCGGGCTTCGAGCGCGCGATCATCGACCTCAACTACGACGAAAGCGTCGGCCTCGAAGCGGCGATCCGCAACGTCGCCGATCAGGCTGAAGAAGCCGTGCGCTCCGGTCGTACCCAGGTCGTGCTGAGTGACCGTCACATTGCCCCGGGCAAGTTGCCGATCCACGCTTCCCTGGCCACCGGCGCGGTGCACCACCGCTTGACCGAAAAAGGCCTGCGTTGCGACTCCAACATCCTCGTGGAAACCGCCACCGCTCGCGACCCACACCACTTTGCAGTGTTGATCGGTTTCGGCGCCTCGGCGGTCTATCCGTTCCTGGCCTACGAAGTGCTGGGCGACCTGATCCGCACCGGTGAAGTCCTGGGCGACCTCTATGAGGTGTTCAAGAACTACCGCAAAGGCATCACCAAAGGTCTGCTGAAGATCCTGTCGAAGATGGGTATCTCGACCATCACGTCGTACCGCGGTGCGCAGTTGTTCGAAGCCATCGGCCTGTCTGAAGAAGTCTGCGACCTGAGCTTCCGTGGCGTGCCAAGCCGCATCAAGGGCGCGCGTTTCGTCGACATCGAAGCCGAGCAGAAAGCCCTGGCTGCCGAAGCCTGGAGCCCGCGCAAGCCAATCCAGCAGGGCGGTTTGCTGAAATTCGTCCACGGTGGCGAATATCACGCGTACAACCCGGACGTGGTCAGCACCCTGCAAGCCGCTGTGCAGCAGGGCGACTACAGCAAGTTCAAGGAATACACGGCGCTGGTGGACAACCGCCCGGTGTCGATGATCCGTGACATGTTCAAGGTCAAAACCCTGGACACGCCTCTGGACATCAGCGAGATCGAACCGCTGGAGTCGGTGCTCAAGCGCTTTGACTCCGCGGGCATCTCCCTCGGCGCCTTGTCGCCGGAAGCTCACGAAGCCCTGGCCGAAGCCATGAACCGCCTCGGTGCGCGTTCCAACTCCGGCGAAGGCGGCGAAGACCCGGCGCGTTACGGCACCATCAAGAGCTCGAAAATCAAACAGGTTGCGACTGGCCGTTTCGGTGTGACCCCGGAATACCTGGTCAACGCTGAAGTGTTGCAGATCAAAGTCGCTCAGGGCGCCAAGCCCGGCGAAGGTGGTCAGCTGCCAGGCGGCAAGGTCAACGGTCTGATCGCCAAACTGCGTTACGCAGTGCCGGGCGTGACCCTGATCTCGCCTCCACCGCACCACGATATCTATTCGATCGAAGACTTGTCGCAGCTGATTTTCGACCTGAAACAAGTCAACCCGAAGGCGCTGGTTTCGGTGAAGCTGGTTGCAGAAGCGGGCGTCGGCACCATCGCCGCCGGTGTGGCCAAGGCCTACGCGGACTTGATCACCATCTCCGGCTACGATGGCGGCACGGGTGCATCGCCGCTGACCTCGATCAAATACGCGGGCGCTCCGTGGGAACTCGGCCTGGCCGAAACCCACCAGACTCTGCGCGGCAACGACCTGCGCGGCAAAGTCCGGGTACAAACCGACGGCGGCCTGAAAACCGGCCTCGACGTGATCAAGGCTGCCATCCTCGGCGCTGAAAGCTTCGGCTTCGGCACCGCGCCAATGATCGCGCTGGGCTGCAAGTACCTGCGTATCTGCCACCTGAACAACTGCGCCACCGGCGTCGCGACTCAGAACGAGAAGCTGCGCAAGGATCACTACATCGGGACCGTCGACATGGTGGTGAATTTCTTCACCTACGTCGCCGAAGAAACCCGTGAGTGGCTGGCCAAGCTGGGCGTGCGCTCCCTCGAAGAGCTGATCGGTCGTACCGATCTGCTGGACATCCTCGAAGGTCAGACCGCCAAGCAGCAACACCTGGACCTGACGCCATTGCTGGGCAGCGATCACATCCCGGCGGACAAGCCTCAGTTCTGCCAGGTCGACCGCAACCCGCCGTTCGACAAAGGCCTGCTGGCCGAGAAAATGGTCGACATGGCCACTTCGGCCATCAACGACATGAGCGGCGCTGATTTCGCCCTGGATATCTGCAACTGCGACCGTTCGATTGGCGCGCGGATCTCCGGTGAAATCGCTCGCAAACACGGCAACCAAGGCATGGCGAATGCGCCGATCACCTTCCGCTTCAAAGGGACGGCCGGTCAGAGCTTCGGTGTGTGGAACGCTGGCGGCCTGAACATGTACCTGGAAGGCGACGCCAACGACTACGTCGGCAAAGGCATGACCGGCGGCAAACTGGTCATCGTTCCGCCGAAGGGCAGCGTCTACAAGACTCAGGACAGCGCCATTATCGGCAACACCTGCCTGTACGGCGCCACTGGCGGCAAGCTGTTCGCCGCCGGTACCGCGGGCGAGCGTTTTGCGGTGCGTAACTCCGGTGCTCACACCGTAGTGGAAGGCACGGGCGATCACTGCTGCGAGTACATGACCGGTGGTTTCGTCTGCGTATTGGGCAAGACCGGTTACAACTTTGGCTCAGGCATGACCGGCGGTTTCGCCTACGTGCTCGACCAGGACAACACCTTCGTTGACCGGGTCAACCACGAACTGGTGGAAATCCAGCGGATCAGCGGTGAGGCGATGGAAGCCTATCGCAGCCACCTGCAACGCGTGCTGAACGAATACGTCGAGGAAACCGACAGCGAGTGGGGTCGTAACCTCGCTGAAAACCTCGATGACTATCTGCGTCGTTTCTGGCTGGTCAAGCCCAAGGCTGCCAACCTGAAATCGTTGCTTTCCAGCACCCGTGCCAACCCGCAGTGATATGCGCCTGAAGAGTTTGATGAGGTTTTAACAATGGCTGAACGTCTGAATAACGACTTCCAGTTCATCGATGTCGGGCGCAAGGATCCGAAGAAGAAACTGTTGCGTCAACGCAAGAAAGAGTTCGTGGAGATCTACGAACCCTTCAAACCCCAGCATTCGGCCGATCAGGCCCACCGCTGCCTGGGTTGCGGTAACCCGTATTGCGAATGGAAGTGCCCGGTGCACAACTTCATTCCGAACTGGCTGAAGCTGGTGGCCGAGGGCAATATCCTCCAGGCTGCCGAGCTGTCGCACCAGACCAACACCCTGCCGGAAGTCTGCGGCCGGGTGTGCCCGCAGGATCGTCTGTGCGAGGGTGCCTGCACCCTCAACGACGGTTTCGGCGCGGTGACTATTGGTTCGGTCGAGAAGTACATCACTGACACCGCGTTCGCCATGGGCTGGCGCCCGGACATGTCCAAGGTCATACCGACCGGCAAGCGTGTTGCGGTGATCGGCGCAGGCCCGGCAGGCCTGGGCTGTGCCGACGTGCTGGTACGCGGCGGCGTGACCCCGGTGGTGTTCGACAAGAACCCGGAAATCGGCGGTCTGCTGACCTTCGGCATCCCCGAGTTCAAGCTGGAAAAGACCGTGCTGAGCAATCGTCGCGAAGTCTTCACCGGCATGGGCATCGAGTTCCGCCTGAACACCGAAGTGGGCAAGGACGTGACCGTCGAGCAACTGCTCGAAGAATACGATGCCGTGTTCATGGGCATGGGCACCTACACCTACATGAAGGGCGGCTTTGCCGGTGAAGATTTGCCGGGCGTGCATGACGCGCTCGACTTCCTGATCGCCAACGTCAATCGCAACCTGGGCTTTGAAAAGTCGCCGGAAGATTTCGTCGACATGAAAGGCAAGAAGGTCGTGGTATTGGGTGGCGGCGACACGGCGATGGACTGCAACCGTACGTCGATTCGCCAGGGCGCCAAGTCGGTGACCTGCGCTTATCGTCGTGACGAAGCGAACATGCCGGGCTCGCGCAAAGAGGTGAAAAACGCCAAGGAAGAAGGCGTGAAATTCCTCTATAACCGCCAGCCAATCGCGATCGTCGGTGAAGACCGCGTCGAAGGCGTGAAGGTGGTCGAGACCCGTCTCGGCGAACCGGACGCCCGTGGTCGTCGCAGCCCCGAGCCGATTCCGGGTTCCGAAGAGATCATCCCGGCTGATGCCGTGGTCATCGCGTTCGGTTTCCGTCCGAGCCCGGCGTCGTGGTTCGAACAGCACAGCATCCAGACCGACAGCCAGGGCCGCGTTGTAGCCCCGGAGCAAGGTCAGTACAAGCACCAGACCAGCAACCCGAAAATCTTCGCCGGTGGCGACATGGTTCGCGGTTCTGACCTGGTGGTGACGGCGATCTTCGAAGGCCGTAATGCCGCCGAAGGGATCCTGGATTACCTGGGCGTCTAACCAAACGCTGCAAAACCCTGTGGGAGCGAGCTTGCTCGCGATAGCGGTGGATCAGTCAGCAGAGATGTTGAATGTGAAGCCCTCATCGCGAGCAAGCTCGCTCCCACATTGGTTTCTGGATGTCAGGACGACCGCATTCACCGCGACAAATTGACCCGATAGACAAAAGGCACGGCTCTTGCCGTGCCTTTTGCGTCGCGCTCTGAGAAAATGCCCGCACTTTTTTTCCGGATGCCGACATGACTGCCCTGAAGAACGACCGTTTCCTTCGCGCCCTGCTCAAGCAACCCGTAGACGTCACGCCTGTCTGGATGATGCGTCAGGCCGGTCGCTACCTGCCGGAATACCGCGCCAGCCGTGCCAAGGCCGGTGACTTCATGAGCCTGTGCATGAACCCGGAGTTCGCTTGCGAAGTCACGATGCAGCCGCTCGACCGCTACCCACAACTGGACGCGGCGATCCTTTTCTCCGACATCCTGACCATCCCGGACGCTATGGGCCAAGGCCTGTACTTCGAAACCGGTGAAGGTCCGCGCTTCAAGAAAGTCATCAGCACGATGGCTGACATCGAAGCGCTGCCGATTCCTGATCCGCACAAAGACCTGGGCTACGTCATGGACGCGGTCAGCACCATCCGCCGCGAACTGAACGGCCGCGTGCCGCTGATCGGCTTCGCAGGCAGCCCATGGACCCTGGCCACCTACATGGTCGAAGGCGGCTCGTCGAAAGACTACCGCAAGACCAAAACCATGCTCTACGACAACCCGCAAGCCTTGCACCTGCTGCTGGACAAGCTCGCGCAGACGGTCACCAGCTACCTCAACGGCCAGATCATGGCCGGCGCGCAAGCGGTGCAGATCTTCGACAGCTGGGGCGGCAGCCTTTCGGCGGCGGCGTACCAGGAATTCTCCCTGGCCTACATGCGCAAAATCGTCAGCGGCCTGATCCGCGAACACGAAGGGCGCAAGGTGCCGGTCATTCTGTTCACCAAGAACGGCGGCCTGTGGCTCGAAAGCATCGCCGATGCTGGCGCTGATGCCCTCGGCCTGGACTGGACCTGCGACATCGGCAACGCCCGTGATCGCGTCGGCAGCAAAGTCGCGCTGCAAGGCAACATGGACCCAACCGTGCTGTACGCCAAGCCGGAAGCGATTCGTACCGAAGTCGGCCGCATCCTCGCCAGCTATGGCAAAGGCAGCGGTCACGTGTTCAACCTCGGCCATGGCATTACGCCTGAAGTCGACCCGGAACACGCCGGCGCCTTCCTGCGCGCGGTGCATGAACTGTCGGCGCAGTATCACGAGTGATCGTCGCCCAATAAAAAACGCCCGGCTTGTGCCGGGCGTTTTTGTATGAGGTACCAGATCGTACACGGTCAATGTGGGAGCGGGCTTGCTCGCGAAAGCGGTTGATCATTCAACATCGATGCCGACTGACCCACCGCTTTCGCGAGCAAGTCGCACCGCCGCTACCACAGGGTTGTGCGTCACGCCTTCACATTTTCCAGCGGTGGCAACTTCGCCAGTTTCAACGCCACCAGCAGCGCAATCACCAGCAACCCGCCAATGAACAACCCGATCCCGTTCCACCCCCCCATGTGCCAGAACACCCCGCCCGCCGTCCCGGCGATGCTCGACCCTGCGTAGTAGCTGAACAAGTACAGCGACGACGCCTGCCCCTTGGCTTTGATCGCCCGACGCCCAATCCAGCTACTCGCCACCGAATGGGCGCCGAAAAAGCCGAAGGTGAAGATCAGCATCCCGATGATCACCACCGGCAGCGGCGTCAACATGGTCAGTGCAAGGCCTGCGAGCATCAGGACGATCGTCGCCCAAAGCACTTTGCGCCGGCCTAGTTTGTCGGCCAACGAGCCGATTTTCGCTGAGCTGTAGATACCCGACAGATACACCACCGAGAGCAGCCCGACGAAGGCCTGATCCATGTGGTACGGCTCGGCCAGCAGGCGATAACCGATGTAGTTGAAGAGGGTGACGAACGCGCCCATCAGCACAAAAGCTTCAAGGAACAGCAGCGGCAGGCCGGCGTCGCGAAAGTGCATGGTGAAGCCGTCAATCAAGCTGCGCGGGTGTAATGAACGGGCGCGGAAGTTGCGCGACTCGGGAAGAATTTTCCAGAACACCGCCGCCGCGATCAGCGCCAGGCCGCCGATCACCAGCATCGCCGTGTGCCAGCTGACGAAGTCGATCAACACGCCAGTGATCAAGCGTCCGCACATCCCGCCAATCGCGTTGCCGCCGATGTACAAACCCATGGCCAGACCGATGTGCTGTGGATGGATCTCTTCGCTCAAGTAAGTCATGGCGACCGCTGCCAGACCGCTCAACGACAACCCTATCAGCGCGCGCATCACCAATACACCGTGCCAGTTCGGCATCATTGAGCTGGCGATTGTGCAGAGCGCGGCGGCGAACAGCGCGGCGACCATCACCGGTTTGCGCCCGATGCGATCAGAAATCGGGCCGGTGATCAGCAGACCAATGGCGAGCATACCGGTGGCGACCGACAGGATCAGACTGCTCTGCGCCGCGTTGATGGAGTACTCATGGGACAGCAGCGGCATCATCGGCTGCACGCAATACAGCAGAGCGAAGGTCGCGAAGCCGCCGGAGAACAGCGCCAACACCGTGCGCATGAACATCGGTGTGCCTTTTTCGATGTAGATCTCCTTTAGTTCGGCGACAACATCGTCCACCGCTGCGGGCGGAACTTCATGGGCAAGTGGAGCGACAGCAGTTTTCACTTCGGACCTCGGAGGACGCAGCCGGTCAGGCAATGAAAAAAGCATATAGCTGCCTAATGATTCAATCCAATATATTGTTCGACCTGTTTGATAGGTTTAACGACCTAATGGAGTTTTCATGGAATTGCGTCACCTGCGCTACTTCATTGCTGTTGCCGAAGAACTGCACTTCGGCCGCGCCGCCCAGGTGCTGGGCATCTCGCAACCACCCCTGAGCCAGCAGATTCAGGCGCTGGAGCAAGAGGTGGGCGCGCGGTTGTTCGAGCGGACCAATCGTCGGGTCGAACTCAGTGAAGCCGGTCGGCTGTTTCTGGAAGAGGCGCGGCTGGTGTTGGCGCAGGTCGACAAGGCGGCGGATGTTGCACGGCGTGCGCAGTTGGGTGAATTGGGCGAACTGAAGATCGGCTTCACCTCGTCGGCGCCGTTCAACTCGACCATTCCACAGGCGATTTTTTCGTTTCGCCAACGATTTCCGGCGGTGCACCTGAACCTGCGGGAGATGAGCAGCACCCAGGTCGCCGATGCGTTGGTGGATGAGTCGATTGAAGTCGGGATCATGCGGCCGCTTGGGTTGCCGGACTCGCTCAGCGTGGTGGAGTTGATGCGTGAGCCGCTGGTGGCGGTGCTCAGCTCGAAGCATCCGTTGGTGACCGGTAGCGAAGAAGGCTTGTTTCTGTCAGCTCTGGCGCTCGAACCCTTCGTATTTTTCCCACGCAGTTATGGCAGTGGTCTGTACGCGCAATTGCTCAGCCTGGCGCGGGATGCGGGGTTTAGTCCGCACTTTGCACAGGAGGCGGGCGAGGCGATGACGATCATTGGTCTGGTGGCGGCGGGGTTGGGTGTATCCGTGCTGCCGGCGTCCTATCAGCGGATGCGCATCGAAGGGGTGGTCTATCGGCCTCTGCTCGATCCAGAGGCGGTGTCGGCAGTGTGGCTGGTGCAGCGTAAGGATCAGAAGTCGCCAATGGCCAGGGCGTTTGTGGAGTTGTTGACGCGTAAGGTTGAGCCGCTGAAATCGTGATGTCTTGTCGGACATTTCCGAAGCTATATTCCGGGAGGCTACAGCGCCTTGCGGCAGGGCCTACGACTAGCCCAGAATCCGCCGGCTTGTGCGCCTTGGGGGCCGTCGGTAACTTGATTCGCGTCACTGATTGTCAGTGATCGGGTTTAGTAGCCCGTGGTCATACGAAGCGCATTTGCGCTCCAGATAGGCAGGTATTTCTATACCTGCCCTTGATGGCAGCTATGCGCAGGGCGCCTTCGGGCGCGCCGGTTTCGTGTGTCCCCGGTCTACTAACCTGCGTACAGCTGCCACCCTTTTGTTTAATAACACTCGGTGACGGCTCCACTTTTTTGGAGGCCGAAGCATGACCAATACAACAGAAAATCCACCGGGCACCGATCCGGACGCTCCACGCCAACCCAGTACAATCTTCCTCATCGCCCCCGAAGTCGACAATCAAACCCTTCTGGAATACGCCTGTGAATCGCTGGCATCAGCGAATGTCATGGCGAGCGATTTCGCGAGGTACCTGAAAGGATCACAAAGCAACACACTGCTGGGGATTCAGCAGTCGATCATGCTGGGAGAACTGGCGGTGAACCGGGTGCTGGATAACCTCGATCCACGCTGAGCGACGTAACTGATCAGCGCAGGAAGATCAGAGGGGCGGTTACGATGCCATTGAGCTTCAAGGTTTTGTTGGGTACGGCCGACAACTGTCGTGGGACTCATCAAAACAATGGAGATACAGGATGTTCAAGCAGTTAACCTTCACCGCTTTGCTGGCGTTGACCGCTCTGACCGGTGGTTGTGCTTCGGTAAAAATGGCGGATGAAAGCCAGGACGCTCAGGCCAAGACCTTTCAGGTCACCCCGGACAAAGCCAATATCTACGTTTATCGCAACGAGAGTATGGGTGCAGGCGTGAAAATGCCGGTGGCACTCAATGGCAAGCCAGTAGGGCAAACCGTCGCCAAGTCTTACCTGATGTTATCCGTCCCGGCCGGTCAACAGACCCTGGTGTCTTCGGCGGAAAACGATTCTGAACTGAAACTCACCGCAGAAGCCGGCAAGAACTACTTTGTCTGGCAGGAAGTGAAAGTGGGCTTCATCAAGGCGCGCAACAACCTGCAAGTCGTCGACGACAAGACAGGCCGCGCTGGCGTCGCTGAAAGCAAATTGATTCAAGCTCAGTAAGCGACTGGGCGACCCCCTGCGTAAATCGCGGGGGTGGTCCCGTTCACTGCACCTGTACCAAATCCCCGCGCAACGCTACTCGCGCCACAAACACTCCGGCCCGGCACTCATAGGTGTTCAGGTCTTGGCGCACATGCTGATCGTAATAACTCACGATGTTGGTCACAGCATTCGCCCCGACTCGCTTTGCCTCTGCTTGCAACTCGATCAACGTCGATTGCACTGCCCACTCACAGGCATCGAAATCGCTCTTGTTGGAGGCATTGGTGGGCCAGTCGCTGACGACATTCGTGCGCAACACTTGAAGGTGCTCCGTCGGTCCGTTGCCGGCCAGGTAGAACCTCACGCTGCCATCGAGCCGCCCGGCGCGGATCGCATTGGACAGGACTGTCTCAAAAGGCATGTACATCAGATTGGTCGCCTGGCTGGCACTGGGCAGCAGGCCGAACAGTAACGCGGCGATCAGGGCTTTCACTTGCATGGTCATCTCCTTGACGTGAAAGAGAACCGCGAGTCATGCGACGTATCAGCGTTTTCGGTTCGAGCAGGCTGGGTGCATGCGGTCTGATTCAGCGAGTGTAGATGGGATTGACTGATCCTTCCCCCGCTCCTGCGTGGGAATGATCAATCACCTACTTCCCTGTTACGACCAACGCCGAAAGATCAGCGAAGTATTAACCCCACCAAACGCAAAATTATTGTTCATCACGTACTGGTTGCTCATCTGCCGGAACTCGCCGCGCAGGTAATCGAGTTTGCCGCAGTGCGGGTCGACGTCGTCGAGGTTGAGGGTGTGGACGTACAGGTCGCGGTTCATCATTTCGATGCTGAACCAGGATTCCAGCGCACCGCAGGCTCCGAGGGTGTGGCCAAGGAAGCTCTTTTGCGAGCTGATCGGCATGTGCTCGCCGAACAACGCGCTCGTTGCCAGTGTTTCGGCAATGTCGCCCTGTTCAGTCGCGGTGCCGTGACCGTTCACGTAGCCGATGTCAGAAGGCTTCAGCCCGGCGTCTTCCAGCGCCAGCTCCATGGCCCGGCGCATGGTGACCTGCTCTGGGCGGGTGGCGTGCTGGCCGTCGGCGTTGCTGCCGAAACCGACGAGTTCGGCGTGGATGTGCGCACCGCGAGCCAATGCGTGTTCGAGTTCTTCGAGCACCAGCATGCCGCTGCCTTCGCCGATCACCAGGCCATCGCGGCCGCTGTCGTAGGGGCGTGGGGAAGTTTGCGGCGCATCGTTTTTCAGGCTGGTGGCGTAGAGCGCATCGAAGACCATGGCTTCGGTGGGGCACAGTTCTTCGGCACCGCCGGCGAGCATCAATGGCAGGCGACCAAACTTGACCGACTCGTAGGCATAACCGATGCCCTGACTGCCGCTGGTGCAAGCGCTGGAGGTCGGGATCAATCGGCCGGTAATGCCGAAGAAGATGCTGATATTCGCCGCCGTGGTGTGCGGCATCATGCGCACATAGGAGTTGGCGTTCAGGCCCTCGGCCACCGAGTTGAGCAGCATGTTGCCGAACGCCTTGATCTCGTCGGTGCTGCCGGTGGATGAGCCGCAGGAAACGCCCATGCGCCCGTCCTTGATCGACGGGTCACCCAACAGCCCGGCATCGGCCAATGCCTGTTCTGCCGCGCCGACCGCCAGGCGCGAGACGCGGCCCATGCTGCGCAATTGCTTGCGGGTCCAGTGGCTCGGCACTTTGAAGTCGTCGATCGGCCCCGCGAGGCGCGTGTTGAGTTCGGTGAAACGATCCCACTCGTCCATGCGGCGTATGCCGCTGCGGTGGGCCGCAAAGTTAGCGGCGATGGTGTCCCAATCGCTACCCAGCGAGGTGATGCCGGCCATGCCGGTGACGACGACGCGCTTCATCAGCACAGGCCTCCGTTGACGGCCAGAACCTGCCGGGTGATGTACGACGCTTCCGCCGACATCAGGAAATTCACCGCGCTGGCCACCTCTTCCGGGGTGCCCATGCGTTGTGCGGGGATCATTTTCATCATTTCTTCCACCGGCACGTTTTCATCGAGCATCGCGGTGTCGATCAAGCCGGGTGCGACACAGTTAACGGTAATTTTGCGCTTGCCCAACTCGATCGCCAACGCCTTCGCCGCGCCGATCAAACCGGCCTTGGAAGCGCTGTAGTTGACCTGGCCACGGTTGCCGATCAACCCGGAAACCGAGGTGATGCAAACAATCCGCCCGGCCGCGCGACGACGAATCATCGGCATCATCACCGGGTGCAGCACGTTGTAGAAACCGTCGAGGTTGGTGCGCATCACCACGTCCCAATCATCTTCGCTCAAGGCCGGAAAAGCACCGTCGCGCGTCAGGCCGGCGTTCAGCACCACGCCGTAATAGGCGCCGTGGGTTTCCACGTCGGCTTCGAGAATGGCTTTGCAGTTGGCGCGATCGGACACGTCGAATTGCAGAATGCGCACGTTGCGCCCCAAGGCTTCGATTTCGGCCTTCACGGCTTCAGCGTCCGCCAGGCCGCTGCGGCAATGCAGCACGATGTCATGCCCGGCCTGGGCCAGACGCAAAGCGATGGCGCGGCCGATGCCACGGCTGGAACCGGTGATCAGTACGGATTCAGTCATGGCTGGGTTCCTTGGGTTTCATGAAGGTATTGAGCAGCCTGAGGCGGACGGAACACGTTCAGACGAGCGGTGGCGTGAATGCCGGGCGCGGTGATGTGGCATTCGAACACGCCCATGCCGTTGTCGTCTTCCAGCGAGCGGATGCCGTGGATGGTCAGCTCGGTGCCAGCAGGGAAGTGCTCGACGTTGCATTCGAATTTGCGGGTGCCGAGCAGAAACCCCAGCTCCACCGCATCGCCACGCTGGCGCGCATGGCAACCGGCGTAGGCGGCGACGCTCTGGGCCATCAGTTCGATGCCGACCCAGGCCGGCAGGCTGCCGTCCGGGCGGTTGAACAGGCCATCGGGTTTGACCGTGAGGCGGGTGTAAATCTGCTCGTCATCGAACGACAGGATCTGCTCGATAAAGATCATGTCGCCAGCGTGCGGCAGCAGTTCGGCGATCGGCCAGTCAATCATGGGGCGTCTCCGATAATCAGGCTGACGTTGTTACCACCGAAGGCAAAGGAATTGCTCATCAGATAGCGAGGTGCAATGGACGTCAGGCGATCGGCCGGGGTCACCCAATTCAGAGCTGGCAATTTGGGATCCGGTTGGCCGTCCCAGACGTGAGGCGGCAGGGCGTGCTCGCGATTGCCTGCACTCAGGCTCAACCAGCAGAACGCCGCTTCCAGAGCGCCGGCCGCACCGAGGGTGTGGCCGGTCATGGGTTTGGTCGACGAACACGGCACACCCGTCGGGAACAACGTCGCCACCGCCAGGCTTTCCATGGCGTCGTTGTGTTGGGTGGCGGTGCCGTGCAGGTTCAGGTAATCGATCTGTTGCGGTTGCAGTTGTGCTCGGCTCAAGGCTTTGCGCATCGCTTGCAGGGCGCCACGGCCGGTCGGTTCCGGCGCAGAAATGTGATGCGCATCGGAGCTGGCGCCACTGCCGAGCAGGGCAATCGGCTGGCTGTCGCCGACATTTTTGCTCATCAAAAACAGCACCGCCGCTTCGCCAATGTTGATGCCGTTACGGTTCACAGAAAACGGGTTGCAGCGTTGCCCGGACACCGCTTCCAGCGCCGAGAACCCATTGAGGGTCAGCTTGCACAGGCTGTCGACACCGCCGCACAGCACCGCATCGCAAATGCCCAGGTCCAGCAGTCGCTGAGCACTCATCAGCGCTCGGGCGCTGGAGGTGCAGGCCGTGGAGATCACATAGGCCGGGCCGCTCAGTTGCAGCCAGTCGGCAAGGAAGTTCGCCGGAGCGCCGAGCTCCTGTTGCTGATAGTCGTAATCGGCCGGGAACTGATGCTCGCGGATGTAATGGGCCAGGCCGCGACTGGCTTCGTCGATGCCCGAGGTGCTGGTGCCCAGAACGATACCGATGCGGTCGCGGCCGTAGGTCTGGATCGCCTGGTCGATGTCTTCGCGAATTTGCAGCGCGGCTTCCAGCAGCAATTGATTATTACGAGTGTCTTGCGGCGCAAGCTCAGCCGGGATCGGCGCCAGTTCGCCGCGGACCGCGGCCACGGGCAACGACCGTTCCGCCACCCAGCCAGCCTCATTGCGCATGCCCGAACAGTCACCGGCAAACAGGTTGCGAGCGACTTCGGACTTGTCACGGCCCAGGGCGCAGATCACCCCGAGGGCATTCAGGTAGGCCGTCATGGCGCGTCCCCGCTGAGCGGCGTGACTTGATATTTCGGGCCTTTGGGCAGGTTCAATTCAAAGCTCATGGGTTGTGAGTAGCGGACTTCCCAGTGCGCTGGCAAGGATCGTTGCGAGCCATGCTGCCACGCGGCGGGATAGTTGCCCGACAGTTCATCTTTGGGGGTCAGCACAAACAGCAGCGCGGCGAACAGCTCTCGCGCTTCCGGATTGGGCGGCAGCAGACCGTCAGCCTGCCACTCGCCGTCGACCAGTTTCTGACGTGCCTGTGGAATGCCCAGCAAGTCCATCATCGACCAGCGAATGCCTAGGCCTTCACGCTGTATCACCAGCACCCAGTCCTGCCGTTGATCGGCCACCAGACGCTGGATGTGCAATTGCAGCGGCAACGACAGGTTCGGGGTTTGCTCGGGCAGCGGCGCCCGACTGGCGCAGGCGCTCAGCAACAGGACGCAACCCAAAAGCAGGAAGCGCAGCACCACCGCACACCCTGTGGGAGCGAGCTTGCTCGCGATGGCGTTGGCACATCCAGCATTGGAGGTGGCTGGCCCATCGCATTCGCGAGCAAGCCCGCTCCCACAGGTTTGAATTACGCTAGACATCAAACAGCACCTTCAAGAGGTTTGCGCGCGACCACATTGACCAAGGTTTCTTCCCGTTGGCCGAAGGGCTTTGGCTGGCGCAGACCCAAGCGTTCAAACAGGCCGAAATCCTTGGCGCGGCTCCACCACAAGTATGGATAAGACACGTTTTCCGGGCCGAGTTCGAAACCCTGCTGACGAATCATGTCCAGATACCCGGCGGCGCTCTTCTGCACGTGCATCGGATGACGGAACAACCAGCGGATCACCCAGGTATCAATGTAAGCCTCGGTCGATTCGGCGAACAGCAGATAGCCACCGGGCTTGAGCACGCGGTAGAACTCGGCCAGAGCCTGTTCCTGCTGCACCAGATGGTGGAAGGTCTGGTGACAGAACAGCAGGTCGACGCTGGCGTCCGGGACGTTGATGCTCGCGCAGTCGCTGCCGGTCAACTCCACCGCCATGCCCTGACGGACGGCTTCTTCGCCGGCCAGGTTCAGGCTGTGAGGGTCGGCGTCCAGACCGATCAGGCGCTGGGGGGCAAAGGTCTGGCGCAGGTACTGGAACGATTTGCCCTGACCGCAACCGGCATCCAGCAGCACCGGGTTGCTCGGCGGGGTTTCGCTGAACAGGCTACGCAAATCGGTGATTGCCACTCGCAGTACATGGTGCTGCCAGGTGTGGCTGCGCAGGAACCAGAAACCGAAACGGGTTTCTTCGACGTAGGTGTCGCTCAAGTAGCTCATGTGGCGTCCCTTGCACAGAGCTCCGAGAGCATCCGCAGCCGGCGCTTGGGTTCGGCGACGAACGGATTACGCTCGTCCCAGGCATAACCGGCGAGGATCGAGCTGATCATGCGGCGAATATCGGGCGAGCCGCCCTCATGGTAAATCACATCCTGGAACGTCCCGGCGTACCAGCCTTCAACGTAGCAACGGAACGTGTCGACGCCGCGCTTGAGCGGGATGGCGAACTCAGTCTGCCAATCGACACGTTCGCCTTGCAGTTGGCGATGCAGAACCGCGGCGGCCATGCTCGCCGAGCGCATGGCGATGGTCACGCCAGAGGAGAACACCGGGTCGAGAAATTCCGCCGCGTTGCCAAGCAAGGCAAAGCCTGGCCCGTGGAGCGTTTTGACGTTGGCCGAGTAGCCGCCGATGGTTCGAGCCGGCGTATCCCACACGGCGTTGTTCAACACGCCGGCCAGGCTTGGGGTTTCAGCGATAAACCCTCGCAGGCAATCGTCCAGATTCTCCATGCGGCCTTCGAAGTGTTCGGCTGCCGCAACCACGCCCACCGAACAACGGCCGTTGCTGAACGGGATGGTCCAGAACCAGATGTCGCGGTGGATCGGATGAGTGGTGATGAGGATTTTTTCCCGCTCGAAGGCCGGGTTGTCGATGTGGTCTTCGACGTGGGTGAACACGGCCTGGCGCACCGGGAAATCCGACGGTGCTTCAAGGTCGAGCAAGCGTGGCAGCACACGCCCGTAGCCGCTGGCATCCAGCACGAAATCGGCTTCGACGCGGTACTGGCTGCCGTCTTCGCGAAGCACGTCGAGCTGCGGTTTCGGCAGGGTGAAATCGACGCTGACGATGGCTTCGCCGTAACGAACGTCGACGCCTTGCAGCGCGGCCTGATCGGCCAGCAGCTTGTCGAAATCGGCGCGCAGGACCTGGAAGGTGGTCGGCTTGCCGTTGCTGAAAGTCTCGCCGAAATCAAAGGCGCTGTATTGCTCGCCCCAGGCGAATGCCGCACCGTTTTTCAACTGGAATCCGGCGGCGTTCACCGCCTCGAGCATGCCGGCTTCTTCGACAAAATCCAGGCAGTGGGACAACAGGCTTTCACCGATGGAAAACCGTGGGAAATGCTGGCGTTCGATCATCAATACGTCGTGACCCTTGCGCTTGAGCAGCGCGGCGGCGATGGCGCCCGATGGACCTGCACCGATCACCACGACCTGGCGATGTTCCATTTCAACTGTTGGCACGGGGGCTCCTTGCCGGGATGGCGATGTTCAGAGGGGGTCGGTGCATGCCGGCGAGTGCCGGCAGCAGTGTCGCGATCAGGCCCATCACCATCAGCGCGAAGTACAGCGCCGGGCTGATGAGTTGTTGTTGCAGCAGCAGGTTGAGAAAGACGATCTCGCTCAAGCCACGAATATTCAGCAAGACACTTTCCCGCCAGCGACTGGCGCCTTCAAACGAGGCGCCGGCCCAGCCGAGGCCCAGCCAGTTGCCCAGCAGTTTACTGGCAATCGGGAACAGCAGCAGTGCGCTCAGTTGGACCCAGCCAAGGCTGGCCATGGCCGCGTGGACGTTGATTTGCACGATGCCGAACGTGAGGATCAGCGGGATCGCGATATACGTCTGCAAATGACTCATCCAGATCACCGGCAACGGCAGCACCAGCGGCACTTTGAGCGCGGCCATCCACAGCAGGTAACCGATGCCGAAAATCAGCGCATTGAGCTTGAAGTGTTCCGCCACGACCAGCAGTGCGAAGAAGCAACCGCTGTGCAGCAACGGTTGGCGCAATCGGAGCAGACGCAGCAGCAACGGCAGGCAGGCGCCGGCCAGCGGCAGCAAGAGGCTGCTCAGGTGCAGGCTGCCCTGGGCGATGGCGAACAGGGTCCAGCAAGTGAGGTCGATGAGGATCGCGGTCTGCACCAGTCGCCGGGTAGCGGCAGGCGGGTACTTGATGTGCCGCAGGTACAGATACAACACCGGGATCGCGGTGATGGCGAACACCAGACCGACCGCCAGTGAACTGATCCACGGTTGCGGCGGTAACAGCCAGACCGCTGTCGCGAGGCCGCAGGCAAACGGAAGGGAGAAACTCGGCAGGGCGATTTTCAGGCTCTGACGGTCGAGTCGCAGGTCAATCACGTCACTGAGAATGTGCCCCAGCAACAACGCAAAGCTCAGGCTGTAGAGGTTTTTCAGCCAGGCCGGCGCGACCAGTGCGGCGCCGCTCAATTGCCACTGGGGTTCGATCCAGAAGTACATCAGCAGCGGCAGGCCGAAGGTGGCCAGCAGCAACTGGCTGACGATCGGGATTACGCCGAAGTGACGACCGACACGGGTGGCCACGGCGAACAGCGCCAGGGCCATGACCCAGAACACGGCGATCATCATGTGGCTGACTCCGTGACCGGGGCGGCGTGAACCTGGCGTCCGGCCCACGGCGCAAGAATGAAGCTGAAGGCCAGACCCAGGCTCACCGACAGACCGAAATTGCTCACCGCCGGCGTGCTGGACACCGCCAGCAAGCCGAACGACAGCCACGTGGTCAGCGCCGCCAGCAAGGTGCCCAGCAGGCTCACGGCAGCGCCGCCGACCTGTTCACGCATGAGGATCGCGTAATCGACGCTGATGGCCGTCACCAGCAGCAGGCCGAACAGACTGAACAGCGTCAGCGGTTGCCCCATCCAGCCGAGACTGGCCAGGCTGCACAGCGCAGCCAGCAGCGGTAGGGCGACGATCCGCAGCGCGCCGCCGAAGCCGAACGGCAGGATCAGCACCAGCACGATCAGCACACTGGAAGCGAGTTTCAACTCTGCGGCACTGATCTGGGTGTCGGCGAACACTTTGTTCAACTCACCAAGGCGATCCACCAGTTCCACGCCCGGCAAATCCAGCGCCTGGACGCGTAGCAGAGAGGGGTTGTTCAGGCCTTGCAGACTGACCATCGCCGCTACGCCGTCATCGGTCGGTCCCAGCCACAGCGCGCGGTAGGGTTCCGCCAACGGACCGACCAGCGCCGCGTCGATGTCTTCGGTGGGCAGTGCCTGCAACTTCGTGAGCTCTGCTTGCAGCGCCTCGGCCGGCACGCCGACATCGAGTAGCGGTTGCCAGAATTGCGGCAACTTGTTCAACGCTTCGCGCACTTGCCGCTGTTCGGTGGGTTGGCTGACCAATTGATTGAGCGACAGATAACCCTGGAGTTTTTCCAGGTTGACCAACTGATCCAGCCGCTCGTTCAGCGCGGTTTGGCGTTCCAGCAGTTGCTGTTGATTGGCGGCGCGCACCAGGAAGAACTGGCTGGTGGGTTGATAGCCGGTGATGCGTGCAATGGTTTGTGCTTCGTCAGTCAGGTGCTGCGGTGCACCGACCCACTGGCGAATGTCGTTTTTGGTGTCGAGCTGCAACAGGCCGCCCACACAAAAGGCAATCAGCAGCGCCAGCAGCACCGGCGTACTCGCGAGTTTGAGCAACGCTTCACGGCGCCCCAGCAAAAACTCGGACACCCGCAGCGGCCACTGCGCTGGCCGCAAATCTGTGCCCTTGAGCAGCGCCGGCAGCAGGCACACCGCGGACAAATAAGCGCCGAGCAAACCGGCGGCAGAGAACACGGCAATTTGGGTCAGCGCCGGGAACGGTGTCCAGGCCAGGGCCAGGTAACCGATGCAACTGGTGATCAGGCTCAGCGTCAGGCCCGGCAACGTCAGGCGCAGGGCCGGCCAGCTGTGCCAGGGTTTCAGGCTCCAGCTCTTGGACAGGTAATGCAGCGGGTAATCGACCGCCACGCCGATCAGACTCGAACCGAGCACCAGCGTCATCACATGCATATGGCCGAACACCGCCACACAGGCCACCGCACCGAAGAGCATGCCGACCAGCACCGGAACGAAGGCCAGCAACACCCGCCAGCGCCGGAAGGCCAGCAGCAACAGCAATAGAATGCCCGCCGTGGCGCCGCCCCCGACCCAGGTCATTTCCCGAGTGGCTTGCTTTTGCCCACTGGCCGCATAGAGCAAGCCGCTGGCGGCAAGCAGTTGAACGTCTGCCTGAGCGGCTTGTTCACGGCTGTGCTGGAGCAGGTCGGCCACTTGCAGCGGCAGGTTCATGTCGAAGGCGTTGCCCGTGGTGCGCGTGCGCAGCAACACCCAACTCTTGCCGTCGGCATCGGCGACCAGCGCACCGCTGCCGATGTCCAGTTGCACCGAACCGTGCTGCGGCTGGCTATTCTGGATACGTCCGGTCAGGCCCAGCCAGTCATCCTGGCTCGGCACCAGACTGAAACCGGTGAAGGGGTCGAACAGCGCTTGTACTCGCTGCTGGATAAAGGTATCGGGATGCTCGATCAGTTGCTGTCGGTCGGCCGCTGAGAGCATTGCCAGTCGGCCATTGAGCAATTGAGTGCGCAGCGCCGGCAGGTCGGCTTGCAGGTTCCACTGGACCTTTTCGAACAAGCCGCTCGCCTGCCATTGCTCACCCAGTTTCTGCGCCATCGCGACGGCTTGCTGGCGATCGGTGTGGCCGACCAGCACCAGCATTTCGCGGTTCAGCGGTTCTTGCATGCGTTGTTCGGCGCGCAGTTCCAGCGCGTCCGGCGCCGTGCCTGGCACCAGTTCCATCAGGTTGGCCGACAGCGGGGCGCCGTCACGCCATTGCCAACCGGCGAGCGCGAACACCGCCAGCAGCAGGATCAGAAACAGCCGCGGAAGACTCCGTTCACTCGGCAAAGTCGTGTTGCTCCGCGTCGCTCAACGGTTGGAAGCGGGTGCTGTCCTGCATGCGCAAAAGCGTGCTGTCGCCTTGGGTTTCGAGCAGCTCGATGCTGTGCACCAGTTCGCCGCCGGCAATGTTGATCTGAGTGAACACCTGCTTGAGCAGCATGGAGCGCGGGGTCAGCGTCAGCTTCCAGTTCTGGGCATCGCCGCTCAGTGAAAGCTCGAAATCCCGTTGCAGCCCACTGCTGTCGCCTTGCAGTACGGCGAGGAACAAACGGTTCTGCTCGGCGCCGGCACTCTTGCTCGGCAGCATTTGCCAACCGTTGGCGTCACGCCGGGCAATGCCTTTGGCGCTGATGCGGTAGTCCTGTTGCAGCGGGGTTTTCAACAGCCAGAGCAAACCGTGGTCTTTAGCGAGGACGAAAGTGCCCTTGCTGGTCAGCGGCTGAGGCAGGGCGCGCAGGCGTTTTTCCTGAATGAAATTGCCGTGGATCACGTCTGGCTTGGCCAGTTGATCGCTCAACTGCTGCAAGTCAAAAGCCTGCGCCAGCGAAGAAAACCCCAGCGCTAATACCAGCGCCGCCACGATCCTGTAGCAGCTGGCGAAGCCTGCGTTCGGCTGCGCAGCAGTCGCCCTGGGTTTCTTCTGATGTACCGCATGTGCAGGTTTTGCGACGGCTTCGCCGCCGAACGCAGCCTCGCGGGCTCGGCAGCTGCTACAGAGGGTTTTCAGCAGGTTCATGCGAGCATCCTTTCAACAGCGTCGCTGAAAACCTTGGGTGAGGCCAACTGCATTTCGCGGCTGCTCATGTCGACGGCGACCTGCACGGAACTGGCGCGGGTCAAGCGTTCGCCGGTTTCCAAATCGCTGATCAGGTAGCTGATCTTCAGACGGTTCTCCCATTCCACCAGATTGGCGCGCACGTTCAGCTTTTGGCCGAACACGGCGCCGCGCACATAACGCAATTGCAGATCGATCACTGGCCACGCGTAACCCGACTCGACCATGGCCGTGTAGTTGTGGCCGATCTTGTCCAGCAGCGCGCAGCGGGCGACTTCCAGGTATTTGATGTAATGGCCGTGCCAGACAACGTTCATGGTGTCGACATCAAAGAACGGCACGAGGATTTCCGTATCGGTGTGAAGCACTCCCTTGCTACGCATGCAGCCTCCAGTGTTGCTCGGCAATACGCTTCAGGCACAGGCGCAGTTCGCCTTCCAGCGCGCGGTCTTCGATGACCGGCGGGAAGTCCTTGGCCAACTCCTCGTGCATGGCGGCCAGGGCGGGCGGCAATGGACGGGCATCCTCGGCCTTGCTGCGCAGCCAGACGCCTTGGTTGGCGGCCAGCAGGGTGGCAGCGGCAACCTGTTCGGTCAGTTCCAGCACACGGATCGCATCGCGGGCGGCGATGGTGCCCATGCTCACTTTGTCCTGGTTGTGGCACTCGGTGGAACGCGAAAAGACGCTGGCCGGCATGGTGTTTTTCAGCGCTTCGGCGGTCCAGGCACTGGTGCCGATCTGCACGGCTTTGAAGCCGTGATTGAGCATCGCCCGGTCAGCGGTGGCGCCGGACAGGTTGCTTGGCAGGCCATGGTTGTAACGCTCGTCCACCAGCAGGGCGAGTTGACGATCGAGCAGATCGGCGACGTTGGCTACCAGGTTTTTCAGGCTGTCCATGGCGAACGCAATGTGGCCGCCGTAGAAGTGCCCGCCGTGCAGCACGCGCTCGGCTTCGGCGTCGATAATCGGGTTGTCGTTGGCACTGTTGAGCTCGATCTCGATGAACGAGCGCAGCCAGTTCAGGCTGTCGGCCAATACGCCGAGGACGTGGGGTGCACAACGCAGGGAATAGCGGTCTTGCAGGCGATGCAGCGGCGCGGTCGGCGCGTCGATCGCCAGATCCTTGCGCAACCACGCGGCGACTTGCATCTGCCCCGGATGCGGTTTGGTGGCGAACAGGCGCTCGTCGAAGTGCTCGGGGTTGCCTTGCAGGGCGACCACGTTCAACGCGGTGATGCGCGTGGCCAGTTGCAGCAGGTAATCGGCGCGGGCGTAGGCCAGGCACGCGAGACCGGTCATGACAGCGGTGCCGTTCATCAGCGCCAGCGCTTCTTTCGGGCGCAGTACCAGCGGTTCCCAACCCAGTTCGCGGTGTACGTCGGCAGCTTGCCAGCGTTCACCACGGAACATCACTTCACGCTCGCCGGACAAGGTCGCGGCGACGTAAGACAACGGCGTCAGATCACCGCTGGCACCCACCGAACCTTCTTCCGGGATCAGCGGCAGAATGTCGTGTTCGAGGAAGGCTTGCAGGCGTTCCAGCAGTTCCACACGCACCCCGGACACGCCGTGGCACAGCGACTGCAAACGCGCCGCCAGTACCGCACGAGTGGCTTGTGCATCGAGCAGTTTGCCCAGACCGCAGCCGTGGAACGTATACAAATGACGGGGCAACGCCTCGACGTGATGCAGCGGCACCGCGACCACGCAAGAATCGCCGTAACCGGTGGTCACGCCGTAGATCACGCCTTCCTTGTCCAGCAGGGAGTCCAGGAATCGCGCACCCTTGGCGATACGCTCGCGGTACGCAGGGTCGCCTTGCAACTGCGTCGGCACCTGACGGTTGGCCAGGGCCAGCACGTCTTCGATGCGCAAAGGGAGTTCGCCGAAGGTTACCGGCTCAAGCGTTGGCGTCGTCATCGGTCTTCCAGAAAGGGTAAAAGTTGAACCATTGTTGGGGCGCTTCAAGGCAATAGTGACCCAAGCGTTCGGCATAGCGGGAGGCCCACTGATGAATGACCTGCTCGCGGTCGCTGCGCTTCCACACCACGGCCTCGGCGAACGGTTCGAGGGTCAGTCGATAGTCGCCCGTCGGCTTCTTCAGGCACAGCATCAGGTTGATCGGGCATTTCAGCAGACCGGCCAGCAACCATGGCCCCTGAGGGAACGCGGCTTGATGGCCGAGGAAATCCACGGTCACGCTGCGTCCACCGTGCAGCGGCACGCGGTCGCCGGCAATCGCCAGCCACTCGCCGCGCTCCAGGCGTTCATGGAGTTGCAGCATGATCAGCGGGTCCAGCTCGCTGACCTGAATCAGCCGCAGATTGGTCGCGCCGGCTTCGCCGAGCAAGCGGTTGAAGTGTTCGGCGTGCTTGGTGTGTACCAGCACGTTCATCGTGACTTTTTCGCCGATCTCCGCCAAAGCACGGCAGACCTCAAGATTGCCCAAATGGGCGCCCACCAGCATCTGCCCGCGGGTGCCGCGCAGTTGATTGCGCAGTAAGGCCGGGTCGATGATTTCAATCTGCTCGATGCTCAACTTGCCGTTCCATACGTCGAGCTTGTCGAGCATGGAGTCGGCGAAGGCCATGAACTGGCCGAACACTCGCCAATGGGTCGGGCGCAATTCGTTGCGACCACTCCAGTCGGCGAGCCGTTGCTGGTATTGCCAGGCGCTGTGACGGGCGCTGCGCCCGAACAGGAAAAAGTACAGAACGATGCCGTACAGCAGCGGGCTCAGCAGCCGCCGGCCCAGCACTTTGGCGCAGAGTGCGGTGAATTTCATCAGCCAGAAGCTGCCGCGCTCTTCGCGGTCAGCCCAGTGCTTTTTATCCGCGTCAGTGCTCATGCCCGCCACCGTCGCCAGAGAATCACTGGCGCCCGCAGCAACATGCCGAAGAACAACCGGGTGTGCATGCTCGTAATCAGTACGTTGTCGTAGAACAGGCGGAAATGCGAGACGCCATCCAGCGGGTAATGGACTTTGGTTTGCAGCCATTGCATGGGGAGATTGCGCCAGGCCAGTCGTACGAGAATGTCCGAGTCGAAGTCCATGCGCTTGCCGATCTTCGCCGAATCGATCAGCGCCAGGGTCGGTGGCAACGGATAGACACGGAAGCCGCACATGGAATCGCGAATCTGCAACGACAGGGTGTTGATCCAGACCATGACGTGAGTCAGGTAACGGGCGTACAAGCGACCTTTCGGCACGCTGGCGTCGTATCGCGGATAGCCGCAGATCACCGCCTCGGGATGGGCGCGTGACAGTTCGATGAAGGTCCGGACGTCTTGCAGATCATGCTGACCGTCGGCGTCCACCTGCAAGGCATGGCTGAAGCCCAGGCGCGAGGCTTCGCGAAAACCGGTCATGACCGCGCCACCCTTGCCCTGGTTGGCGGCGAGCCGGATCAGGAACACCTTGTCGCGCTGGGCCAGTTGATCGAGGACCTTTGCACAGGCCGGGCTACTGGCGTCGTCCACGAGAATGCATGGCAGGCTGCTGGCGAGTACCGCATCAACCACCGTGGTGATGGCGGTTTCGTGGTTGTAGACCGGGATGATTGCGCAGGGGTTATGCATGTTGGTGTTCACCTGAAGGACCGAGGTGCCTGCATCGCGAGCAAGCTCGCTCCCACATTGGATCTCTGTTAACCACGAATCCCCTGTGGGAGCGAGCTTGCTCGCGATTGAGTGCGCAGCACTCACCAAAGTTATGCATCGCTTGAGGCCTCCAGCAAGATCCGCCCACTGGAGCAGGTCGCGGTCTCGTTGCGATAGGCGAAATACAACTTGCTGCGCGTCGGATCGAAGCGCAGGTGCAGCTGGACTTCATCGCCGGGGCGCACCAGTTGCTGGAATTTCAGCACTTCCATGCCAGCGAATTTTTCCGGCAGGTCCATCAATTGCTGGCCCAGCATTAACGCCCACTCCACTTGCACCACGCCGGGCAATACCGGCGTTTGGGGGAAGTGGCCGCTGAAGTAGGCGAGGTCGGGTGGTACCGCCAGTTGCAGGCTCCACTCGCCATCGACTTCGACCTGATCCAGCACTTCCGGCGCCTTTGGGCGCGGCGCCAGCAGCAGGGCTTCAACGATGGCCTGGGGCAGTTTGCCCTGTGCGTTCAGCGGTAGTTGCCGCAGCAGGCGCCAGCGTCGTGGCAGCGCCAGGGCTTCGCAATGCTGGCTCAAATGCTGACGCAATTCTTGCGTGAGGGTGCGTCGACCCTGATTGCGCAACGCATGCAGGCCTGACTCGGTCAGCACCAGCAGCGCACCCAATGAAGCGCGGTTTTCCTGAACCACGCCAAGACGCGCTTCGGCGACCCAGTCGTGGGCCATCAGGGCCTGTTCCAGCATCGGTAGTGAGATACGTTTTTCTTCCAGTTTGACGATCCGGTCCAGCCGTCCGAGCAGTTCGAATCGGCCGTCGGCAGCGATTCGCGCGGCATCCGCGGTGTGTTCGATATGCCCGGGCGCCAAGTACGGCGAAGCAATGAGCAGGGCGCCGTCGCTGTCCTGGCTCAATTCAATGTCAGCAAAGGGCTGCCAGAGATCGTCGCCCTGACGCCAGGCGATGCCGCCGGTTTCCGAGCTGCCGAGGATTTCCGTCGGCCACTGCTGCAGGCGTTGATGCAGGCTTTGTGCGGCCTCGGCCGGCAAGGCGCCGCCGGAGGAAAATACCCGGCGAACCGCACTTAATGCGGGCCAGTCGAGGTTGTCGCCCATGCGCTTGAGCAGCGCCGGGCTGGCGACCCAGGCGAATACCGGGTGTTCGCGGCTGGCGCGCTGCAGATCTTCAGGGAATGCCAGCTGCTTGCGCACAAACGAGCGCCCGGCGCACAGCGGCCACAGCACTCGAAACAACAATCCGTAAATATGCTGAGTGGCGACGCTGCCGATGATGCAAGCCGTACCAAGATCGGCGCCCCAGAGCAGTTCCAGCGCTTCGACTTCATTGGCCAGTTGGCGCAGGGTTTTGTCGATGCGCTTGGGCTCGCCACTGGAGCCGGACGTGCACAGGCTCAGCGAACAGCGATCCAGATCCAGTGCGGCCGCCATCAACGGCGGATGCCGGTAATCGCTCAGGTGTGCGTCATCGGCCTGATCGGTCAGCCACAGATCGACTTCGGTCGACCAGCGCTGGCGAGTCTGGGCTTGCAGGTCTGCGGGCAGCAGCACGCTGACCCCGGCACGCCAGGCACCCAGCAGGGCAATCGTCAGGTCAGCGGCGTCCTCAAGGTGCACGGCAATACGCCGTGCACCCTGGGCTTGCAGGCCCGCGGCGAGGCTTAAAGCCTGTTCGCAAAGCTGTGCGTGATTCAGTGCCGGTTCGGCCGTCACGGCACGTTCCGGTTGTGCCTTGAGCAACAATTGCTCAAGTTTTATCCAATTCATGGGTGGCCTCGTACCCGTTGTCGTATAAGCCATTCAATGGCAAATAGCAGGCCCATCAATCCGTAGGAAATCAGGCCGGTGTACAACATCCACCAACTCAGCGGCGCCCAGAGGGTCAGGGCGGCGGCGAGCAAACCGTTACAGAAGAAAAACACGCACCAGACGATCGTCACCTGGCGGGTATAAACAATCGCCTTGGCCGGCAGTTGCGGTTCGCGCAAACGCGCCAGGCGTTCGATGATTGGCGGGCCAACGATCAAGCTCAGGCCAAACAGCCCGAGCATGAACGCGCTGATCAGCACCGGGTACCAGCGCAGCAGCAGCGGGCTGTCGAACAACGCCAGCAACAGGCAAAAAGTGATCGCGGTGATCGCCATCCACAGACTGCCGGGCTTGCGCGTACCGAGCAGTGCCCGGGCCAGCCACAGGCTGCCCAGCAGCAGACCGAACTGCCACGGGGCAAAGTGCTCCATGCCGAAATACACCGCAAAGGGGTACAGCAGGCCCGCCAGCAGCAGGCCGAGGCCGATCAGTCGGCTCATGCGGCCGGCTGAACCAGACGGTAGACCGCCTCGACCACGTCGCTGACGGTACGCACCGATTTGAACTCTTCGGCAGCGATTTTCTTGCCAGTCTGGCGTTTGATGTGATCGATCAGGTCGACCGCGTCAATGCTGTCGATTTCCAGGTCCTGATACAGGTTGGATTCGAGGCTCACGCGCTCGGGGTCCAGCTCGAAGAGTTCGACCAGAGCATCGCGCAGGGTGTTGAAAATGTCGTCACGAGTTTGCATGGTCCGGTCTCAAGCTGCCTGTTTTGCAGTGACGAACGCCGCAAGGCTCGCCACGTTGCTGAAGTGATTGCGGGTGTCTTTGGCGTCGGCGTCGATTTTGATGCCGTACTTTTTCTGGATTGCCAGGCCGAGTTCCAGAGCGTCTACCGAATCCAGGCCCAAGCCTTCGCCGAACAGCGTCTGGTCGTCGCCGATGTCTTGTGCGCTGATGTCTTCAAGGCCCAGGGCGTCGATGATCAGTTCTTTGATTTCCTGCTTGAGACTAAGAGTGTGCAGATCGCTCATCTTCGGCGAGCTCCTTAATGTAGTAATGATGCAAATAGTCATTGAGCTTACGCGAGGCCTGAGGAGCAGGGCCCTGCGAGGCGAAGGCTTGTGGGTCTATATCGGCCCCGACACGGAAACTGAAGTGCACACGGCGTTTGGGGATCCGATACCAGGGCTCGGCCTTGGTCAACGTGGTCGGGCTGACCTTGATAATCACCGGGGTGAGGATTTTCGCACCCCGCAGAGCGATTGCCGCAGCACCCCGATGGAAGGCTGGCGCCTGACCGGGCCGAGTGCGGGTGCCTTCAGGAAAGATGATCAGGGTCTGGCCGCTTTTCAGCGCGTCGGCAGCGGCATCGAGCATGTCCATACTGCCGTCGTTGCTGATGTATTCGATGCAGCGCAGCGGGCCGCGGGTAAAAGGGTTCTCCCAGAGGCTTTTCTTGACCACGCAGTTGGCGTGGCGCACCAGGCCGATCAGGAACACCACATCAATCAGCGACGGGTGATTGGCAATGATCATTTGCCCCGGTCGACCGAGTTTTTCGGCGCCCTGGATGTCGTAAGTCAGCACACCGGTGCGAGCCATGAACCGCACAAAAAACCAGAACAGGCGGGCGACGGTGTGCCGCGCTCGCCGCCGGTGGGTCCGGGCATCGCCGGGCAGGCAGTTCAGTAGCGGGAAAACCACAAGCCGCAGGCACAGCCCGCCCAACCCGAACAGGGTGAAGCTTGCGGCGGTAGCCAGCAGGCGCCAGTAATAGGCGTCGCGGTTTTTTTCGGTTACAGGTTGCGTTGCCAGGTCCATACACGATTTTTCCAGGCATGTTGGCAGGTTGTCTGCTGGCCGAGCAGGGTACTCAATAGGTTCAGGGCATGGGGCCAGTGGGCTTTGGACAACTCATCCGAGGCGCTGTTCAGGGACAACTGCCAGTCGTTTCCGGGGGTGATCAGCAGGCCGACCGCGTAAGGGAACGGCACGTCGTCGATCCAGGTCGAGTAGGCCTCGGGCGGTTGCTCTTCGGTGACGATCAGCAGTACCGCGGGAGCGCCCTCGGAAAGCAAAGCCGCGGCCTCTAGCATGCCGTGTTCAAGGCCATCGCCGGCTGCAGCGAGGGCAGTCATTTCGCTGGTTTCGCCGCGCATGATCGACCACAGGCCTATGATCGCGTTGTGCACGGACAGGCTGAATTGAGTCGGCGACAGCGGCTGATCGGCAGCCAGATCGCTGAGGATATCGAAGGTGCGCGGGGTTTCGCCGTGGCGAGAAATAAAGACCAACGGTAGGTCCTGGCGGCCATCGGCCAAGGGCCAGCCGACACTGAACGCCATCCGCGCGAGACGACTGAGTCGCCGGCGCTGCATGGCCGGCAGAAACGAGACGTCGGGTGCGGCATCGCTGCTCGCAAGCACGACCGGTTGTCGGCTCCAGGCCTGCCAATCGTCCACGCTTTCGAGCCCAGGGGCCCACGCGCGCCATTGGGCGATGTTGAAATTGATCACAGACATTCATCCCGCCCTTGCGGGCTTCCTTGACGCGGAGAGTCGCAAAAAACGCGAACTACCTGACGTAGCGCTTAGCGCCGAGTGGCGCGCATTATCCCGTTGCGGCGGGCGCGTAGCAAATGATGGTTACATTTTGCTCAATGAAATGTACCGGTTGGTTCGTGCATGGCTGTCGTTTGGCCATTATCCACATCGTGGTGGGCATGTCTGTCGGCTCTGTCAGTGGTCAACGGCAGAGTTAGCGGCTTTTTTATTGAGAGATTGCCGATGACTGTGTAGTCCCTATGCCGGCGAGGTAGCTAAGCAGCGCGGTGGACTACTACACTCGATCATTCTTTGATACACGGAGGTTTTGACATGCGGCGCGTGGTATTCAATCAGAAAGGTGGCGTAGGCAAATCCAGCATTGCCTGCAATCTGGCTGCGGTCAGTGCCAGCGAGGGTTATCGCACGCTGTTGGTGGATCTCGATGCCCAGGCCAACTCCACTCAGTACCTGACGGGCCTCACCGGTGGTGACATTCCGATGGGGATCGCCGATTTTTTCAAACAGACCCTGTCATCCGGACCGTTCTCCAAGAAAAACCAGGTCGATATCTACGAAACCCCGTTCGACAACCTCCACGTTATCACTGCCACTTCCGAGCTGGCTGACTTGCAGCCCAAGCTTGAGGCCAAACACAAGATCAACAAGCTGCGCAAATTGCTCGAGGAACTGGACGGCGATTACGATCGGATCTACCTCGATACCCCGCCAGCGCTGAATTTCTATGCGGTATCTGCGTTGATTGCCGCTGATCGTGTGCTGATCCCCTTCGACTGCGACAGCTTTTCGCGTCAGGCGCTGTACGGCCTGTTGGCGGAAATCGAAGAATTGAAGGACGACCACAACGAAGGGCTGGAAGTCGAAGGGATTGTCGTCAACCAGTTCCAGGCTCGCGCCAGTCTGCCTCAGCAAATCCTCGATGAATTGATCGCCGAAGGCCTGCCGGTATTACCGGTGTATTTGGGCAGCTCGGTGCGCATGCGCGAATCCCACCAGGCCAACACGCCGCTGATTCACCTCGATCCTCGGCATAAACTGACGCAGCAATTCGTCGATCTGCACAACCTCCTCGAAAACACCTGATTCCTGCAAACAACACCGAACCACTGTGGTAGTTCTAAATCCCTTGGCTACGCAACCAGCTCATCAATTGCGGTAACGGGAAGGCGCCGCTCTGACGCGCCACTTCCCGGCCGTTCTTGAACAAAATCAGACTCGGAATCGAGCGAATCCCCAACTGCGCCGACAACTGCTGGTTCACCTCGCTGTCCAGTTTGGCCAGTCGACACTTACCCGCCAATTGCACCGCCGCCTGCTCGAACACTGGCGCAAACGACTTGCACGGTCCACACCAGTCCGCCCAAACGTCCACCAGCAACGGCAGATCACCTTTGATCTGGCTGGGGTAATCGCTTTGCTTTAACTCAAAGGGTTTATTCAGCAGAACTTCGGCTTTGCAGCGACCGCATTTTGGATGGTCGTTGAGGCGTTCGGCGGGGATGCGGTTGAGGCCGTTGCAGTGGGGGCAGGGGATGAGGAGTGGGTCGGTCATGGTTGGCTCTTCGAAAGTTGGCAGTCGATGCGATGGATCTGGAGGCAAAGCCCCTGTTTATCAAGTCAGAGATATGTAGGCAGGAGCCTTCTGCAATTAGAGAGGTGACCTACAGGTCAGGGTGACTCGGTCTGCTAGATAGCGATTGATTCAACTCTTAATCTTCACTCGCACTTTCCGATAGCAACCAAACAGGTACGAAAATGAGTGAACTCGTCAAGCAAGCCATTGAACATTGGCCATCCGTGTCATGGTTGTTGAAACGTCCTGAATCCGAAGCTGAATACGATCGGTTGGTCGAGTCTCGGGATGAGTTACTGGGAATGATGGGCAGCGATGAATTTCATCCGCTGGAGGGTTTGGTGTCGATCATAGGCGACCATGTCGAAGCCTATGACCGTGCGCACCGATCAATGCCAATCTGAATTTTTCAGTGTTCTACCCTCAAGACGAACAACTGATCTCCAGATGCTTGCCCCACTCCGGCGGCCGCTCGGCATAACTCTCCATCCCCGGCTGCTCCTCGAACGGATTACTCAGCACCGCGTGCAGCCGACGAACCTCTGAATAGTCGCCGCTCTCCGCGGCATCGATGGCTTTCTGTGCCAGGTAGTTACGCAAGATGTACAGCGGATTGACGGCGCGCATCCGTTTGCGGCGTTGTTCTTGATCCACCTCGCCTTCACGCGTCACCCGGGCGATGTAGAGCTCGCCCCAGGCATCGAAGCCTTTGATGTCGACGAAGTCATCGCGCAAGCGGGCGACGGCCAGTTCCGGTGATTCTTCCCCCAAACGGCGGAAGAACAGGCTGTAGTCGACGCCACTGTTCTGCATCAGTTGCAGCAAGTGCTCCAGCAGTTTCTGGTCATCGTCTTCGGCCGTGGTGAACCCGAGGCGGCGGCGCATCAGGTCCAGGTAATGGGCCTGGTACAGCGGGAAGTACAGGCCGAGCGTTTCACGCAGGGCTTCGACGCTGATGAACGGCGTCAGGGCCTGAGCGAGGGCGCTGAGGTTCCACTGGCCGATCGGCACCTGATTGCTGAAGGAGTAACGGCCCTGATCATCGGAGTGGTTGCAGATGAAGTGGGCGTCGAAGTCGTCGAGGAAGGCGAACGGGCCGTAATCGAAGGTAATGCCGAGGATCGACATGTTGTCGGTGTTCATCACGCCGTGGCAGAAACCATAGGCCTGCCATTTGGCGATCAGCTCGGCATTGCGCTCGACGATTTCGCGAAACATCGCCAGGTACGGTTCCGGCTGTTCCAGGCATTCCGGGAAATGCATGGCCAGCACGTGGTCGCCGAGTTCTTTCTGTTTCTCGGGACGTTTGGTGTAGTAGAAATATTCGAAATGCCCGAAACGCACATGGCTCGGCGCCATGCGCAGGACCATGGCCGCTCGTTCCTGCTTCTCGCGCCACACCGGCGTGTCGGAGCCGATCACGCATAGGGCGCGGGTGGTCGGGATGTTCAGGGCATACAGCGCTTCGGAGGCAAGAAATTCGCGGATCGAGGACCGCAGCACCGCCCGCCCATCACCCATGCGCGAAAAGGGCGTCTGGCCGGCACCCTTGAGGTGCAAGTCCCAATGCTCGCCGGCCTCGTTGTAGACCTCGCCCAGCAACAGACCGCGACCATCGCCCAACTGCGGGTTGTAGGAACCGAACTGATGACCTGAGTAGACCATCGCCCTCGGTATCGCGTCAGCCCAGAGCTTATGGCCGCTGAACAGTTCGGCGAACTCCGGGGTTTCGGCCTCGGTAGGGTCGAGATCGAGCAGCGCCATGGCGGCGGGGCTGGCCACCACCAGGCGCGGGTTGTCGATCGGCTCGGGAAGCACGTGGGCGGAAAACGTATCGCCCAGGCGGGCGAAACGATTATCGAAGGTCAGTTCGTCGAGGGCTTTCAAGGGCCATCTCCAGCAGAATGTCCGAGCATTCTGCTAGGGATAAGCCGCTTAGTCGAGCTTGGCCGGTGGTGGCTCTTGCGGCGATTTGCCATCAACCAGCGGCACGATGGTTTTGGCTTCCGGATCGACGGGCACCATCCTGTATTCCTGACCCTGGATGTTCTTGAGGTAAACCTCCATCTGCCGGAACGAGATGTTGATGTGATGTTTCTTGAACTCGCGGTTGATGAAGCGGTTGACCTCATCAAGCACCGGGTTACGGTCGCCGAGGTCGCGCACATGCATGCGCAACTCATGGTCGAGGGTGCTTTCGCCGAAGTTCAGGAAGTACACATGAGGCTCGGGATCCTTCAGCACACGTGGGTTTTCACGGGCAGCCTTGAGCAGCAACTCCTTGACCAGGTCCAGGTCCGAGCCGTAATCGACACCGAGCTTGAGGGTCACTCGGGTGATGGTGTCGGTCAGGGACCAGTTGATCAGTTGCCCGGTGATGAACGTCTTGTTCGGGACGATGATGTCCTTGCGGTCGAAGTCGGTGATGGTCGTGGCGCGGATGCGGATCTTGCTCACGGTGCCGGACAGGTTGCCGATGGTGATGGTGTCGCCAATCCGCACCGGACGTTCGAACAGGATCATGATCCCGGAGATGAAGTTCGCGAAGATTTCCTGCATCCCGAAGCCGAGCCCCACCGACAGCGCCGCCACCAGCCATTGCAACTTGTCCCAACTCACGCCGAGTGTCGACAGGGTCGAGACGAAACCGACGCCAGCGATCACGTAAGACAGCAAGGTGGTGGTGGCATAGGCACTGCCCTGAGCCAGGTTCAGCTTCGACAGCACCAACACTTCCAGCAACCCCGGCAAGTTGCGCGCGAGGGCGAAGGTGATGCCGATGATGATCAGAGCGCCGAGCATGTCGCCAATGCTGATCGGCACCATGCTCATGTTGGCGCCGGTGCCGCTGGTGTATTCGTAGAGGGTGACGTTATCCAGGTACGAGAACACAGAGATCAGGTCCGACCAGACCCAGTACAACGCCGCGATGAAACCACCAAGCAGTGCCAGGCGGATCAGGCGCAGGGACTGTTCGTTGACCTTCTCGATATCCAGGGTTGGCTCTTCGATGACCGCTTCACCGTCACCGGCCTCTTTCGCGGCCTGGCGTTTGGCCAGGGCGCGCTGGTAGGCCAAGCGTCGTGCCGCAACGCTGAGGCCGCGCACGAAGGTGGCCTCGATCACCAGCCAGAACATCAGCAGGTAAAGGGTGTTGATCAACCGGTCGCTGAGCTTCAGCGCGGTGTAGTAGTAGCCAAAGCACACCGCCACGAACAGCGCGACAGGCAGGATGGTGAACATGATCCCCACGGCCTTGCGGAACAGCGAAGCGTTCTGGTGAGTCGGGCTGCTGATCAGCAGGCGGCTGAGCAGCCAGGCCATCAACGCGTAGCAGGTCAGCACCACCGGCATGCCGAGTACGTCATCGGCCAGGGTCGCGGGTTGCAGCTCGGCGACTGCCACCACCGCGACCAACGCCATAACCACCAGTCCGAGTCGACGGACCCAGCCCTGCAGGAATTCGACCTGAGGTTTTTCCCAGCGGAAATGCAGTTCGGCCACGCCGCCCGGCGCGAGGACCCGGTAAGCGGTGTAGAACACTAGCCAGGCCTGGGCCATTTGCAACAGTGCCGCGCCCATGTTCGCGTTCTGTCCGCGGGCGTCGATTTGCAAGGCCAGGCCACACAAGGCCAGGCCCAGGGAGACCGGCATCGCCAGCAGAATGTTGATCAGGATTGCCTGCGGCGTGTGCCACTGGCTGTCGCGCTTGAAGTGGCCGATGTCCTGGTGAACCTTGCTCAGTCGGGCATACAGGCTTTTGCGCCGCCACAGCAGGGCACCGATCAACAGTGCCAAGGGCAGGAACAGCAGAGGCCGTTGGGTCAGGCCGTCACTTAATTCGCTCAGGCTGGAAGCCCATGGCAGCGTGGTGACCTGACGTTCCAGGCGCTCCGGTACGGCGCGCATCCATTCCAGGTCCAGCGGCTTGTTGCTGGGAATCCAGAACATTTGCTCATCGAGGGTCGCCCGCAGGCTTTGCGCGGTGCTCAGCAGTTGCTTCTGATTGAGTTGCAACGTGATGGATTCGTTGAGCACCGCGCTGAGTTCGCGGTTCAGCCGCTCCAGCAGGTCGGCGCGGGTCGTGGCCAGTTCCAGCAGGCTCTTGCGCAGCTGCGGGGTGACTTGCTCGGGAGGCTGAGTCGACAGCAGGTTGTCGACGTAGGTCGCCGGGTTGCTGAGCAGTTCCCGTTGCTGGCTGACTTCGAATTGATAGAGGCGAATGTCGGCGATCTGGTCGGCCAGGTCGCGGTCGAGCTTGAGGAGTGGCAGGGCCTGTTTCTGTTTGTAGAGAATCTTGGAGAGCAGCAGGCTGCCCTTGAGCACGTTGATCTGCTCGTCCAGCGCCGAATCGCTCTGGGTCACGTTGTCCAGTTGCTGCTTGGTCTGCAGGTTCTGCTGGGTGACTTCGTTGAGGCGGTCAGTACTTTTGAGCAGGTAGTCCGAAAGCTTCAGGTTGGCCGCGCTTTCGGTAGCCAGCAGGCTGCTGCCGCCGGACTTCTGCGCTTCGATGGATTGCTGCGTCACCGTTTCCTGGGACTGGGCCAGGCGCTTCTGGTTGATCAGGTTTTGCAGCTCCTGGATTTCCTGATCCAGACGATCGGATTTTTCCGAGAGCAAGTCATGTTGGCTTTTGCCCAAGTCCTGCAACTGGCTGTTGCCAGCCAGTTCCTGGCGACGCAACGGGATCAGGGCATTCAGTGCCGCGAGTTCGGCGTTGAGCAGGTCGCGTTGCTCAGGGGTCAAGGTCTTGCCGGCGTCCTTGCCGGCCTTGAGGATGTTGTTGATCTGCTGGATGCGTGTCTGGCTGGTGGAAATTTCGGCCTGTGCGCGCTCGGGGCGGGTCTGGGCAGTAATCACCAGACTGTTGGCGTCAGCCAAGGCTTTCTGCAGATCGCTTTGCTGGGTGGAGCGCTCGGTGAGCATTTGCTCCAGTTGCTGAATAGGCTCTTTGGCATAGCGCTGCGGTACTGGCAGCACTTTGGAGGCTTTGAGCTTGGTCAGTTCCCGCTGGTTCTCGATGTTTTGCTTCGGGGCGCTGGCCAGTTGCTGCTTGAGATCGGCCAGTTTCTGCTCGTAATCACGCTGGTTGTTGAGCTGTGTCAGCGTGCTTTGCAGGATGCTCTGCAGGGCTTTCTGATCGACTTCCGGCAGTTTGCGGTCGGCGATCTTGTCCAGGTTCGCCTGCACGGCTTCGCTGGACGGCGGTTCGGCCGCTTGCAATGTACCGACAGAAAGACTCAAGCCCAGCAGGGCCATGATGAAAAAGGTGCGCAGGGTTGACATAGAGACCGATCGAAAACGAGACGAAGTGTGGAGTTTAGAGGAACAAGCCCGGACCGGGGCGACTTCCTTCGGGGAATCTGACGCCCACTTTACCGATCTTGTTCCCTTCCATGACCGCGACGGTCCAAATGGTGTTGTTCCACTCCACCTGGTCGCCGACTACGGGTGCACCGCCCACTTTATGGGCAATGAAGTGGCCGAGCGACATGTCCGGATCGATGCCATCCACTTTCAACCCGTACAGCGCCGCAACCGCGGCCAACTGGGCGTCTCCTTCGAGTACGAAGTCGCCGAAGAAGCGCAAATCGAGGCCCCGTTGCGGTGCCTGACTGAAGAGTTTTCCGAGGGCCGGAAGGTTGTGTTCATGGCCGATTACGCACAGTAAATCGTCGACTTCGAGCACCGTACTACCCGACGGATGGAGCAGTTGCTGGCCACGAAACAGTGCCGCAATCCGGGTGCCTTCGGGCATTTTCAGCTCGCGAAGGGGCGAGCCGATGCACCATTTCTCGGCACCGAGGCGATAAACGAACAGCTCCCACTCACTGGTGACGTGCACTTCCAGAGCTGCGCGGGAGATCGGCGCAGGCTCCGGCGGAACGGTCACTTTCAAAAGCTTCGCCACCCACGGCAGGCTCGTGCCCTGCACCAGCAGTGACACCAAGACGATAAAGAACGCGAGGTTGAAATAGAGCTGGGCGTTGGGCAGGCCGGCCATCAGCGGGAACACCGCCAGAATGATCGGGACCGCGCCACGTAACCCGACCCAGGAAATGAACGCCTTCTCGCGCCCATGGAACGCCCTGAAGGGCAGCAGGCCAACGATCACCGACAACGGCCGCGCAAACAGAATCATCCACAGCGCCAGGCCCAGAGCGGGCAGGGCAATCGGCAGCAAGTCGTGGGGCGTCACCAGCAACCCCAGTACCAGGAACATGCCGATTTGCGCCAGCCAGGCCATGCCATCGAGCATGTGCAAAATGCCGTGGCGGCTGCGCACCGGGCGGTTGCCGATGACCAGGCCGCACAGGTAAACCGCCAAAAAGCCGCTGCCGTGCAAGGCGTTGGTCAGGGCAAACACGACCAGTCCGCCAGCAATGACCAGAATCGGATAAAGGCCGGTGGCCAAGTGGATACGGTTGACCAGCTGCAACATGACCCAGCCGCCGCCCAGGCCGATGACGGCACCGATACCGAACTCACGCATCAAGTGCCCGAGCAGGCTCCAATGCAGACCGGTCTGGCCGCTGGCGAGCATGTCGATCAGGGTCACGGTGAGGAACACCGCCATCGGGTCGTTGCTGCCCGACTCGATCTCGAGGCTGGCGGTGACCCGTTCGTTCAGGCCTTTGCCGCCGAGCAGCGAGAACACCGCCGCGGCGTCGGTGGAGCCGACGATAGCGCCGATCAGCAGGCCCTGGATCAGGTTCAGGTTGAACAGCCACGCGGCGGCCATGCCGGTCAGCCCGGTGGTGATCAACACCCCGACCGTCGCCAGCGACAGCGCCGGCCATAACGCCACGCGGAAGCTGGAAACCCGGGTGCGCAAGCCGCCGTCGAGCAGGATGACGGCCAGGGCGAGGTTGCCGACCAGATAAGCTGTTGGGTAGTTATCGAAAATAATGCCGGCGCCATCGACGCCGGCCGACATGCCCACCGCGAGGATGATCACCAGAATCGGGATACCGAGGCGCGACGAAAGTGAGCTCACCAGAATGCTTGCACCTACCAGCAACGCGCCGATCAAGAACAGGCTGTTGATGGTCGTCGCATTCAAAGGCAGTACTCCAGAAAGCTGAAAGGCGGGCGCAAACTGACCATGCAGTCTGCGTGCCAGCGATTCTAACCTGTTGAAATGTGATGCTGTCAAAAAGGTTTTGCAGATCAAAAGATCGCAGCCTCGCTTCACTCGACAGCTCCTACAAAGGATCCGCGTAAACCTGTAGGAGCTGTCGAGTGAAACGAGGCTGCGATCTTTTCGGCAGTGACGCGATCTTCGTTTAGAGGCTAAACCGCCCAACCATGTTGTTCAGGTCCAGCGCCAATCGCGACAGCTCATTGCTCGCAGCACTGGTCTGGTTAGCCCCGGTCGCCGACTGCACCGACAGATCACGAATATTCACCAGGTTGCGATCCACTTCGCGGGCCACCTGTGCCTGCTCTTCGGCGGCGCTGGCGATCACCAGGTTGCGTTCGTTGATTTCGACGATCGCGCTATTAATAGTGTCCAGCGACATGCCTGCACCACGGGCGATGTTCAAGGTCGATTCAGCACGCTCGGTGCTGTTGCGCATCGAATCCACCGCGTGTTCGGTACCGCTCTGGATACTGCCGATCATGCGTTCGATTTCGCTGGTCGACTGCTGGGTGCGATGCGCCAGGGCACGGACCTCATCTGCTACTACGGCAAAACCACGACCGGCCTCACCGGCACGGGCTGCTTCGATGGCTGCGTTCAATGCCAGCAAGTTGGTCTGGTCAGCCAGGCCGCGAATCACGTCCAGCACTTTGCCGATGTCACGGGACTCATTGGCCAGATCGCCAATCAGGGTCGCGGTGCTCTGCACATCGGCGCTCATGCGTTCGATGGCGCTGACGGTTTCCTGCACCAGGTCACGACCATCACCGGCGGAAGTGGTGGCATTTTTCGAGGCTTCGGACGTGCTGACGGCATTGCGCGCGACTTCTTCCACGGCGCTGGTCATTTCGTTGACCGCGGTGGCGGCCTGTTCGATTTCGTTGTTCTGCTGGGTCAGGCCACGAGCGCTTTCGTCAGTGACACTGTTGAGCTCTTCAGCGGCCGACGCCAGTTGCGTGGCGGAACCGGAAATCCGTTGCAGGGTGTCGCGCAGCTTGTCCTGCATCTTCGACATGGCCAGCAGCAAGCGGCCGGCTTCGTCCTCACCGTCTACTGTGATCGGGCGAGTCAGGTTGCCTTCAGCAATTTCTTCGGCAGCGCTCAGGGCGTTGGCGATTGGCTTGGTGATGCTGTTGGTCAGCAACCAGGCGAAAAGCAGGGTCAGGCCGCTGGCGATGACCAGCAAAATGATCACCAGATTGAGAGACGTCGAATATTGCTCACCGGCAAGGGTGTCGGTTGCTTCGATCTGTCGGGTGTTGATCTCAAGCAACTTTGCCAGGGCCGAGTTGACCGCTTCGGAGTTGGAGAGCAATTCGCTGTTGAGCATGGTGCGCAGTTCGTCGACCTGGTTGTTGCGCGACAGCGTCTTCATCCGATCTTCGAGTTGGCGATACTGCGCCAGCAACTGCACGTATTGATCGTAAGCAGCGCGTTCCTGCGGGCCGTCGATCAGCGGTTCGTAGACTCGTTGAGCGTCGCGGATCTGCTGATTACGCAAGTCAAACAGCTCGAAGGTTTTCTGCTGCACGTCCGGTTCGCGGTTCACCAGCAAACGGTAGGACAGCACCCGCAGGCGCAGTGTCAGCTGAGTGAATTCGTCGAGGCTCTTGATGCTCGGCACACTCATGGAGGCGATGTCTTCACCGGCGTCGCGAATCTTGCTCATCTGGTTCAAGGCAAATACCCCCAAAACCAGCATCAAACCGCCAATCAGGGCAAAACCGAGGAACGCCCGTGGCGCGATATTCATATTACGAAGGGACATGGTGTTTACCGAAAAGAGCGCATCCGTGCGGCGCTGAGACTGACGTATGGGTGACTTATCGGTCATACGACTAAAGTCTTGAGGCCCTGCGCGTTTTTGTCGCACAAAGGCTCCGGCGACGAAGTGCAGGAACCAGATCCGCCAATCACAGTCTTTAAAGTTCGCGAGGAAGGTCACCCGCCAGGAAAATCAAGGCCTTGCGCCCCAATAACCCTGGCATCCGTGGTGACTTTTCTTTATCGTACGCGCCCTTTGAAAATGCTTGGAAAATCAAAATGTTGGAAGCATCCCTAAGCCAATTGGAACAGCTGGTCAGCGACCTGGTGCAACAGAACCAGACCCTGCTCGGCACTAACCAAACCCTGAGCGCAGAACTGGCCCAGGCCAAGGATGAAAACGAAAGCCTGCAGCTGAGCCTGATGGAACAGGAAGAGAAACAAGGTGCCACCGCTGCACGCATCCAGGCCCTGGTTGAGCGCGTCAGCGCCGGCCCAGTCAGCGCATGAATCACGGCGCCGCAGGGGTAAAAGTCGTCTCGATCCTGGGGGAGGACTATTCGATCAAGGCGCCGGCCGGGGAAGAACAAACCCTGCTGGACGCCGCGTTAATGCTGAAGGCTGCCCTGGCTGACACCAAAAAGAAGTACCCGACACTGATCGGTGACCGCTTGTTGGTGCTGGCGGCAATGAATCTGTGCTCCCAGCAGATCGAAATGCAGAAACAGCACAAGCAGGAACTCGACCGTTACCAAGAGCAAGTCAGCGCCACGGTTGAAGTGATCTCCAAGACGATCAATCAGGCCTGATCGGCTTTGCGCACAACCAAAGAATAAATTGTCGTTTGCGTTGTATACAATCGGCACGGCTGTTGCAGTGTTTCAGCCTCTTATTCTTTGGGGGTGCTCCATGCAGTTCTGGCGACGCAGTATTCAATGGCAGTTGATCCTGAGCATGGGCACCGCCCTGCTGGTCAGTATTCTGATCGTGGTTGGCATTTATACCCTCGTGGTCAACCGCCTCGCCGAGCGCTATCTGGTCGAACAAGCGCTGCCGTCGAGCATCGAAGCGATGCGCAACGACATCGAGCGAATCCTCGTTCAACCCCTCACCGCCGCCAAGGACATCGCCAGCAATAGCATGGTGCGCGACTGGTTGGCCGGGGGTGAAAACAGTGCCCAGACCAACACCTTCGTTACCTATCTGGAAGGCATCCGTGCCGAGCACAAAGCCTTTACCGCGCTGATGATAGGCACTGCTTCAAACCACTACTTCACCGAAAAAGGCCTGGACCGGACCCTCAGCCGCTCCAACCCCAAAGACGCCTGGTTCTATTCGTTCCTCGACAGCAACCAGCCGCGCACCCTCAATATCGACAATGACACCGCGACTGGAGAATTGGCGCTGTTCATCGACCTCAAAGTCGAGCAGGCCGGCAAAGTCGTGGGCGTTGCCGGGCTTGGCCTGAGCATGAAAGAGCTGTCGGAGCTGATCCACAATTTCAACTTCGGCGAGCGCGGCAAGGTCTATCTCGTGCGTTCCGACGGTTTGATCCAGGTTCATCCCGAGGCGCAATTCAGCGGCAAACGCACGTTGGCCGAACAAATTGGTGCAACTGCCGCACAAGCGGTGATGGGTCAAAAAGTTGCCACCAACAGTAGCTTTGTCCGCGACGGCGAAGATTATCTGGCGTTGAGCCTGCCGTTGCGTGATCTGGGCTGGACGCTGGTGGCCGAAGTGCCACAGTCGCAAATCTACGCTGAAGCCCGTCGCGCCATGTGGATGAGCAGCGGCATCGGCCTGGCGGTGGCGCTGGTGTGCCTGTTGCTGGTGGTGTTGCTGGCCCGGGGATTGGTGCGGCCGATCCGTCAGGTAACAGCAGCGCTGGTAGCCATCGGTAGCGGTGGGGGAGATTTGACCCACAGGTTAGATTCCAGTCGCGCCGATGAACTGGGCGACCTGGCGCGTGGCTTCAATCGATTCCTGGAAAGTCAGCGCGACATGATCGGCGAAGTGCTGACCACCAGCGAGCGTTTACGCACGGCAGTCGGCCAAGTGGCGCGGGTGGTGGACAACACCGCAGAGCGTTCCGGCCGGCAGCAGGAAATGACCGACATGGTCGCCACCGCCGTCCACGAAATGGGCCTGACCGTACAGGAAATCGCCCAGAACGCCGGTAATGCAGCCGTGGCTTCGCAAACCGCCCGGGATGAGGCGATGCAGGCGCGGGAAGTGGTGGGCGGGTCGATCCGGCATATTGAAAGCATGTCCGATGAAATCGGCCTCGCTGCCAGTGCGGTGGGCGAGTTGGCCCATCAGGTGGCATCCATCGATCAGGTGCTGGCAGTGATTCGCGGGATTTCCGAGCAGACCAACTTGTTGGCGCTCAACGCGGCCATCGAAGCGGCGCGGGCCGGGGACATGGGGCGTGGGTTTGCGGTAGTCGCGGATGAAGTGCGGACGTTGGCGCGGCGGACGCAGTCGTCGACTGATGAGATTCAGCAGATGATTGGCAGCCTCAAGCAAGGCGCGGAGAACGCGGTGTCGTCGATGCATTCCGGGCAAGCGGCGACGGGCACGGGGGTTGAGTCGAGCCAGCGCACCGGGGCGTCGTTGACGGCGATTACCGGACAGGTCGAGCGCATCAGCGACATGAACCATCAGGTGGCGGCGGCGACGGAAGAGCAGTCGGCGGTGACGGAAGAGATTAACCGGAACGTGCAGGGGATTTCTGATTTGGCCCGGGCGACGGCAGGGGAAGTCAGGGCTTGCCGTGAAGACTGTCAGACGTTGCAGCGGTTGGCGGATGATTTGGCGCGGCAGATGGGCAGTTTCAAGCTGAGTTGATGTGTAGTCAGTGCGGGCCCCTTCGCGAGCAAGCCCGCTCCCACATTTGATCCGCGATGCATCAGGCAACGCGGTCAACTGTGGGAGCGGGCTTGCTCGCGAAGGGATTTCAGCAGCACAAAAGGGCTCTGGTTAGAACCACTCATCCTGCATCCCAAGGCACACATCATCCCGAGCCTCAAGAATCGCCAATTCATGATGGCAACCCGGCACTTCCCACGTCAGAAAATACCGCGCCGCCTGCAACTTGCCTTTATAGAAGCTCACATCCGCCACATTCCCTTTGGCCAACCCTTCCTCAGCGCGAATCGCCTGCTCCAGCCAGCGCCAGCCAATCACCGTATGCCCGAACACTTTCAGGTACAGCGCCGAGTTCGCCAGGCTGCTATTAACCTTGCCTTGCCCCAAATCCGTCAGCAAACCAATGGTCACGGTTTGCAGACGCGCCACCAATTTTTCCAGCGGCTCACGCAGCGCGGTCAACGATTCATACGCTTGAGCGCGCTCGGCGGTATCAGCAATCAGACGGATCAATTGCTTGAGCCCCGCACCACCGTTCTGTGCCAGTTTGCGGCCCAGCAAGTCCAGCGATTGAATGCCGTGAGTCCCTTCGTGGATCGGGTTCAGACGGTTGTCGCGGTAATACTGCTCCACCGGGTATTCGCGGGTGTAGCCGTGGCCGCCGAGTATCTGGATCGCCAGTTCGTTGGCCTTCAGGCAAAACTCCGATGGCCAGGATTTGACGATCGGCGTCAGCAAATCCAGCAGTTCATGGGCCTGTTTGCGCTCAGCTTCAGTCTCAAGCGTCGTGGTGTCGTCAAACAGTCGCGCCGCGTATAACCCGAGGTCGAACGAGCCTTCGACGTACGCTTTCTGGGTCAGCAACATGCGTTTGACGTCGGCGTGCTGAATGATCGCCACTGGCGCGGTATTCGGGTCCTTGCTGTCCGGCACGCGACCTTGCGGGCGCTCGCGTGCGTACTCCAGGGAATACAGATAACCGGCGTAACCGAGCATCACCGCGCCCATGCCGACGCCGATTCGCGCCTCGTTCATCATCTGGAACATGTAGCTCAAGCCATGATGAGGCTTGCCCACGAGGTAGCCGACACACTCGCCGTTATCGCCGAAGTTCAGCGCGGTGGACGTAGTGCCGCGCCAGCCCATCTTGTGGAACAACCCGGCCAGCAGTACGTCGTTACGTTTGCCCAGACTGCCGTCATCGTTGACCAGAAACTTGGGCACGATGAACAGCGAAATCCCTTTCACGCCAGCTGGTGCATCCGGCAGCTTGGCCAGCACCATGTGCACGATGTTTTCCGACAGCGGGTGATCACCGCCAGAGATAAAGATCTTGTTGCCCTTGAGTCGGTACGTGCCGTCAGACGCCGGCTCTGCACGGGTACGAATATCCGATAGCGACGAGCCGGCATGCGGTTCGGTCAGCGCCATGGTGCCGAAGAAGCGTCCGTCGATCATTGGTTGCAGGAAGCGCTGTTTCTGCTCTTCGGTGCCGAAACTCTCGATCAGATTCGCCGCGCCCATGGTCAGGAACGGATAAGAGGTCGACGCCGCGTTGGCTGATTGGAAATGCGCAAAACAGGCCTGGGACAACAGCGTAGGAAGTTGCATGCCGCCTGCATCGAAACTGCGTGCCGCGTTGAGGAAACCGGCTTCAAGGAAGGCATCCACCGCCGGTTTCACTTCCGGAATCAGAATCGCCTGACCGTCCTCATAGCGCGGTTCGTTCTCGTCGCCCTTGCGGTTATGCGGCGCGAAGAACTTCTCGGCGATGGTGCGGGCGGTGCCGATGGCAGCATCGAAGGTCTCGCGGTTGTGCTCGGCGAAACGCTCACGCTGGGTCAGGCCTTCGGCATCGAGGACTTCATACAGCTCGAAAGCCAGATTGCGGGAACTGAGCAACGTCTCGGACATGGCGGCCTACCTTTTTTTGGAATGGGCCGAGTCTAGGCGTGGGAATAGAGGCTGAACAGGATGATTGATGAGCGTGATGGTGGAGTCCGGGCACCGCTAATCAAATGTGGGAGCGGGCTTGCTCGCGAAGAGGCCATTACATTCAACATCAATGTTGAATGATCGACCGCCTTCGCGAGCAAGCCCGCTCCCACAAGGGGTTTTGCATTCCAGGCGTCCATAGCGGGCGCCCGGTCTTGTTGCGGTTTAGCCGATAGTCATCAAGCTCGCATTACCACCCGCCGCAGCAGTGTTAACGCTCAACGCCCGCTCAATCACCAGACGCTCCAGCGCAATGTTGGTCTCGCCCTGGGACAACCCATGAACCCCAACGATCGCACCGGCACGCTTGGCCACTTGCTGGCACACCGCACGCAACTGATCGGAATGGCCGTGATGCAGAACCGCATCAAACAGTACTTCGTCCTTGCTCCAGTCGGAAACCAGCTTGATCTTCGCCTGAACTTCCTTCGGCAGACGTGCGAACAATGCCTTGGTCAATTCAGCTTCCGGCCATACCGCCGAACCGCCGACTGCCAATACCGCCGCCAGTTGCGTCAGCAGATCACCTTCGACTTCCGCCAGGCACAGCACGTGTTCGCGCGGCAGGATGGCGTAGCTGTTGCGCTCGCCGGTCGGGCCCGCCAGAACACGGGTGATCCCGCTTTGCGATTGCGCCGCGAACTGCACGCACAGGGTGCTCAGGTCGGCAAACTTGTTGCTGTCAGCCCAGGCTTGCAGGGCCTTCAACGGTTTGCTCATGGCATCACGCAGACGAACATCCGGTGCCGCGATGGCATCACCGCGAGCGAAGGATTGTTCGATTGCATCGGTAGGACGCGTCGACAGCAGGCGGTACAAGTACAACGGACCACCGGCCTTCGGACCGGTGCCCGACAGACCTTCGCCACCGAACGGCTGCACGCCAACCACAGCACCCACAATGTTGCGGTTCACGTAGACGTTACCGGCGTTGACGTTGTCGATCACCTTGGCGATGGTCTCGTCGATGCGAGTGTGCACGCCCAAGGTCAGGCCGTAGCCGGAAGCGTTGATCTGACCAATCAGCTGATCAATCTCTTTGCGCTTGTAGCGAACCACGTGCAGCACCGGGCCGAAGATCTCCCGTTGCAGCTCGTCGAAGCTTTCCAGTTCGATCAGCGTCGGCATCACGAAGGTGCCGCGTTTGACTTCTTCGGTGTTGGCAATGGCTACCTGATACACGCTGCGACCTTTGTCACGCATGCCCTGGATGTGCTTCTCGATGCCGGCCTTGGCTTCGGCGTCGATCACCGGGCCGATGTCCACGGACAGCCGCTCAGGGTTGCCGAGTCGGCATTCAGCCATGGCACCTTTAAGCATTTCGATGACACGGTCAGCGGAATCTTCCTGCAGGCACAGCACACGCAGCGCCGAGCAACGTTGACCGGCGCTGTCGAAGGCCGAAGACACCACGTCGATCACAACTTGTTCAGTCAGTGCCGAGGAGTCGACGATCATCGCGTTCTGGCCGCCGGTTTCGGCGATCAGCGGAATCGGGCGACCTTGAGCATCCAGACGACCCGCGACGTTGCGTTGCAGCAAACGAGCGACTTCGGTGGAACCGGTGAACATCACACCTTTGACCCGATCGTCGCCGACCAGACGCGCGCCAACGGTTTCGCCACGGCCCGGCAGCAGTTGCAGCACGCCTTCCGGAATCCCGGCTTCGAGCAGCAAGCGCACGGCTTGAGCAGCCACCAGCGGGGTTTGTTCCGCAGGCTTGGCCAGTACCGGGTTACCGGCGGCCAATGCAGCAGCGACTTGGCCACTGAAAATCGCCAGCGGGAAGTTCCACGGGCTGATGCACACCACCGGACCCAATGGACGGTGGGCGTCGTTGGTGAAATCGTTGCGAGCCTGCACTGCGTAATAACGCAGGAAGTCCACAGCTTCACGTACTTCGGCGATGGCGTTGGCGAAGGTCTTGCCGGCTTCGCGAGCCAGCAGGCCCATCAGCGGCTGGATCTCGCCTTCCATCAAATCGGCGGCACGTTCCAGAATCGCAGCACGTTCGGCGGGCGGCGTGGCCTGCCAGATTGGTGCAGCGTTCAGGGCGCACTGGATCGCGTTGTCGACGTCTTCGACGGTGGCTTCCTGCACATGGCCGACCACGTCACGCAGATCGGACGGGTTCAGGACTGGCGCAGGTGTTTCGGTACTGGAGGCGCAACCGAGCATCGGCGCGGCTTTCCAGTTGTTATGAGCGGTTGCCAGCAAGGCGCAGGACAGGGAAGCCAGACGATGTTCGTTGGCCATGTCGATGCCGCTGGAGTTGGCGCGCTCGGCACCATAAAGATCACGCGGCAGTGGGATACGCGGGTGCGGCAGGCCGAAGCCGCCTTCCAGCGTCGCCATCTGCTCGATGCTGGCCACTGGATCGGCCACCAGCTCCTGGATCGAAATAGATTGGTCGGCGATGCGGTTGACGAACGAGGTGTTCGCACCGTTTTCCAGCAGACGACGTACCAGGTACGCCAGCAGTGTTTCGTGAGTACCGACCGGTGCGTACACGCGGCACGGACGGTTCAGCTTGCCTTCGGGAACTTTACCTACAACTTGTTCGTACAACGGTTCGCCCATGCCGTGCAGGCACTGGAACTCGTACTGGCCGGGGTAATAGTTCTGACCGGCAATGTGATAAATGGCCGACAAGGTGTGGGCGTTGTGCGTGGCGAACTGCGGGTAGATGACTTCCGGTACCGACAGCAGTTTGCGGGCGCAGGCGATGTAGGACACGTCGGTGTACACCTTGCGGGTGTAGACCGGATAGCCTTCCAGGCCTTCGACCTGGGCGCGCTTGATTTCGCTGTCCCAGTACGCGCCTTTCACCAGGCGGATCATCAGGCGATGACGGCTGCGACGAGCCAGGTCGATCACGTAGTCGATTACGTACGGGCAACGCTTTTGATAAGCCTGGATCACGAAACCGATGCCGTTCCAGCCGGTCAGTTGCGGCTCGAAGCACAGGCGCTCCAGCAGATCCAGCGACAGCTCGAGGCGGTCGGCTTCTTCGGCGTCGATGTTCAGGCCGATGTCGTATTGCTTGGCCAGCAGGGTCAGCGACAGCAGGCGCGGGTACAACTCGTCCATCACGCGCTCGTACTGCGCACGGCTGTAACGCGGGTGCAGTGCCGACAGCTTGATGGAAATGCCCGGGCCTTCATAAATCCCACGACCGTGGGATGCTTTGCCGATCGAGTGGATGGCTTGTTCGTACGAGGCCAGGTATTTCTGGGCGTCGTGCTCGGTGAGTGCGGCTTCACCCAGCATGTCGTAGGAGTAGCGGAAGCCTTTGGCTTCGAACTTGCTGGCGTTGGCCAGGGCTTCGGCGATGGTTTCGCCGGTCACGAACTGCTCGCCCATCAGGCGCATGGCCATGTCGACGCCCTTGCGGATCATCGGCTCGCCACTCTTGCCGATGATGCGGCTCAAGGACGAAGTCAGGCCGGCTTCGTTGTGGGTGGCGACCAGTTTGCCGGTCAGCAACAAGCCCCAGGTGGCGGCGTTGACGAACAGTGACGGGCTGTTGCCCAAGTGCGGGTGCCAGTTGCCGGTGCTGATCTTGTCGCGGATCAGCGCGTCACGGGTGCCTTTGTCCGGGATGCGCAGCAGCGCTTCGGCCAGGCACATCAGTGCCACGCCTTCCTGGGACGACAGGGAAAATTCCTGCAACAGGCCCTGAACAATCCCGGCACGGCCGCCAGCGCTCTTCTGATTGCGCAGCTTCTCGGCAATCGAGGAAGCGAGCTTGTTGGTGGCTTCGGCCATCGCTGCCGGCAGGCGAGCCTGTTCGATCAGCATCGGCACCACTTCAGGTTCCGGGCGACGGTAAGCGGCGGTGATCGAAGCGCGCAGCACCGATTGCGGCAGGATGCTTTCGGCGAATTCCAGGAAGCACTGGTGCGCGTGGTCGGCATGGACTTCGCCGGCGTCGTCAGCGTCTTTGCTGATCAAACCGCTCAGCTCGGTCAGGGTTGCACCACCCTCGAGTTTTTCCAGGTAATTGAAAATTGCCTGCTTGATCAGCCAGTGCGGCGTGCGATCAATCGAGGTCGCGGCAGCCTTGAGGCGCTCGCGGGTCGGGTCGTCAAGTTTGACCCCAAGGGTGGTGGTAGCCATATTTTTATCCTCATGTTTGCCACAACCGCGTGGCATCAGCTGGCGGCAAGATTAGCCGTGCAACCGTCGAGGTGCAACCGGGTGCAACCCTTTTTTTGTCGGAATAATACGCAGCTCGTCAGGAAATAAATTCCGGTACGAACGTACCGCTCCTGCTTGGTGCTTTTGCTTCTAGTAAACTGCCAGGACTGCGCTAAAAGGGAGCAAAAACAGGGTTTTTCCGGATAAATCCGACTGGGTGCAACTTATTCTCGCGAAACTGGTTGCACCTTATTTGCTTTGTTGAATAGCATTCGCGCCCAAGGTGCAACCGGTCAAAAAAGACAGGTGCACCGGCTGATGGCTTTCCTGGGGAAACATCAGTCATAAATGCGCGGGCCCCGAAATCGTCTGAACAAACGTTGTCGTTTGTCGGCGGTTTCACACTCTGCCGCTACATAAAAACAAAGCCAGGGCATCACTTAATGAGCGTAAGCAATCCAACACTGATCACGTTCGTGATCTACATCGCAGCAATGGTGCTGATCGGCTTCATGGCCTATCGCTCCACCAACAATCTTTCTGACTACATTCTGGGCGGTCGCAGCCTGGGCAGCGTCGTGACTGCATTGTCCGCCGGCGCCTCCGACATGAGCGGCTGGTTGTTGATGGGCTTGCCGGGCGCTATCTACATGTCCGGTCTGTCCGAAAGCTGGATCGCCATCGGCCTGATCATCGGTGCTTACCTGAACTGGCTGTTCGTCGCCGGCCGTCTGCGCGTGCAGACCGAGCACAACGGCGATGCGCTGACCCTGCCGGATTACTTCTCCAGCCGTTTCGAAGACAAAAGCGGTCTGCTGCGGATCATCTCCGCGGTCGTGATCCTGGTGTTCTTCACCATCTACTGCGCTTCCGGCATCGTGGCTGGCGCCCGTCTGTTTGAAAGCACCTTCGGCATGTCCTACGAGACGGCGCTGTGGGCCGGTGCTGCGGCGACGATTGCCTACACCTTTGTTGGCGGTTTCCTGGCCGTGAGCTGGACTGACACCGTACAAGCCACCCTGATGATCTTCGCCCTGTTGCTGACGCCTATCATCGTGCTGCTGGCCACCGGCGGCGTCGACACCACGTTCCTGGCCATCGAAGCGCAAGACGCAAGCAACTTCGACATGCTGAAAAACACCACCTTCATCGGCGTGATTTCGCTGATGGGCTGGGGCCTGGGCTACTTCGGCCAGCCGCACATCCTGGCGCGTTTCATGGCGGCGGATTCGGTCAAGTCGATCGCTAAAGCGCGTCGCATCTCCATGACCTGGATGATCCTGTGCCTGGGCGGCACCGTCGCTGTAGGTTTCTTCGGTATTGCTTACTTCTCGGCGCACCCTGAATTGGCCGCACCGGTGACCGAAAACCACGAACGCGTGTTTATCGAACTGGCGAAAATCCTCTTCAATCCTTGGGTTGCCGGTGTACTGCTGTCGGCCATTCTGGCTGCCGTGATGAGCACCCTGAGCTGCCAGTTGCTGGTGTGCTCGAGCGCCCTGACCGAAGACTTCTACAAAACCTTCCTGCGTAAAACCGCTTCCCAGGTTGAGCTGGTCTGGGTCGGCCGCGCCATGGTGCTGCTGGTTGCCCTGATCGCTATCGGTCTTGCCGCTAACCCGGAAAACCGCGTTTTGGGTCTGGTCAGCTACGCCTGGGCCGGTTTCGGTGCAGCGTTTGGTCCGGTGGTCTTGATCTCCGTGATCTGGAAAGACATGACTCGCAACGGCGCACTGGCCGGCATTCTGGTTGGCGCGATCACCGTAATCGTCTGGAAGCACTTCGAGCTGCTGGGCCTGTACGAAATCATCCCTGGTTTCATCTTCGCCAGCCTGGCGATCTACATCGTCAGCAAACTGGGTGAGCCGACTCACGGCATGCTTCATCGCTTCGCCGCTGCCGAGGCAGATTTCCGCCTGAATAAGTGATGGGGAAGAGCTGATGCTCTGACCTTTCGCCGAACATGAAAACGGCCCGCTTCCTTTTGGAGGCGGGTCGTTTTTTTTGGCTTACGCAAATCTCGAATCCCTATCTATTCCCTGTGGGAGCGAGCTTGCTCCGGGCGGCGTTCCGACGATAGCGGTCGATCATTCAATAATTAGGTCGACTGACCCGACGCCATCGCGAGCAAGCTCGCTCCCACAGTGGTTAGTGGTGCTTTTGAAGGAATTGTCTGTAGCCAAACACACTAATTGTTGAAGGATAAATCTCTAAAAAAGTAGGGCAAATCTGATTTCCCTGTCCCTACCTCAACACCCCTTGTTGCTCATGCAGAATCGCCCGCCTTCATTCTGCAGAGACACATCGGATGTTCGCTCCAGCCAATCAACCGCGTTTCACGCTGACGATCGCCGGCGTCCAGAATGAGCTCAAGGTGCTTGAGTTCTCGGGCTCGGAAGCCGTCAGCCAACCCTACCGTTTTGACCTGGAACTGGTCAGCGAGCGACCGGACATCGAACTCGAAAACCTGCTGCATCGTCAGGCGTTTCTGAGTTTCGATGCACAAGGTTCCGGTATTCATGGTCAGATTTTTCGGGTCGGGCAAAGTGATTCCGGGAAACGTCTGACGGGTTATCAAGTCAGTCTCGTACCGCGATTGGCTTACCTCGGTCAGCGCATCAATCAGCGGATCTTTCAGCACAAAAGCGTGCCGGCGATCATCGCGCAGATCCTCAAGGACCACGGCATCCAGCGCGATGCTTTCGAGTTTCGGCTCGGCAGCGACTACTCCCCTCGTGAGTACTGCGTGCAATACGCCGAAAGCGATCTGGCGTTCATCCAGCGGCTGTGTGCCGAGATCGGCATTCACTACCACTTTCAGCACAGCATCGACGGGCACCTGCTGGTATTTGGTGATGATCAGACGGTTTTTCCTCGTCTGCCCGAGCCGACGCTATACCTGCCGGGCAGCGGAATGGCGGCGGATGCGCCGGCCATCAAGCGTTTCAACGTGCGACTGGAAACCCGGACGACAGCCGTAACCCGTCGCGACTACGACTTCCAGAAACCTCGCCTGCAACTTGAAAGCCGCCTCGACAGTGAGCTGCGACCGGTGCTCGAGGATTACCACTTTCCTGGTCAATTCACCGATCGCGAACACGGCAGGCATCTGGCCCAACGAGCACTCGAACGCCACAACGCCGACTTCCGTCAGGCCGAAGGTCGTGGCGACGAATCGGCGTTGGTCAGTGGCCACTTCCTACACCTGGCCGAGCATCCGCGTCAGGCATGGAATGACCTGTGGTTGATCACCGAAATCGAGCACCGTGGCCGCCAGCCGCAAGTGCTGGAAGAGTCAGTCACCAGCGACAATCCGGATGATTTCCAGGGCTATCGCAATACCTTTCTGGCAACACCGTGGGACGTTTCGTTTCGCCCTCCGCTCGGGCCGGAAAAACCACGCATGCTCGGCTATCAACCCGCCGTGGTGACCGGCCCGGCCGACAGCGAAATCCATTGCGACGAGTTCGGTCGGGTCAAGGTTCAGCTGGCCTGGGACCGTGACGGTCAGCTCGATGAACACGCCAGTTGCTGGCTGCGCGTCGCCACCGGCTGGGCGCACGACCGTTATGGCAGCGTGATGATCCCGCGAGTCGGCATGGAAGTGCTGGTGGGATTCGTCGACGCCGATGCCGACAAACCGCTGGTGATGGGTTGCCTGCCAAACGCCGCAACCCCGGTGCCGCTCGATCTTCCCGCTGACAAAACCCGCAGCATTTTCCGCAGCCAGAGTAGTCCCGGTGGCGGCGGTTACAACGAATTGCGCATCGAGGATCGCAAAGGCGCCGAGGAAATCTACCTGCGCGCCCAGCGAAACTGGACTCAGCACGTGCTGAATGATCAACAAGTGCAGGTTGATAACGCCCGCAGCATTGTCGTCACCGGCACCGCTCGCCATGAGCTGAAGGCCGACGAGCAACGCATCACCCACGGCCAGCGCCAGACCGAAGTGAAACTGGATGATCACCTGGTGGTGGTCGGTGACCGACACATTCGCGTGACCAGCCAGGCGCTGAATGCCAGTCAGCAATTCCATGTCAGCGCCGGCCAGCAAGTGGTGATCGACGGCGGGGCCAGCGCGACGATTCAGGCGGGCGGGCAGTGGATCAACATCGGTCCCGGCGGCATCTTCAGCAGTGTGCCGATTCAGGTTGGCGGTGCGTTAATGCCGGCCATGGCGGCTTCGCCAGCCTTGCCGGATACCCCATTGAAACTCGTCGCCGCCCCGGCGGCGCTGCTAAGTGCCGCACAGATTCTGAGCCTGAAAAGCGACGCGCCGTTCTGTGAGGAATGTGAGCGCTGCAAGGAGGGTGTCTGTGCAGCCTGATGTCTTGTCACCCCACAACTGGCTGGATCGCCAACCGCTCAAACCTTCCGAGCAGTTGTTCGCGGTTTTCAGCAATGCGAGCGGCGCTGAACCGTTCAAAGCGTGGCAGCGTTCGATCTCCGCTCAAGCACCCAGTCCGATCTGGGCCGACACCACTTACGCCGAGTGGGAACCGGTGATGCCCTATGTCGGAATCGTCGCTGCAGGCAGTGAGTTTCTGGAGTGGGTCGCCAACACCGAGTCTCGCGATTGGGGTTGGCTGGCGGTTTCTTCGGCCTCTCAAGAAGTGCTGGTCGAGCATCTTCGCAGCCTCACTCAAGTCCTTTTGCCCAACGGTAATGCGGTGTTTTTCCGCTTCTGGGATGGGCGTTATTTGCTGCCGATTCTTCGGTCGGCCGAGGTTAACGCTACGCAGCTGATGCCGGTGATCGGGCGCTGTTTGATCAACGGCCAATCGCTCGAAATCGGTGGACAAGCGCTGAGCAGCTCCCGGGTTTTTCCGTGGTGGGAAGTTTCCGAATCGCTGGTCAAACACCTCGGTACCGAGTTCGCAACCACCCGAATCAGCAACTTGCTCAAGTGGCTGAGCGAGGAGCGCCCTGATCTTTTTGAGGCGTTTTCCGACAGCGTTTTGCGCCACAAGGTCGCGATCTTTCTTGAAACACCGGACCTGCCTCAAGCACCCAAAACAGCTTTGGTGGACTACCTGATGGCGGAGCTGAACTGATGGATCAGATCATACGGATCGAGCAGGAGCTCGACGGTTTCAAAGACACCCTCACCCTCTACCGTGAACAGCTCAAGCACTGGTTCAGCCAAGCGGCGGACAAGGCCAGTCACGCCGCTGATTTGCCTTCGTTGATGGGTATGGAGCGAATCATAAGTTTCGGCAATGCCAGCACTGCGGTGAGCAGTGGCGACGACGATTTTTTCTCCTCCGTGGTGCAATGCCCGAAGGGTGGAGAGCTAGAGATCGAGAGCAAGTTTGAATCGGTTTATGACATTCCCGTGGGGAATATTCAGGTCGATGTGATTGCCAGCGATAGCGGCGAAAAGACGTCGGTCACCCTCGATAAAAACGGCAAGGGAACGTTCACCGGTACACCCGGCAAGTTCTACCGCGTTCACGTTCACCACGAAGT